>NZ_JBEZNL010000066.1:0-28423 GCF_040653275.1 Streptomyces sp. NPDC048002 | reverse complement strand
CCCTGGTAGCTCCGCTACCAGGGCCTTTCGGCGCCTTGCGATCGCACGCACCGGACACCGCCCGCTGATCGGACCCCACTTTTGTTCGGAGCTCTGAGTCCGGCCGCCCAAGAGGCCCGGGGGTCGTCGGAGCGGATGGTCCGGCCGGGCCCGTGTCAGTCGAGGGCGCTCGGGCAGTAGCCCCCTGGCGGCCGGGTCTGTTCGCCGAGTAGTCACGTCGGCCGGCCGCGCCGCGGTCAGCCGAGGCGGGCCGCCAGGCCGCCCGTGCAGCGGACCTCGTCGCCCGCCGTGATGAGGAGGGCCTCCACGTCCGGGAGGGACTCCAGCCAGCGCAGTCCGTCCCGCGAGCCCATCGCGAAGGCTGCCGTCGCCCAGCAGTCGGCCCAGGTCACGCCCGGGGCCACCACGGTCACCGCGACCAGGTCCGTCACCGCGGAGCGGCCCGTGCGCGGGTCGACGATGTGCGCCCCGCGCTCCGCCGTCCCGGACGTCGCCACCGCCAGCTCCGAGGTACCGGCCGCCGAGATCACCGCCGCCAGCCCGCCGGGCCGCAGCGGATCCGACACGCCCACCCGCCAGGGCCGGTCGCCGCCGGGCACGCCCAGCAGCTGCACATCGCCCCCGCCGTTGACGCTCACCCCGCTCGCCCCGGCCCGCTCCAGCAGCCGCGCCGCCCGCTCGACGGCCCACCCCTTCACGATCCCGGTCGGGTCCAGCCGCCCCTCGTACGAGGTGCTGAACCACCCGTCGCTCAGCCGGGCCGCCTCCTCGCCCAGCTCCAGCACCGCGGCCACCTCGGGCGCGCACTCCGCGACCGTCAGCTCCCCGCGGCCCAGCCGGGAGATCTCGCTGTCGTCCCGGTAGGTGCTGAACACCTCGTCCACCCGGTGCAGCCCGGCCACGGCCTCGGAGAGCGCCGCCCGCACCGCGTCCGGATCCCCGCCGCGGACGTCGAAGGAGAAGACGGTCCCCATGACCTCCTCCACATGACGCACCGCGGCGGGAGCCTTCGCCGGTTCGGCCACGGTCTCAGCCACCGGCCTGGTCCAGCGCCGACTGGAGCGACTGCTTGTAGCCGTTGCTGGTGTAGGTGGCGCCGGAGACCGCGTCGATGTCGGCGCTGCCGGCCGCCACGGCGGCGGCGTTGAGCTTCGGCACGGCGTTGCCGTTGATCTGGGTGCTCTGCCCGCCGCTCGGCGCCTGCACGGCCTCCGCGGCCGTGATCTTCCCGCCCTCGACGGTGATCCGCACCTGGACCGGCCCGTACTGCGTCGTCACCGTCTCACCGGTGACGGTACGCGCCTCGGCGGCCCCCGCGTCGCCGTCGCCCGCACCGGCGCCGGCGCCCGGATCGGTCCCGGAACCGGAGCCCGCGTCGGCCCCCGCCTCGGCGCCGCCCCCGGACTTCTCCATCTGGTCCAGCGCCGATTGCAGCGACTGCTTGTAGCCGGCGCTGGTGTAGGTCGCCCCGGAGACCGCGTCGATCTCCGCGTTCTGCCCGGCGAGCGCCGCCTGGTTCAGCCGGGGCACCGCCATGTCGGTGACCTCGGTGCTCCGGCCGCCGCTGGGCGCCTGCACCGCCTCCACCTTGGTGATCTTTCCGCCGCTGACGGTGAGCCGCACCTGCACCGGCCCGTACTCCGTCTGCACCGCCTCACCGGTGAGCGTCCCGGCCTGCCCCGAGTTGCCGCCCTGCGCCGACTCCTGCGCCGCCGCGGTCTGCTGCGGTGCCACGCCCGCCGCCGAGGCCGACGCCGGGTCCGACGACGGCTTCAGCGACAGCAGCAGCACGATCCCGGACACGGTGGCGGCGCCGGCCAGCACGACACGCCGGATGGGGTGACTCTTCCTCATCGCTTCAACAGCTCCTGAAGTCCCGTCGCTCACATCTCGAACGACTCGTGATGGATGCGGCGGGCGGGCACTCCCGCGCCGCGCAGTGCTTCGTAGACGGACTGCGCGAAGCCGGGCGGCCCGCACAGGAAGACGTCGTGCTGGTCGATGTCCGGCAGTTTCTGCTGCAACCGCTCCGCGGAGATGTCCGGGCGCTCCCCGTCGGGGCTGTTCACCGCGTACATCAGCCGCGCGCCCCGCTCCTCGGCGATAGCGGACAGCTCGTCCCACAGCGCCAGGTCCTGGGTGCTGTTGGCCCGGTACAGCAGCGTGATGTCACCGGAGGCCCCCGGCAGCGTCTCGAACAGCGCCCGCATCGGGGTGATCCCGACACCGCCCGCCACCAGCAGCACCTTGCCCCGGCTGCGCCGCTGCGCCGTGAGCGCCCCGTAGGGACCCTCCGCCCACACCTTCGTCCCGGGCTTCAGCTCGCGCAGCCCCTCGCTGTGGTCACCGATCGCCTTGACCGTGATCCGGAGCATGTCGGGGCGGGGCGCCGCCGACAGCGAGTACGGGTGGGAGCTGAACCGCATCCCCGGGGCCAGGAACCGCCAGCGGAAGAACTGCCCGGCCTCCGCGCCCATCCGGTGCAGCTTGCGCCCGCCGATCAGCACCGACACCACACCCGGTGTCTCCTCGATGACCGCCTCCACGTACATCCGGTGCCGGAGGTTGAGGCGGATCGGGGTGAGGACGCGGTACCAGAGGACCAGCGCGGTGACCACGCCGTACAGCCCGTACCAGAAGGTCTTCGCGGAGGGCTCGACGGCGAACTCGTTGCCGGTGGTGATCTGGTGCCAGAACGTCAGGTACACGGCCGCGTAGGTCAGCAGGTGGACGTGGTACCAGGAGTCGTAGGGGATCCTGCGGCGGATGCCGCCGATCGACAGGAAGGCGATGACGAACAGCAGGCCCGTGCCGATGGCCGCCTTGCCCATGTCCGGCAGCGTGTTGACCGAGTCGATCGTCTGCTGGACGATGTCGCCGAGCGTCTTGCCCGCCTGGAGCGCGTACGCCCACATGGTGAGGAAGACATGGGCGATGACCAGGCAGATCGTGTAGCGGCCGCTCATCGCGTGCCAGCGCGCGACCCGGTCCGAGCCCACCCGCCGTTCCAGCGCGGGCACCCGGGCCATCTGGAGCACGACCAGGGCCATCAGATACCCGGCGAGCAGACCCGTGATCCGGCCGGCGGCGAGGATCTTCGCGGTGTTGTCGGCGAGGGACGGGGTGTTGTCCCACCACAGCCAGAGCACGGCGGCGGCGCCCGCCCACAGGGCGATGACCAGGGGAACGGCCGGGGAACGGCGCGGACGGATGCGGCGCATCGTCTGGCGGCGGGCGGCACGGCCGCCTGCGAGCGTGGTGGTCACGGTTCCTCCGGGTCCGGACAAGGGGGAGTGGCGGGGTCCCTCGGCCCAGAGGTACGTGCGGGGCGGCCGGAGTGTTCAGTACCGCGTGATCGCGGTCGGCCCGGTCGTCGTACCGACGGCGATGTGCGGCTTTCGGGCGGGATCGGCCCAGCGCAGGATCCGCCGCATGTCCCCGGCGGGGACCGAGACGCAGCCGGCGGTCGCGCCGGAGCCGTTGACGTGGAGGAAGATCCCGGCGCCCCGGCCGCGCACCGGCCGGTCGTAGTTGAAGCCGATGACGAGGGCGTGCGCGTACTGGGCGGTGTAGGTGATCAGATGCTCGGACTCGGCCGCTCGGCAGTCCACGGCGCGCGGCTCGGTCCAACGGTTGTAGCTGCGCGAGTCGTTGTCCTGGCACCACCACGAGTCCTGGCGCACGGGGCGGTACTCGTACGCCGTGCCGCGCGGCGCCGCCTCGATGCCGAAGGCGTACGGCAGCCGGTACAGCCCGGTGGGTGTGGTGCTGGTGCCCTGGCGGCGGGCGGCGCCCTCCACGAGGCCGTTGGCCCCGAAACGGGCGGGCGCGGAACCGGACTTGACCCAGCGTCCGCCGCGCAGGTCCCACCAGGTGACCGTGCCGGAGGTGGAGCCGGTCCGCGGGGCGACCGCGGTGATCAGCTGGGTGCCGTCGCCCGGGTCCGCCATCCGCGCCGGCAGCGGCCGCTCGCCGGGGGGAGCGGCGCCGAGCAGCAGGAGGGAGGCGGAGGCGAGGGCGACGACACCGAGGCGCATGGCTCAGACCGTAGACGGCGGCAGCGGCAACGGCAGCCCGGGTAGGCCATCCAGGCTGGTCGCCACGTGGTCCTTCTTGGTGAAGTAGGCGTTCAGCGACGCGTCGTCCTCCCGCGCGAACCGCTGGGCGTGCAGATCGCGGTCCTCGTCGTACGACATGAAGGGCACCGCGTATCCGCAGGTGTCCCGGACGAGTTCGGCGGTGACGACGATGATCGCGCGCAGTCCGTGCGGGCCGGGGTCGATGCCGGGGAAGTGGGCGAGGAGCCCGGCGAAGCGCGGGTCGTCGCGGAAGACCGGCTCGCCCCGGCCGTGCACCCGGACGATGGTCGGCGGGCCCTGGAAGGCGCACCACATCAGGGTGATCCGGCCGTTCTCGCGCAGGTGCGCGATGGTCTCGGCGTTCGACCCGGCGAAGTCCAGGTAGGCCACGGTGAGTTCGTCCAGCACCGCGAAGGAACCGGTGAGTCCCTTGGGGGAGAGGTTGACCGTGCCGTCGCCGGAGAGGGGCGCGGTCGCGGTGAAGAACAGGGGCTGTGCCTCGATGAAGGTGCGGAGCCGGCCGTCTATGCGCTCATAGGTCTTTCCCATGTCACATGAGTATGCGCGCGAATATTTCGTTTGTCTAAGGACTTTCGGGTTGCTGTGCGGCCGTGGCCGCCCCGGCCGGCGTCGCAACGGGGCGGCCACGGTTGCCTGTCACGTCACTGGGTGAGCGTGCAGGCGGCCAGGGAGGTGAGGCCCTGGGGCTTCTCGGCGGTGCGGCCGATGGAGATGGCGATGCGGTCGATGGTGGCGGTGCGCTTGCTGGCGAGGGGGCCGAGGATGGCGTTCTGGACGAAGTTGGGTCCGCCCTGGCCGACGGTGTCGACGAGTCGCTTGTTCGCTTCGTCGATCTGGGTCTGGAGGAGGGTGAGGTTGCGGTCGACCTCGGCCTGCGCGCTGGCGGGGATCGCGGGCAGCTGCGAGGCGACGTCCGGGCAGCTGATCGCCCCGACCCCGGCGCCGGCCTCCTCCTCGGGGGCCGGCGCGCCGGTGTCCTCCCCCGCGCCCGTCTCGGGCTCCTCCTCGGCGCCCGCTTCCGGCTCCTCCGCGGCACCCGTCTCGGCGACGCCCCCCGCGTTCAGCGCGCAGGTGGCGAGGGCGCCGAGGCCCTGGGGCTTTTCGGCGGTGCGGCCGATGGAGATGGCGATGCGGTCGATGGTGGCGGTGCGCTTGCCGGCGAGGGGGCCGAGGATGGCGTTCTGGACGAAGTTGGGTCCGCCCTGGCCGACGGTGTCGACGAGTCGCTTGTTCGCTTCGTCGATCTGGGTCTGGAGGAGGGTGAGGTTGCGGTCGACCTCGGCCTGCGCGCCGGCGGGGATCGCGGGCAGCTGCGAGGCGACGTCCGGGCAGCTGATCGTGCCCGGCCCGGCGAGGGTGCGCGCGTCACTCCCGGACGACTCCCCGGCCAGCGCGGAGTTGACGATCACGGCTCCGGAGAGCGCCAGCGCGGCGGCGCCGCCGATCAGCGCGACACGACGCTTGTTGTACTTCGGAAGAGCCCTGGACATGCGGAAGCCTCACTCGGGTCGGATGTGCGCGGAGTTCTCGTGGTGGACGGACGCGGCGCCTGCGTCCGGCGTGAAGTACGGGAAAGCGGTTTCAGGTGTTCAGATCCGAGCCAGATTGACGAGTCATGCGTTGGTCTGCATAATCATGCATAGACCGACCGGCGCCCCCGACGGCCGCCTCCCCGTTCACGCCACGGGGAGGCGGTGCACCATCCAGATCCTCTGAGGAGCACAAGTGAGCAGCAACAGCGGAGACGTCCGGCTCTGGGGCGCGCGTTTCGCCGACGGCCCCGCCGAGGCCCTGGCGAGGCTGTCCGCTTCGGTCCACTTCGACTGGCGTCTGGCCCCCTACGACATCGCCGGGTCCCGGGCCCACGCGCGGGTGCTGCACAAGGCGGGCCTGCTCACGGACGACGAGCTGACCCGCATGCTCGCGGGCCTGGACCGGCTCGCCCTGGACGTCGCCGACGGCAGCTTCGTCGGGACCGTCGCCGACGAGGACGTGCACACCGCCCTGGAACGGGGCCTGCTGGAGCGCCTCGGGCCCGACCTCGGTGGCAAGCTCCGCGCCGGACGCTCCCGGAACGACCAGGTCGCGACCCTCTTCCGGATGTACCTGAGGGACCAGGCCCGGTCCGTCGCCGGTCTGATCGCCGACCTCCAGGACGCCCTGGTCGGACTGGCCGAGGCCCACCCCGACGTGGCCATGCCCGGCCGCACCCACCTCCAGCACGCCCAGCCCGTGCTCTTCGCCCACCATGTCCTCGCCCATGTGCAGGCCCTGTCCCGGGACGCCGAGCGGCTGCGCCAGTGGGACGCGCGGACCGCCGTGTCGCCGTACGGCTCGGGCGCCCTGGCCGGCTCCTCCCTCGGTCTCGACCCCGAGGCCGTCGCCGCCGACCTGGGCTTCGAGCACGGCTCCGTCGGCAACTCCATCGACGGCACCGCCTCCCGCGACTTCGTCGCGGAGTTCGCCTTCATCACCGCGATGATCGGCGTGAACGTCTCCCGGATCGCCGAGGAGATCATCATCTGGAACACGAAGGAGTTCTCCTTCGTCACCCTGCACGACGCGTTCTCGACGGGCTCGTCGATCATGCCGCAGAAGAAGAACCCGGACATCGCCGAGCTGGCCCGCGGCAAGTCGGGCCGGCTGATCGGCAACCTGACCGGCCTGATGGCGACCCTGAAGGCGCTGCCGCTCGCGTACAACCGCGACCTCCAGGAGGACAAGGAGCCGGTCTTCGACTCCTGCGACCAGCTGGACGTGCTGCTCCCCGCCTTCACCGGCATGATCGCCACGCTCACCGTCCACCGCGAGCGCATGGAGGAGCTGGCTCCGGCGGGCTTCTCGCTGGCCACCGACATCGCCGAGTGGCTGGTCAAGCAGGGCGTGCCGTTCCGGGTGGCGCACGAGGTGGCCGGTGCCTGTGTCAAGGCCGCCGAGGCGGAGGGCAAGGAGCTGGACGAGCTGACGGACGAACAGTTCGCGAAGATCTCCGAGCACCTCACCCCCGAGGTCCGCACGGTCCTGAACGTCCCCGGCGCCCTGGCCTCCCGCAACGGCCGCGGCGGCACCGCCCCGAGCGCGGTGGCGGTGCAGCTGGCCGAGGTGAAGGCGGACGTCGCCGCGCAGCAGGAGTGGGCGAGCGCGAAGAAGTGACGTGAGGGCGTCGCGCGTTACTTTGGTCGTCAGTACGCCGACCGAACGGAGCCCGCGATGCCCTTCGCCCGTCTCGCGACCGCCACGACGCCCACCTGCCACATCGGTCTGGGGCTCGCCGCCGTCGGCCGCCCGGGGTACATCAACCTGGGCCGCGAGCGCGACCTGCCCGAGGGCCGCAGCGTCGAGGCCCTGCGGGCGCGCACGCACGAACTCCTCGACGCCGCCTACGCGCAGGGGGTCCGCTACTTCGACGTGGCCCGCTCCTACGGCCGCTCGGAGGAGTTCCTCGCCGACTGGCTGAACGCCCGGCCGGACATCGACGACATCGTGGTGGGCAGCAAGTGGGGCTACACCTACACCGCCGGCTGGACCACCGACGCCGAGCACCACGAGGTCAAGGACCACGGCCTGACGACCTACGAGCGGCAGCGCGCCGAGTCCGACGCCCTGCTCGGCGACCGGCTCGACCTCTACCAGATCCACTCGGTGACGCCGGACAGCCCCGCCCTCACCGACAAGGACCTGCACGCCCGGCTCGCCGAGGCGGCCGCCCAGGGCCTCACCGTGGGCTTCTCCACCAGTGGCCCCGCACAGGCCGACGCGATCCGGGCCGCCCTCGCCGTGACGGTCGACGGCGAACCCCTCTTCCGTACCGTCCAGTCGACCTACAACGTGCTGGAGACCTCCGCCGCCCCCGCCCTCGCCGAGGCGCACGACGCCGGACTGACGGTGATCGTCAAGGAGGGCATGGCCAACGGCCGGCTCGCCGAGCCGCACGCCCCGGACGCGTTGAGGGCGGTGGCCGCGCGGACCTCGCTCGGCACCGACGCCGTGGCCCTCGCCCTCGTCCTGCGCATGCCGTGGGCCGGTGTCGTCCTCTCCGGTGCCGCGACCACCGCCCAGCTCGCCTCCAACCTGCACGCCGCCGTCGTCGACCTGGACGAGGAGCAGCTGTCCCGGCTCGCGGCCCTCGTGGAGGAGCCGGCCGCGTACTGGGAGCGACGGGCGCGGCTGCCCTGGCACTGATGCACCACTGGTCCACGACTAATTCGCGACTGATCCACGACTGATCCACCACGGAGAGCCATCTCACTGAGACATGCGCGCCCAGAGTGAGACAATGATGTCTCACATGGGCTAGAGTCGTCTCATGGCTGTCGATCGTGACCACGTGCTGCGCAGCGCGGCCGCCCTGCTCACCCGGAAATCCACGTCCACCATGGACGAGGTCGCCAAGGCGGCCGGGATCAGCAGGGCCACGCTGCACCGCCACTTCGCGGGCCGCGACGCCCTCGTCCGCGCCCTGGAGGCGCTGGGCATCGAGGAGTGCGGCGCCGCCCTCGACGCGGCCCGCCTCGACGAGGGCAGCGCGACCGGGGCGGTCCGCAGACTCGTGCGCGAGATAGAGCCCGCGGCCGGGCTGCTCGCCTTCCTCTACACCGAGAACCAACTGTTCGAGGGCGAGGAGCAGAACGCGGGCTGGGCCCTGCTCGACAGCCGGATCGCCGCGCTGTTCCGGCGCGGCCAGGAGTCCGGCGAGTTCCGCATCGACCTCACCCCGGCCTGGCTCACCGAGGCGCTCTACGGCCTGATGGCCTCCGGCGCCTGGGCGGTCCAGGAGGGCAGGGTCGCCGCCAACGATTTCACCCACATGATCGTCGAGCTGCTGCTCGGCGGCGCACTTCGGAGAGAGGAACCATGACCAGCACCCTGCAGGCGGCGAACCCGGACGAGGCGGTGAAGCGCCCCGGCCGCTGGCTCGCGCTGTCCGTCCTCGTGCTCGCCGTGCTGCTGGTGGCCGTCGACGCGACCGTCCTCGGTCTCGCGACCCCCTACATCACCGAGGACCTCCAGCCCTCCGGCACCCAGCTGCTGTGGATCGGCGACGTCTACTCCTTCGTCATCGCCGGTCTGCTGGTCTCGATGGGCAGCCTCGGCGACCGCATCGGCCGCAAGAAGATCCTCCTGGTGGGCGCCACCGCGTTCGGCGCGATATCCGTGCTGAACGCGTACGCGACCACCCCCGAGCTGATGATCCTCGCGCGGGCGCTGCTCGGTGTCGCCGGTGCCACCCTGATGCCGGCCACGCTCGCCCTGATCCGCAACCTCTTCCACGACCCGCGCGAACGCAGCCTCGCCGTCGGCATCTGGGGCGCCACGGCGTCCGCCGGTACGGCCGTCGGCCCCATCGTCGGCGGATTCCTGCTCGAACACTTCTGGTGGGGCTCGGTCTTCCTGATCAACCTGCCCGTGATGGCGGTGCTGGTCGTGGTCGGCGTCAAGACCCTCCCGGAGTCCCGCAACCCCGAGCCCGGCCCCTGGGACCTGCCCAGCGTGCTGCTGTCCCTGGTCGGCATGATCGGCCTCGTCTACGCGGTCAAGGAGCTCGCCTCCCACGGGGCGGCCTGGGAGCCGCTGGCCGTGGGCGTGCTGGGCGCCGCGGCCCTGTACGGCTTCGTACGCCGCCAGTTGACGCTGCCGACCCCTCTGCTGGACATGCGGCTGTTCCGCCGACGCGGCTTCAGCGGCGCGGTCCTCGCCGACCTGCTGACCGTGCTCGGCATGTCCGGCCTGGTCTTCTTCCTCTCCCAGTACCTCCAGCTCGTCCAGGGGCGCGGCCCCTTCGAGGCGGGTCTCGCGGAACTCCCCGCGGCGGTCGGCGCGGTGGCGGCGGGCCTGGCGGCCGGACGGGCGGCGCGCCGCTTCTCGGTGCGCGCGGTGGTCTCCGGCGGCCTGGCGGCGGTCGGTCTGGCGCTGGGTGCCCTGACGGTGCTGGACCAGTCGACGGGCTACCCGCTGCTCGGCGCGGCCCTGCTGGTCGTCGGCATCGGCGCGGGCTTCTCGTTCACCGTGACGGCGGACGTGATCCTGTCCTCCGTACCGAAGGAGCAGGCGGGTTCGGCGTCGGCGGTGTCGGAGACGGCGTACGAACTCGGCGCGGCCCTGGGCATCGCCGTGCTGGGCTCCATCGTGACCGGCGTGTACCGCGACTTCGCGGGTCCGTCCGGCACGCCGCGGGAGGCGCACGAGTCACTGGGCGGCGCGGTGGAAGCGGCCGGCACCATGCCCGCGGAAACCGCCGGGACCATGCTCGACGCGGCCCGCCAGTCCTTCGTGGACGGCCTCGCCTTCGCCTCGGGAGTGGGCGCGGCAGTACTGCTGGCGGCAGCAGCAGCGGCCTGGTTCATGCTGAGAAACCAGCAACTGGAGACCCACCCCTGACCCCACCGACCGGCAGCCGACCACCCTCAGGGGCGCGGGGAACTGCGCGACCAACCCCCACCGGCCGGCCGTCCCACCAACCTCGGGGGCGCGGGGAACTGCGCGAGGAACCCCCACCGGCCGGCAGCCGACCAACTACCGGCCGCCCCACCACCCTCAGGGGCGCGGGGAACTGCGCGACCAACCCCCACCGGCCCCCGCCGAAGAACAACCCGCCTCCCGCCGACCCGGGGTCGAAAACCTACGCCGCCGCCTTCGCCTTGGTCGCGTACATGTCCACATACTCCTGCCCGGACAGCCGCATGACCTCCGCCATCACGGAGTCGGTCACGGCCCGCAGCACATACCGGTCCCGGTCCATCCCCTCGTACCGCGAGAACTCCATCGCGGGACCGAACCGCACCCCCACCCGACTCGGCCGCGGCATCCCCGCCCCACCGGGCTGGATCTTGTCCGTGCCGATCATCGCGAACGGCACGACCGGCGCGCCGGTCATCAGCGTGAGCCGCGCGATACCGGTCCGCCCCCGGTAGAGGCGTCCGTCGGGGGAGCGGGTCCCCTCGGGGTAGATCCCGAAGACCCGCCCCTCCTCCAGGATCCGCCGCCCGGTCATCAGCGCCGCGACCCCGCCCTTACCGCCGTCCCGGTCGACCGGGATCATGCCGACGCCGGTGAAGAACCAGGCCATCAGGCGGCCCTTGAGCCCCTTGCCGGTGACGTACTCGTCCTTGCCGATGAAGAAGACCTGCCGGTCGCAGACGAGCGGCAGGATCATCGAGTCGATGAACGTCAGGTGGTTGCCCGCGAGGATCACGGGACCGTCGCCCGGGATGTGCTCCACGCCCTCCACCCGGGGGCGGAACATCAGGCGCATGATCGGTCCGAGCACTGCCTTGATGAGCGCGAAGCGGGACAACGGGCCCTCCGGTGTCGAGTCGAGTCCAGGGGAGTCGAGGGGGCGGACAAGTCTGTGCAGGTGAGGACGATACTCGCGGTCCCCGGCGTCGCGCACATCGGGTTCACCGAGGCCTTACGCACTGTTGACGCTGGTTTACCTGCGACGCCGTGCCGCCGCCCGCCGGAAACCCGCCCGGAACGGTGTGACCGACATCGCGCCGACCCCTCCACAAGGCGTCCGGGAGCCAGCCGGTCGGCATCCGGGAGTCAACCGGTCGGCGTCCGCCCCACGACTACCCTGAACCATGCGCCCGATGCCGACGGCCCGTCAGAAATCCGTCCCCACCGGTCATCCGGAGTCACCCCCGTGTTCGGGCGGGGGTCTCCCGCCGGTCACGCGCGCCCCCCTACCATCGGCCCGCACCGAAGAGCCGAGGCCGGGAGGACGCTCATGGGAACGCAGGATCAGGGGCCGGACGAGCAGGCGCGCGGTACCGGACGGCGGGCGCTGCTGGGCGCGGCCGTACTGGGCGCGGGCGGCGCGGTCCTCGGACTGTCAGGCCCGGCCCACGCGTCGGGCACCGGGCACGGGGGCGGGGGCGGCGGCGTGAAGAGCCTGCCCGTGCCGACGATCATCGGCCACCGCGGAGCCAGCGGCTACCGCCCCGAGCACACGCTCGCCGCATACCAGCTCGCCCTGGACATGGGCGCGGACATCGTCGAGGCCGGTGACCTGGTCCCCACCAAGGACGGCCATCTGGTCTGCCGCCACGAGCCGGAGATCGGCGGCACCACCGACGTCGCCGACCACCCCGAGTTCGCCGGCCGGAAGACCACCAAGCTGCTCGACGGGGTCGCCACGACCGGCTGGTTCACCGAGGACTTCACCCTCGCGGAGCTGAAGACGCTCCGGGCGGTCGAGCGCATTCCGGCCAACCGCCCGCACAACACCCTCTACAACGGCCGCTGGGAGATCCCCACCTTTGAGGAGGTGCTCCGCTGGCAGGAGGAGCAGACCCGCAAGCGAGGCAAGCAGGTCTGGATCTACCCCGAGCTGAAGCACCCCACCTACTTCCGCAAGCTGGGCCTCGGTCTGGAGGAGCGGATCGCCAAGGTGCTGCGCAAGCACGGCCGGAACCGGTGGAACTCGCCGGTCATCGTCCAGTCCTTCGAGCCGACCAGCATCCAGCGCCTGAACAAGCTCATCGACAACCCCCTCGTCGTGCTGCTCTCCGGCGCGGCCACCCGGCCCTACGACTTCGTCGAGACCGGCGACCCGCGGACCGTCGCCGACCTGGTCAAGCCGGCCGGGCTGCGCGAGATCGCCTCCTACGCCCAGGGCATCGGTCCGACCCTCGACCTGGTCATCCCGAAGGACGCGGGCGGCAACCTCACCCAGCCGACCACGCTGGTCGCCGACGCGCACAAGGTGGGCCTGGTCCTGCACCCCTACACGCTGCGCAACGAGAACCCCTTCCTGCCCGCCGACTTCCGCAAGGGCACCGACGCGGACGCCTACGGCGACGTCTTCGGCGCCTACCGGACGTACTTCGCCACCGGTATCGACGGCGTCTTCACCGACCAGCCCGACACCGGACTGCTGGCCCGCGAGGACTTCGTCAACAGCTGAGGCATATGCCCCGATTGGAGTGAGGAACGGCCGCCCGAGCAACCCGTCGCCCCGGCGGCCGCGTCGTGCCGCACATGACGCACGATCTCCTCCTTGCCCTGCGCCCCCTGCTCACCGCCGAGGCGTCGGCCGAGGCGCACGCCTCCGGAACCGAGCCCGCCGACCTGGAACAGGCGGTCTGGCTGCGCCTGCTGGAACTCCTCGACGTCCAGGGCCCGCCCGTCGACCCCGAGCGCTGGCTCCGCTCGGCCGTCCGCTCCGAGGCCCGCCGCAGCCGCCGTACCACTCGCCTCGAACGTCCGTACGCCGTCGAACCCGCGGACGAGGCCGGCCCCGGCCCCGAGGGGCTCGCGCTGCGCGCCGCCCGCCACCACGCCCTGCGCGCCGCCGTCCGCCGGCTGCCCGGCCGCTGCCCCCGCCTGGTCGAGGCTCTGCTCTCGCCGAGGGACCTGACATACCGGGAGATCGCGGGGGAGTTGGGTATCTCACAAGGCAGCCTTGGGCCGGAACGCTCCAGATGTCTGGGTTGTCTTCGGCGATTGCTTGCGCCGGAGGTTGCGGCTCACGGAGCACGGGGATAGGAGTGAGGGACAACAGGCGATCAGGTGAGCGGGAGGCGTGCGCACATGGGCATGAGCGTGACCATCTCTGCGGCGACCGAGCAGGACGCGGAGCAGATCTTCAAGTTGCAGTACCTCTGCTTCCAGAGCGAGGCGGCCCTGTACGGCAACTACCGCATCGACCCGCTCGTCCAGACCATGGACTCCGTGCGTGAGGAGGTCGCCGGGGACTGCGTCTTCGTGGCCCGGCTCGGCGACGAAGTGGTCGGTTCGGTCCGCGGCTCGCTCACCGAGGACGGCGCCGCCGCCATCGGCAAGCTCTGCGTCCACCCCCGCCTCCAGGGCCACGGCATCGGCGCGCGGCTGCTCCGGGCCGCCGAGTCCGCGCTCGCCGAGGAGCGCGGCGCCACCCGCTTCCGGCTGCACACCGGCCACCGCAGCGAGGGCCCCCTGCGCCTCTACCGCAAGGTCGGCTACACGGCGGTGGGCACCTCCGAGGGCACGGACGGCGTACCGATGATCGTCCTGGAGAAGGCGGCCGGGGCGTACGCGGCTACCGCGTGACGGCGCCCGCCCTGCGCAGCCAGTAGATCGCCGAGAGCGGCAGCAGTACAGGGATGAACAGGTACCCCATGCCGTAGTCGGACCAGACCGTGGAGTCGGGGAACGCCGAGGGCTCCAGCAGCGTCCAGGTGCCGACGACCAGGACACCCGCGAGTTCGGCGGCGCAGCACACCAGCGCCGCCCTGCGGGCCGTCTCGCCGCCCCTGACCAGCGTGTACGTGATGAAGCCGTAGACCAGGCCCGCCACCGCCGAGAGCGAGTAGGCGAGCGGGGCGTGGTCGAACTCGGTGGAGATCTGCACGGCCGAGCGCGACACCGCGCCGACCACCATCACGCCGTACAGCCACACCAGCAGCATCCCGGGCCCGCTGATGAGCCGCTGCCGCTGTTCCGGCTTCTCCTGCTCCTGCTCCTGCGCCGCGGGCATGTCAGCCTCCCCAGATGTCATAGAGCCGCACCTCCAGCACCGCCAGCACCACGGCGCCGGCCGCGACCGTGAGCGAACCCCACTTCGTCCGCTCGGCGAGCGACATGAACCCCGCCGCCGGCACACAGGCGAAGGCGCCCAGCAGATAGGCGACGAAGATCGTCGTGCCCTGCTCGGGGTCCTCGCCGCGCGCCAGTTGCACGATCCCGACGACCAGTTGGACCAGCGTCAGCGCGGTCACCACGGCCATGCCGATGAAGTGCCAGTCCTTCGTCGGCTCGTCGCGGTACGCGGCGAAGCCGCACCACGCGGCGAGCAGCAACGCGGCGACGCCGGTCACGAGCGTCAGGGCATCAAGCATGGAGCGACCCTATTACGGGCCAAAAGGCCAGGTGCGGCCGCCCCCGGCGGGCGCCGTAGGGTCGAGGCCATGCACATCCACGCCGAAGCACTGCTGTTCGACAACGACGGCACCCTCGTCTCCTCCCTCGCCTCCGTCGACCGCTGCTGGACCCAGTGGGCCGGCGAGTACGGCATCACCGCCGAACAGTTCGCCCGTATCGAGCTGCACGGCCGCCCGGCCGCCGAGATAGCCGCCGACCTGCTGCCCTCCGACATCGTTGCCGAGGCCGTCGCCCGGATCGAGACGCTGGAGGTGGAGGACGTCCCGAACGACGGCGTGGAACTGCTGCCCGGCACCCGGTCCTTCCTGGACTCCCTGCCCGCGGACCGGTGGGCCGTGGTGACCTCCGCCACCCGCAGGCTGGCCGAGGCCCGCCTCGACGCCGTGGGCGTCCTGCCCAAGACGCTGATCGCGGCCGACGACATCACCCGCGGCAAGCCCGACCCCGAGCCCTACCTCCTGGCCGCCCGCCGGCTGGGTGTCGACCCGGCCCGCTGCGTCGTCTTCGAGGACGCCCCCGCCGGCCTTCAGGCAGGTCGCGCCGCGGGCATGACCACCGTGGCCTTGGCCACAACCCACCGGGCCCACGAACTCGACGCCGATCTGGTCGTGAACGACCTCTCGGCCTTGTCCGCCCTGGTCACCGACCGGGGCGTGGAGATCTCCGTCCGGTCCTGACCGCCCGCCGCCGGGTGTCCACCGCTGTCCGGCATCCGGACAGCGGTTCCCGGTCCGCGCAATACGTCTGCTTTACTGATCGCATGACCACGACGAGCAGCCGCAGCTTTGCGACCGAGGCGACCCTGACGCCCGGTGCTCGTTGTATGTGTCGAATGTGCGCCTTCTAGAGGGCCCCCGCACCACCTCCTGAGCCTCGCGCCCCGAAGCGAGCCGCCACGGCATGTCCGTACGCCTCCAGCCGTACGTGACCAGTTGCCCCGCGCACATCTTTCCTCCCGTACCAGGGCACACCCACGCCCGCGTACTCGACAGTGACGGAAACCCCAGTGATCACCACATCGGGCCTGACCAAGGTCTACCGGACCGGCGGTCGAGAGGTCACCGCCCTCGACGGCGTCGACCTGCACGTCCGCGAGGGCGAGGTGTACGGCGTCATCGGCCAGTCCGGCGCCGGCAAGTCCTCCCTCATCCGCTGCGTCAACCTCCTGGAGCGCCCCACCGCCGGCACGGTCACCGTCGCCGGCCGGGACCTCACCGCCCTCGCCGGCCGCGGCCCCCGCGCCGGCAAGGAGCTGCGGCAGGCGCGCAGCCGGATCGGCATGGTCTTCCAGCACTTCAACCTGCTGTCCTCGCGCAGCGTGCAGGACAACGTCGAACTGCCGCTGGAGATCCTCGGCGTCTCCGGCAAGGAGCGCTCCCGCAAGGCGCTCGAACTCCTCGACCTGGTCGGACTCGCCGACAAGGCCAAGGCGTACCCCGCCCAGCTCTCCGGCGGCCAGAAGCAGCGCGTCGGCATCGCCCGCGCCCTGGCCGGCGACCCCAAGGTGCTCCTCTCCGACGAGGCCACCAGCGCCCTGGACCCGGAGACCACCCGCTCCATCCTCCAACTGCTGCGCGACCTCAACCGCCAGCTCGGCCTGACGGTGCTGCTCATCACGCACGAGATGGACGTCGTGAAGTCCATCTGCGACTCGGCCGCCCTCATGGAGCGGGGCCGCGTCGTGGAGTCCGGCACGGTCAGCGAACTGCTCGCCACCCCCGGCTCGGAGCTGGCCGCCGCGCTCTTCCCGGTCGGCGGCGAGGCCACCGGCGACGACCGCACCGTCGTCGACATCACCTTCCACGGCGAGGCCGCCACCCAGCCGGTCATCTCCCAGCTGTCGCGCACCTACAACGTCGACATCTCGATCCTCGGCGCCGCCATCGACACCGTCGGCGGGCTCCAGGTCGGCCGGATGCGCATCGAACTGCCCGGCCGCTACGAGGACAACGTCGTGCCGATCGGCTTCCTGCGCGAACAGGGACTCCAGATCGACGTACTGGGCCAGGAGCCCGTTCTGCTGAAGGAAGGTGTGTCCAAGTGACCTGGTCCGAGATGCAGCCGCTGCTGGAGCAGGCGTGTTGGGACACCCTCTACATGGTCGGCTGGTCCACGCTCATCGCCGTCGTCGGCGGACTTCCGCTCGGCATCCTCCTCGTCCTCACCGACAAGGACGGACTGCTCCAGAACGTCGTCGCCAACAAGGTGATCGGGCAGGTCGTGAACGTCGCCCGCTCGATGCCGTTCATCATTCTGATGGTCGCGCTGATGGGCTTCACCCGCTCCCTCACCGGCACCACCATCGGGCGCGAGGCGGCCATCGTGCCGCTCGCCATCGGCGCGATCCCGTTCTTCGCCCGCCTGGTCGAGACGGCCGTCCGCGAAGTGGACGGCGGACTGGTCGAGGCCGTGCAGTCGATGGGCGGCAACACCTGGACCATCGTCCGCAAGGTCCTGGTACCGGAGTCGCTGCCCTCGCTGATCGCCTCCACGACCACCACGATCGTCGCCCTCATCGGCTACTCCGCGATGGCCGGCACGGTCGGCGCGGGCGGCCTCGGCGACATCGCCATCCGCTACGGCTACCAGCGCTTCGAGACCGAGCTGATGTGGATCACCGTGGCGATCCTCGCCGTGGTCATCTCCCTTATCCAGTTCGCCGGCGACTACGCGGCCCGCTCCCTGCACCGCCGCGGCGGCCGCTCGGGCCCCGGGCCGAAGCTCCGGCTGCTGAAGGCCTCCGCGGCCACCACCAACACGGCCTGACACGGCCGCGCGGACGGCCCGCCGCGGCCGCCCCGCACCCCCCAAGGACTCCCCGTCCACCCACGACGGGGTCGCACCACCCATAAGGAAAGGCACTTTTCGTGCGTAACACCGCCAAGATCACCACCACCGTCCTGGCCGCCGGAGCCCTCACCTTCGGGCTGACCGCCTGCGGCTCCTCCGACAGCGACTCCGCCTCCTCCGACACCAGCGGCCCGCTGGTCGTCGCCGCGAGCCCCGTCCCGCACGCCGAGATCCTCACCTACGTGAAGGACAACCTGGCGAAGGACGCGGGCCTGGACCTGGAGGTCAAGGAGTTCACCGACTACGTCACGCCGAACACGGCGACGGAGGACGGCTCGGTCGACGCCAACTACTTCCAGAACCAGCCGTACCTCGACGACTTCAACAAGAAGAACGGCACCCACATCGTGCCCGTCGTGACGGTCCACCTGGAGCCGCTCGGCCTGTACTCCAGCAAGGCCAAGAGCGCCGACGACCTCAAGAGCGGTGCCACCGTCGCCGTCCCGAACGACAGCGTCAACGAGGCCCGCGCCCTCAAGCTCCTCGACGCCAACGGGATCATCACGCTGAAGGACGGCGTCGGCAACGAGGCGACCCCCGCGGACATCGTCAAGAACCCCAAGAACCTCAAGTTCAAGGAGCTGGAGGCGGCCCAGACCCCGCGCTCCCTGAGCGACGTGGACGCGGCGGTGATCAACGGCAACTACGCCATCGAGGCCGACCTCAAGCCCGCCGAGGACGCCCTCGTCCTGGAGTCCGCGGACGACAACCCCTACGGCAACTTCCTCGCCGTCAAGGAGGGCAACGAGAACGACCCGCGCGTCAAGAAGCTCGAAGAGCTGCTCACCTCGCCCGAGGTGAAGAAGTTCATCGAGGACAAGTACGCCGGCTCCGTCATCGCCTCCTTCTGAGCGGAGCGACCGATGCGCAAGACCGTCATCCCCGCGGCGGCCGCCGCGCTCGCGCTCTCCCTGACGGCCTGCGGTTCGGGTTCCGGTGACGGCGCCGGCGACGGCGAGGGCACTCTCGTCGTCGGCGCCACCGCCGTCCCGGCCGGCGAGGTCCTGTCCTACATCGAGGACAACCTCGCCGAGGACGCGGGCCTCGACCTGGAGATCAAGGAGTTCACGGACTACGTCCTGCCGAACACCGCCCTCCAGGAAGGCTCGCTGGACGCGAACCTCTACCAGAACGAGCCCTACCTGGACGACTTCAACGCGTCCCAGGGCACCGACCTGGTCCCGGTCGTCGACGTCTACCTGCCGCCCATGGGCGTCTACTCCCAGCAGGCCGCCGACGTCACGAAGCTCCCCGACGGGGCCACCGTCGCGGTGCCCAACGACACCACCAACGAGGGCCGAGCCCTGCAACTCCTCGCCGCCGAGGGCGTCATCACGCTCAAGGACGGCGCGGGCACGGACGCGTCCCCCGCGGACATCACGGCCAACCCCGGGAACCTGAAGTTCAAGGAGCTGGAGCCCGCCCAGCTGCCGCGCTCGCTCGACGACGTCGCGGCGGCCGTCATCAACAACAACTACGCCCAGGACGCCGGACTCAGCCCCACCGAGGACGCCATCCTGCTGGAGTCGGCCGAGGACAACCCCTACGCCAACCTCCTCGCCGTCAAGAAGGGCAACGAGGACGACCCCCGGGTCGAGAAGCTCGTCGACCTGCTCACCTCGCCCGAGGTGAAGAAGTTCATCGAGGACGAGTACCGGGGTTCCGTCATCCCGACCTTCTGAACATCGCACCGCGCCACGGGTCCGCCCTCGTCGAACAGGGCGGACCCCGTGGTGCGGTTCGGTGCTTTCATGCTGCATGCTGGGCAGTTCAGCAGGCTGACGTTTTCGAAGGTTACGGAGCGGCGCATGACGAGCACCTTCCCCAACATCTCCATCAGCACGGAGCGGTTGGTGCTGCGTCCCCTCGACGAGGACGACCTGCCCGCCCTGACGGAGATGATGAACGACGAGCAGGTGGCCGCCTGGACGGACGTGCCCCAGCCCTTCACCGAGGCCGGAGCGCGCGCCTGGATCGGTGAACACGCCTCCGCCGAAAGGGAGTCGGGGCGAGGACTCGATCTCGCCGTCACCGAGTTCCTCACCCAGCGCCTGGTCGGCGTCGTGCGGCTCTCCAAGACCAACTGGCACGTCCGCGCCACCGAGTTGGCGTACATCATCGCCCCCTGGGCCCGCGGTGAGGGCTACGCCTCCGAAGCCGCCCTCGCCACCGCCCAGTGGCTCTTCGGCGACCAGAAGTTCGAGCGCATCGAACTGCGCACCGCCGCCGACAACACCGCCGGCCAGCAGGTCGCCCAGAAGATCGGCTGCATCAGCGAGGGCGTCCTGCGCAACGCGTGCATAGCGCACGTCCGCGCCGACGACGGCACCTGGGCCGACCTGCGCACCGACTTCATCGTCTGGAGCCTGCTGCCGGAGGACCTGGAGGGAGCGGCGGACCAGCTGGCCGATCACGGCGGATTCGGCTCGTACTCCGACTGGAACTGACCCCGGCCGGTCGGGATAGTCTCGGGCTGCCCCGTCCACCTGCGCAAACCCCTGGAGACTGACGACGATGGCCGACCGGGTCACGGTGATCGGCTGGGACGGCTCGCCCCTGACCGCCGCGGCGCGCGGCGCGCTCGGCGCCGCCACGCTGGTGGCCGGTGCCGCGCACCATCTGGAGCTGCCCGAAGTACCGCCCGGGGCGGAGCGCGTCCGGCTCGGCAGCGTCGCCCTCGCCGCCCGCCGGATCGTCGCCCACCGCGGCACCGCTGTGGTGTTCGCCGACGGCGACCCCGGCTTCTTCGGCGTGGTGCGCACCCTGCGCGCGCCCGAGTACGGCCTTGAGGTCGAGGTCGTCCCCGGCGTCACCTCGGTCGCCGCCGCCTTCGCCCGCGCCGGCATGCCCTGGGACGACGCGCAGGTCGTCGTCGCGCACCGGCGCACCCTGCGCCGCGCGGTGAACGTGTGCCGGGCCCACCCCAAGGTCGCCGTCCTCACCTCGCCCGGCGCCGGCCCCGCCGAACTCGGCCTGCTGCTGGAGGGCGTCCACCGGACCTTCGTCATCTGCGAGGAACTGGGCACGGAGCGCGAACAGGTCTCCGTCGTCACCTCCGACAAGGCCGCCGACCACACCTGGCGCGACCCCAACGTCGTCATCGTCATCGGCGGCCCCGCCCCGGTGGTGGAGGACGGCGGCTGGATCGCGGGCCGCGACCACGCCGCCGGCCCCCGCGGCTGGACCCTGCCCGCCGAGACCTACGGCGGCCTCATGGGCGAGGGCGAACTGGAACCGCTGCGCGCGGCCCAACTGGCCCGGCTCGGGCCCCGCGTCGGCGACCTGGTGTGGGACATCGGCTGCGGCAGCGGCGCCTTCGCCACCGAGGCGGCGCGGGCCGGGGCCGCGGTCATCGCCGTCGACAGCGACCCCCGGGCCTGCGAGCGCACGGAGGCCAACGGGCGCGCCCTGGGCGTCCAGCTCCAGGTCGTGCAGGGCACCGCCCCGCACGTCCTGGAGGACCTTCCCGAACCCGATGTCGTCCGGGTCGCCGGCGGGGGAGCGGCGGTCGTCTCCGCGGTCGCCGACCGCCGACCGCAGCGCATCGTCACCCACGCCTCCACCCGGGACGAGGCCGAGATCATCGGCCGTGACCTCACCGAGCACGGCTACCGCGTCGAGTGCGCGCTCCTGCAGTCCGTCGAACTCGACACCCGGGCCTGGACGGAGACCGAGCGGAGCGTCGCGTTCCTGCTCAGCGGCCTCCTGCCGGACAGAACGCCCTGACGTCCGAAGGCGTCCCCGTGATCCTGTTGTCGTACCGCGCGCGGTAGGCTGGCCGATCGTTGCACCGCACTCGGACGCCCGACGCTTCGTAGGTCAATGTCCGGAAAACACGACCGTTTTGGGGCGGGTGTGGTACGGCAGAACCGGAGGACGCGCAACGTGGCGCAGTCCACAGCGGGCTCGTTGCGGATGAAGCTGTCGTGACGGGGGAACGGCCGCGACAATGCCAGTTAATGGCTTTGTCGTCTTTGTGGACGGGTCGTTCGTGCCGCTGGGCACACACGCTCGTTCTTCTCTACGGGGCGGTCGGTGCGCCGCTCCGGTGAGCTGGTCGTAGAAGCACTAACCGATGGGCGAGGGGTACGCATGACCGACACCGGCCAGGTTCCGGGCGAGGGACTGCCGGAGAACGCAGGCATGGTGGAGCAGCCGGGCGTCCCCGGCGCGTACACCTACCTCTCCGAGACCACCGCCGAGGACGAAGACCTGCTGCTCCTGCCCGGCGCCCAGAGCGCGTGGGGCAACGAGGTCGCCCCGCCCGCGCCGGAACCGGTCGTGGAGGCCCTCCACGAACCCGGTGCCCACGAGATCTCCGGCCGGGACAGCGGCTCGGTCGACCTCAGCGCGGTCCGCAACCCGGCCCCGGTGCCGCCGACCGCTCCGCGGCGCCCGCTGCACCTCGGCCCGCCGACCCCCGACGCCTCCGCCAGCCCGGTCCGCTCCCTCGCCGACCGCGGCGCGGTGGGCGCGCCGGTCCGGCAGCCGGCACAGCCTGCCCCCGGCCCCGAGTACCTGGACATGCTCCAGCCGCAGCCGGCCGCGCCGTGGGGCAGCCCGGCCCCCGCTCCCGCCCCCTCGCCCCTCGCGGCCCCGGTCGCCGTCGAGGCGCCGGCTGCCGAAACGGTTGTTCCGCAGGTCGCCCCGCAGTTCGCACCGCCGGTGGCGACGGCCGCAGGCCCCCTGGACCCGGCGCAGGCCGCCATGGCCCGCCTCACGACCGAGGCGGTCGCCGTGGCCCGGCCCGAGGAGGAGCCCGCGCTCGGGCACACCGCCCCGGAACCGCAGGAGGACGGCACGGCTCCGGTCGTTGCGGCTCCGGCCGAGGCGTCCGCGCCCGGCGGCGACTCCGCCGACGGGCCGGGGAACGGCCACCCGGCCGCACCGGCGGCGGAGGACGCGCAGCCCGTAACGCCCGTCGAAGCGGCGCAGCCCGCCGGGCCCGCGCAGGTCCCGGCGCCCGATTCCGAGGCCGCCCAGCCGGTCCCCCCGCCCGCCGAGCCGCCCGTTGAGCCGGGCACCGATGCCGACGGCGCGCACCCGGACCTCGCCCCCGCCGCCTCGCCCGCCGCCCCTGCCGCCTCCTCCGAGGCGCCCGCCCCGCAGGCACCGGTCGTCGAGGCCGGCGCGGCGGTCGCCGCGGAAGCCGTGGTGGCGGACGTGGACGTGCCCGTGGACGTGCCCGTGGAGGACGCCGCGGCCGAACCGCCCGCGGCCGTCGAGCAGACGGGCCTTGAGCAGACAGCCCCCGAGCATGACCTCGCGGAAGCCGCGGCCCCCGCGGCGCCCGCGGTCGCTGAGCCCCCGGCACCCGGGCCGGCGCACGCCGAGCCGACCGCCGTGTCCGAGCCGGCCGCGGAGCCTGTCGCCGTGCCTGAGCAGCCCGCCGAGCCTGTCGCCGTGTCCGAGCAGCCCGCCGAGCCGACCGTCGCTCCCGAGCAGCCCGCCCACGAACACGCCGCACACGACGTCACCGCCCCTGACGTCCCGGCCCCCGACTTCGCCGCCCCTGACGTCGCCATCCCCGACGTCGCCACGCCCGACGTCACGGCCGCCGATCCCGCCCTGATCGTGGCCGAGGAACCCGCCCCGGCAGAGGAAGCGCCCGTGGCCGAATCACCCGTACCCGAGGCCGCGCCGTCCGAGACGGTCCTGCCGAGGCAGCACCCCGAGCACCCCGAGCCCGCCGAGGCTCCCGCGGATCCCGCCGCCTTCCCGGACGCGCCCCCGGCCGACCTCGCGGAGCCCGCCCTCCCGGCGCAGGCCGCCGCCCACGCGCCCGAGCCCGCCCCGCAGCCGGCCGAGGCGGCCGCCGCCGAGGAGCCGCAGGCCCCGCCGCAGCCGTACGTCGCCGACCCCGCCGGTCCCCAGCTGCAGCCGTCGTACGTCGCCGCGGCCCCGGACCAGCCGCTGGGGCAGTTCGTCGCCGTGGACGGTCAGGTGCCGACCACCCCGCACCTCGCGCCGACCCCGCCGCAGCCGATCGTCCTGCCCGCGGCCGAAGGGCTCCCGGTGCCCGCCCCGCGCGAGGGCGACCCCGGACTCGTCCAGCACGCGGAGGACCTGGACACCCGGGCCGCCGACCAGGAGGAGGGCACGGCCGAGCCACGACAGTCCGCGGGCCCCGCGGCGCCCGGCTACGACGACGCCGAGCGCGAGGCCGTGCTGAAGGTCATGCGCGAGCGCCGTGACATCCGCAACGGCTTCCGCAGCGACCCCATCCCGCACGAGGTGCTGCTGCGCGTACTGGAGGCAGCCCACACGGCCCCCTCGGTCGGCCACTCCCAGCCCTGGGACTTCGTCGTCATCCGCTCCGCGGAGACCCGGCGGACCATGCACGAACTGGCCATGCGCCAGCGCGACGCCTACGCCAAGTCGCTGCCCAAGGGCCGGGCCAAGCAGTTCAAGGAACTGAAGATCGAGGCCATCCTCGACACCCCGGTGAACATCGTGGTCACCGCCGACCCCACGCGCGGCGGCCGGCACACCCTGGGCCGGCACACCCAGCCCCAGATGGCGCCGTACTCCTCCGCCCTCGCCGTGGAGAACCTCTGGCTCGCCGCCCGCGCCGAGGGCCTCGGCGTCGGCTGGGTCAGCTTCTTCGACGAGCGCGAGATGGTCCGCACCCTCGGCCTGCCCGAGCACCTGGAGGTCGTCGCCTACCTGTGCGTCGGGTACGTCGACGAGTTCCCGGACGAGCCCGAGCTGATGCAGGCCGGCTGGTCCAAGCGCCGCCCGCTGTCCTGGGTCGTGCACGAGGAGACGTACGGCCGTCGCGCCCTGCCCGGAGAGGACCCCCACGACCTGCTCGCCGAGACCGTCGCCCAGATCCGCCCGCTCGACGCCAAGGCGCTCGGTGAGGCGTGGGAGCGCCAGAAGCGGATGACCAAGCCGGCCGGCGCGCTGGGCATGCTGGAGATCATCTCCGCGCAGCTGTCCGGCCTGTCCCGCCAGTGCCCGCCGCCGATCCCGGAGCCCGCGGCCGTCGCGATCTTCGCCGGCGACCACGGAGTGCACGCCCAGGGCGTGACCCCCTGGCCGCAGGAGGTCACGGCCCAGATGGTGGCCAACTTCCTCGGCGGCGGCGCGGTCTGCAACGCCTTCGCCGGCCAGGTGGGCGCCGAGGTCTGCGTGGTCGACGTCGGTGTCGCCGCCGACCTCCCCGCCACTCCCGGCCTGCTGCCCCGCAAGATCCGGGCCGGCACCTCCGACATGACCACCGGCCCCGCGATGACCCTCGACGAGGCCAAGCAGGCCATCGAGGTCGGCATCGAGACGGCCCGCGACCTGGTCGCGGCCGGCAACAAGGCGTTGCTCACCGGTGAGATGGGCATCGCCAACACCACCGCGTCCGCGGCCCTGATCTCGGTCTTCACCGGGGCCGACCCGGCCGAGGTCACCGGCCGCGGCACCGGCATCAACGACGAGACCCTCGCCCGCAAGACCGAGGTCGTGCGCCGGGCCCTGGAGGTCCACCAGCCCGACCCCGCCGACCCCATCGGCGTGCTGGCGGCGATCGGCGGCTTCGAGCACGCCGCCATGGTCGGCCTGCTGCTGGGCGGCGCCTCCCTGCGCACTCCGGTCATCCTGGACGGCGTGAGCGCCGGCGCCGCCGCCCTGGTGGCGCGCGCCATCGCCCCCGAGGTCCTCGCGGCCTGCATCGCCGGCCACCGCAGCGCGGAACCCGGCCATGTCGCCGCGCTCAACAAGCTGGGCCTGCGTCCGCTGGTCGACCTCGACCTGCGGCTCGGCGAGGGCACGGGCGCCCTGCTCGCCCTGCCCCTGGTCCAGAGCACGGCACGGGCGATGCACGAGGTGGCCACGTTCGACTCCGCCGGGGTCACCGAGAAGTAGGCCGCGCCCCAGGGACCCGGGAGCAGTACCCCGGGTCCCCGCCGGCCTGTCGTCACGTTCCGTCGCGCCGTGCGTCCGCAGGCCCCTCGGCCCCGGCCGCACTCGACCGAGGGGGCCCACGACGCCGCCGGGACCGCTCCCCTCGGATGACGGGAGTGTGACGCCAGGCCACGGGCACGCCCTGCCCAGCCACCGGACACCCGGTGCCCCCCGGCCCGCCGCCCCGTAAAATCCGCACGTCAGGGCCCCGCACCGCCGCACCAGAGGAGCCACACCCTCATGGCCGAAAACCCCGTCTACCCCGTTGGCCTGCGCCTCACCGGCCGTCGGGTCGTCGTGCTCGGCGGCGGCCAGGTCGCCCAGCGCCGGCTCCCCGCCCTGATCGCGGCGGGCGCCGACATCACCCTCGTCTCGCCCGAGGTGACCCCCTCGGTCCAGGCCATGGCGGACGCGGGCGAGTTCACCTGGGAGCGACGCCCGTACGAGGAGGGCGACCTCGCGGACGCCTGGTACGCCCTGATCGCCACCAGCGACCCGGAGGCCAACACCACCGCCTCCGCCGAGGGGGAGCGCAACCGCGTCTTCTGCGTCCGCTCCGACGACGCCGAGGCGGCCACGGCCTGGACCCCCGCCACCGGACACAGCGAGGGCGTCACCGTCGCCGTGCTCACCACCGACAGCCGCTCCCGCGACCCCCGGCACACCGCCGCCGTCCGGGACGCGGTCGTCGAGGGCCTGCGCGACGGCACCCTGGTCGCCCCCCACTTCCGCGCCCGGACCCCCGGCGTCGCCCTGGTCGGCGGCGGCCCCGGCGACCCGGACCTGATCACCGTCCGCGGCCGGCGCCTGCTCGCCGAGGCCGACGTGGTCATCGCCGACCACCTGGGCCCGCGCGACCTGCTCACCGAACTGCCCTCCAGCGTCGAGGTCATCGACGCGGCCAAGCTGCCCTACGGCCGCTTCATGGCCCAGGAGGCCATCAACAACGCCCTGATCGAACACGCCAAGCAGGGCAAGTCGGTGGTCCGCCTCAAGGGCGGCGACCCCTACGTCTACGGCCGTGGCATGGAGGAGCTCCAGGCGCTCGCCGAGGCGGGGATCCCGTGCACCGTCGTCCCCGGCATCTCCAGCTCCATCTCGGTGCCGGGCGCCGCCGGTATCCCGGTCACCCACCGAGGGGTCGCGCACGAGTTCACCGTGGTCAGCGGTCACGTCGCCCCGGACGACGAGCGTTCCCTGGTCGACTGGCCCTCGCTCGCCAAGCTGACCGGCACCCTGGTGATCCTGATGGGCGTGGCCACGATCGGGAAGGTCGCCGCGACCCTGATGGCGCACGGCAAGTCCCCGGACACCCCCCTCGCCCTCATCCAGGAGGGCACCACCAGCGCCCAGCGCCGGGTCGACGCCACCCTCGCCACCGTCGCCGAGGTCGTCGTCGCGCGGGAGGTCAAGCCGCCGGCGGTGGTCGTCATCGGCGACGTCGTCAAGGTCGGTCCGGCGACCTTGCCGTAACCCGAGGTAACTCATCCCCGCCGGAGCCGTTGGCACCGCACGCACGACAAGGCAGTATCACCCTGTGGCCGATCTCATCACCGTCGACGATCCCGACGACCCGCGCCTGAGCGACTACACGGGCCTGACCGACGTGGAACTGCGCCGCAAGCGCGAACCCGCCGAGGGCCTGTTCATCGCGGAGGGCGAGAAGGTCATCCGCCGGGCGAGGGACGCCGGCTACGAGATGCGCTCGATGCTGCTCTCCGCCAAGTGGGTCGACGTCATGCGCGACGTCATCGACGAACTCCCCGCCCCCGTCTACGCGGTCAGCCCGGAGCTGGCCGAACGCGTCACCGGCTACCACGTGCACCGCGGGGCGCTCGCCTCCATGCAGCGCAAGCCCCTGCCCACGGCGGCCGACCTGCTGCGCACCGCCCGCCGGGTGGTGATCATGGAGTCGGTCAACGACCACACCAACATCGGCGCCATCTTCCGCTCGGCCGCGGCCCTCGGCATGGACGCGGTGCTGCTCTCGCCGGACTGCGCCGACCCGCTGTACCGGCGCAGCGTCAAGGTGTCGATGGGTGCCGTCTTCTCCGTGCCCTACGCCCGCCTCGACACCTGGCCCAAGGGCCTGGAGTCGGTCCGCGAGGCCGGCTTCGAGCTCCTCGCGCTGACTCCGGACGAGAAGGCCGGCTCCCTCGACGAGGCCGCCCCGCACCGGATGGACCGGGTCGCCCTGATGCTCGGCGCCGAGGGCGACGGCCTGTCCCGTCAGGCCCTGGTCGCCGCTGACCAGTGGGTCCGCATCCCGATGGCCCACGGCGTCGACTCCCTGAACGTGGGCGCGGCCGCGGCGGTCGCCTTCTACGCGGTGGCGACGGGCCGCCCCGAGGCGTAGCCACCGCGGGTCGCCCGGGGCACGCGGCTACCGCGGGCGTCCGGGGGCAGCTGCTACCGCGAGGCGTCCAGGGCCGACTCGTACCGCATGGACAGGACCGGCCCGTCCGGCGGGGTGTACCCGGGCGACGGCGGCGCCGAGCGCTCCTCGCGCACGACACCCCGCTCGTCCCCGAGGCCCCGGTCGGGGCCCTGACACCCCTGGGCGGCGGCGATGCCGAGCGCGACCAGCAGCGTCACCACGACGAAGACGAACAGCCGCTGCCGCAGCAACTGCGGGTTGGCGGGCCGGCGTCCCGTGCCCGTGGTGCGCGGCGCGGGCCGCCCGGCGCCGCTGCGCGGCGCGGTCCGCCCGGTGCCAC
>NZ_JBEZNL010000065.1:0-28510 GCF_040653275.1 Streptomyces sp. NPDC048002 | reverse complement strand
GCACTGACTTCGATCAGACGGGAATGGCCTTGTCCCAGAACGACTTGGATTGCGTCGGTGAAGCGCACCGGCCGACGCAGACCCTCGTACCAGTACGTGGCGTCCATCGTCGTCGTATCCAGTGGCTCACCGGTCACCGTCGAGATCAACGGAACGCGGGAAGCGCGCGGCTGGACGGGGGCGAGGACGTCGAGGAGGCGGTCCCGGATGTCCTCCACCTGCGCGGAGTGCGAGGCGTAGTCCACCGGGACCCTACGCGCCCGCACACCGGCCGCCTCGGCTGCCGCCGCGATCTCGTCCAGGGACTCCGGATCACCCGCGACAACAGTCGCATCCGGTCCGTTGTAGACAGCGATCGACACCCGATCGCCGTTGGGCCCGACCCACTCCGCAGCACGCCCCGGCCCCGTCGCCAGCGACAACATGCCACCACGGCCCGCCAGTTCCTCCCGAACGGCTGCCGACCGCAGCGCCACCACCCGCGCCGCATCCTCCAACGACAGCGCACCCACCACCGCCGCAGCCGCAATCTCACCCTGCGAATGACCAATCACCGCCGCCGGCACCACCCCCAGCGACTCCCACACCGCAGCCAGCGACACCATCACCGCCCACAACACCGGCTGCACCACATCAACACGCTCACGCCAAGAGTCGTCGCCATCCCGCAGTACGTCGGTCAACGACCAGTCCACGAAGGACCCGAGCGCCGCCTCACACTCACCGATCCGCGCCGCGAACACCGGCGAGGACTCCAGCAACCCCCGCCCCATCCCCACCCACTGCGACCCCTGCCCCGGGAACACGAACACCGGAGCACCAACCCCCGACACCACCCCGGAAACAACCTGCGCCGAAGCCTCACCCGAAGCCAACGCCCCAAGCGCAGCGACCAGTTCCGAGGACTCCCGCCCCCACACCACCCCCCGATGCTCCAGAGCCGCCCGCCCTGAAGCCAACTGCCACCCCACGTCCACAGGCGCACCGGACACACCCGCAAGCCGCCCGGCCTGAGCCGCCAACGCCTCCACCGAACGACCCGACACCAACCACGGCACCACCGGCGAACCGGACAACCCGCGCGCGCCCGAGACCACCACCGGCTCCGCCCCGGAGTCGGAAGCCTCCTCCAGAATCACGTGCGCGTTCGTCCCGGAGATGCCGAAGGACGAGACACCCGCCCGCCTCGGGTGACCGTTCGCCACCCACTCCCGCTCCTCGGCCAGGAGCCGGACGGCACCGGCGTCCCAGTCCACATGGGGGCTCGGTTCGCCCACGTGAAGGGTGCGCGGGAGCATGCCCGCGCGCATCGCCATCACCATCTTGATGACACCCGCGACACCTGCCGCGGCCTGCGTGTGCCCGACGTTCGACTTCACCGACCCCAGCCACAACGGCCGTTCGGCATCCCGCCCTTGTCCGTACGTGGCCATCAGGGCGGCCGCCTCGATCGGGTCGCCGAGGGTCGTGCCCGTCCCGTGGGCCTCGACCACGTCCACCTCACTCGCCGCCACACCGGCGTTGGCGAGGGCCGCACGGATGACCCGCTGCTGCGACGGACCGTTCGGCGCCGTCAACCCATTGGACGCGCCGTCCTGATTGACGGCCGACCCCCGCACCACCGCCAGCACGCGATGCCCATGCCGCCGCGCATCCGACAGCCGCTCGACGAGCAGCATGCCGACGCCCTCCGCCGGGCCGAATCCGTCGGCATCGGCGGCGAAGGCACGGCAGCGCCCGTCCGCCGACAGCCCGCGCTGGCGGCTCATCTCGACGAACCCGGCCGGGGAGCAGACGACGGTGACGCCTCCGGCGAGGGCCAGGTCGCACTCGCCGGAGCGCAGCGACTGGGCGGCCATGTGCAGCGCGACCAGCGACGACGAACAGGCCGTGTCGACGGTCACCGCCGGTCCCTCCAGGCCGAGTTGGTAGGCGATGCGGCCGGAGGCCACGCTGAGCATGTTGCCGGTGCCGAGGAAGCCCTCGACGTCGTCGGGGACGGTGTCGAGCCGGGACAGGTACTCCGAGTTGAGTGCGCCGACGAAGACGCCGGTCCGGCTGCCGCGCAGCGAGGCCGGGTCGAGGCCGGCGCGTTCGACGGTCTCCCAGGAGACCTCCAGTGCGAGCCGCTGCTGCGGGTCCATGGCCAGGGCCTCGCGCGGGGAGATACCGAAGAAGCCGGCGTCGAATCCGGCGATGTCGGTCATCAGTCCGGCGCCGCGCACGTAGGTCTTGCCGCGGGCGTCGGGGTCGGCGTCGTACAGGGAGTCCATGTCCCAGCCGCGGTCCTCCGGGAAGGCGCCGACGGCGTCGCGTCCCTCCCCCACGAGGCGCCAGAGGTCTTCGGGCGAACCGACGTCGCCGGGGAAGCGGCAGGCCATGCCGACTACGGCGACGGGCTCGTCCGCCGGACCGCCGTGCGCGACGGCTGTCGTGGGCTCGTCCTCCCGTGCGCCGGACAGTTCTCCGACCACGAGGCGGGCGACGGCGGCCGGGGTGGGGTGGTCGAAGGTGAGCGCGGCCGGGAGGCGCAGGCCGGTGGCGGCGTTGACCCGGTTGCGCAGTTCGACGGCGGTGAGCGAGTCGAAACCCAGTTCCTTGAAGGGTCGTTCGGCCTCGACCGCGCCGGGGTCGGCGTGACCGAGCACCGCGGCGACGTGGGAACGGATCAGGTCCAGCAGGAAGCGCTGCCGCTCGGTGGGTGACAGCCTCGTCAGCTGCCCGGCGAGCGTTCCGGCGCGGTCCGTGTCGCCGGTCTCGGTCACGCGGCGGGCTGTGCCTCGGACAAGGCCCCGCAGCAGCGGCGGTACGGGTCTTCCGGCAACGGCGCCGCGCAGGGCGTTCATGTCGAGTTCGGCGGCGACGAAGTGGGCGCCGTCGCGCGGGGCGGCGGCGTCGAAGAGGGCGGTGCCGCGTTCATCGGTGAGGGGTACGAAGCCGCTGCGCGCGACCCGGTCGATGTCGACTGCGGCGAGGTGCCCGGTCATGGCGCTGGCCTGCCGCCACAGGCCCCAGGCGAGGGAGGTGGCGGGCAGACCGAGGGCGTGACGGTGGTGGGCGAGGGCGTCGAGGAAGGTGTTCGCGGCCGCGTAGTTGGCCTGACCGGGGGCGCCGAGGACGCCGGAGGCGGAGGAGTAGAGGACGAAGAGGGCGAGGTCGGTGTCGCGGGTCAGCTCGTGCAGGTTGACGGCGGCGTCGACCTTGGGCCTCCAGACCGTGCCGAGCCGGTCCGGTGTGAGGGAGGTCAGCACTCCGTCGGCGAGGGCACCGGCCGCGTGGACGACTCCGGTGAGGTCGCGGCCGTCGAGGAGGGCGGCGAGCTGGGCTCGGTCGGCCGCGTCGCATGCAGCCACCTCCACAGAAGCGCCCAACTCCCGGAGATCAGAGCTGATTTCATCGGCGCCCGGCGCGTCCGGTCCCTGCCTGCTGGTGAGCAGCAGTCGGCGTACGCCGTGTTCGGTCACCAGGTGGCGGGCCAGCAGACCGCCCAGGGTTCCGGTTCCGCCGGTGATCAGTACCGTGCCCTCGGGGTCGAGGGGGCGCGGCATCGTCAGGACCACCTTGCCGACGTGCCTGGCCTGACTCATGTGGCGGAACGCCTCGGGACCGCGGCGGACGTCCCATGAGGTGATCGGCATGTGCCGGAGGACGCCTCGCCGGAAGAGGTCCAGTACCTCGGCGAGCATGTCCCCACAGCGGTCGGCTCCGGCCTCCTTGAGGTCGTACGCGCGGTAGTCGACGCCCTCGTGGTCGTTCGCCACCTGCTCAGGGTCCCGTTTGTCGGTCTTGCCCATCTCCAGGAACCGTCCGCCGCGCGGCATCAGGTCGAGGGAGGCGTCGACGTACTCTCGGGCCAGGGAGTTCAGGACCACGTCCACACCGGCGCCGTCGGTCGTCGCCTCGAACTTCTCCCGGAAACCGAGGTCCCTGGAGGACGCGATCTCTACGTCCGACAGGCCCAGGCCACGCAGCGCATCCCACTTGCCCGGACCGGCCGTCGCCAGAACCGTGGCCCCGAGATGCCGGGCGAGCTGGATCGCGGCCATCCCCACACCACCGGCACCCGCGTGCACGAGCACGGTGTCGCCCTCCTGAACGGAGGCGAGGTCGACGAGCCCGTAGTACGCCGTCAGATAGGCCACGGGGACCGAGGCGGCCTGTTCGTACGACCAGCCGTCGGGCACCGGGGCCACCAGCCGGGCGTCCGCCACCGCGAGCGGGCCGAAGCCGCCGTCGACCAGACCCATGACCCGGTCGCCGGGGGTGAACCCGGTTACGTCCGTGCCGGCTTCGAGTACGACACCCGCGCACTCGCTGCCCATGACGGTCTGTCCCGGGACCATCCCGAGGCCGATCAGCACGTCCCGGAAGTTCACCCCGGCGGCCCGGACGCCGATCCGGACCTCCCCGGGCGCCAGGTCCGCCTCAGCCCTCGGGGCCGGCAGCATCCGCAGGCCCTCCAAGGTGCCGGAGGCCGCCGTGTCCAGACGCCAGGCACGCTCCCCGACCGGGGGCACCAGTGCGCCGCCCGTACCGTCGGCCGGCGTCAGCCTGGGGGCCAACACCCGGCCCTCCCGTACGGCCACCTGCGACTCGTCCGCGGCCCGGGCCGAGGCGACGGCGTCGGCGATGTCGTCGGCGGACTGCTCGCCGGGATCGAGGTCGACCAGCAGGAACCGGCCCGGTGCCTCCGTCTGGGCAGTGCGGACGAGCCCCCACAGAGGAGCCGCCGCGAGATCCGTGACGTCACCGGCCTCTCCCGTGGCCACGGAACCTCGGGTGACGACGGCAAGGCGGGAGTCGGTGAGCGTGTCGTCGGCCAGCCACTCCTGAAGGAGGGCGAGCAGCTCGGCCGTCACCGTCTCCGCGTCCCGCGCGAGATCCCCCGAGGACACGGTCGGCGGCGCCCACAGGACGATCCCCGGGCAGGGCACACCCGTCTCCGTCACCGTGCGGAGCCCACGCAGGTCCGGGTACGAGTCAACCGGCAGACCGACGACCTGCAGAGCGGCGGCCAGACCGGGGGTGTCGGCCCCGATGACCGCCCAGGAGACGCCGGCTTCGGGCGCCGCCATGGGCACGGACGTCCAACCGACTGTGTACAGACCGTCGTTGGCGGTCCCCGACGCGGCCATGACCTGCTCGGGGCGGACTGACCGCAGGACCAGTGTGGCCACGGCGACGACGGGAGCCCCGGTCGCGTCGGCGATGAGCAAGCTCAGGGCGTCGTCGCTGGCCGCGTCGGCCCCGGCCGCGTCGTTCCCAGCCGTGTCGGCCCCGGCCGCGCCGTTCCCAGCCCTGTCGGCCCCGGCCGGCGCGATGCGCACCCGTGCCGTCGCCGCTCCGACCGCCGTCAGTTCCACGCCCGACCAGGCGAACGGCAGCCGGAGCAAACCACGGTCCGCGTCCGTGCCGAACCGGCCCAGACCGATCGCCTGAAGCGCCGCGTCGAACAGCGCCGGGTGTATCCCGTAGTGGGCGGCATCCCCCACCAGCGTTCCCGGCAGGGCCAGTTCGGCGTACACCGCGTCTCCGGCCAGCCAGGCCGCGCGCAGCCCCCGGAAGGCGGGGCCGTATCCGTAGCCGGCCGCCTCGGCCTCGGCGTAGCAGGCCGACACGTCCACGGCTTCGGCATCGGGCGGGGGCCACTCGGTGAGGTCGGGCGAGGGCTCAGGGACTTCGGTGGTGGAGGGCGGCGCGAGCAGTCCCTCGGCGTGGCAGGTCCACGGTATGTCCGCTCCGGCGCCGTCGCGTCGGGCGTGGATGGAGAGCGCCCGACCGCCTGCCGCGCCGGGCGCCGCGAGGGCCACTTGGACTTGAACGGCAGCGTCCTCCGGAAGGACCAGGGGTGCCTGGAGGGTGAGTTCGGTGAGGTGCCCGCACCCGACCTCGTCCCCGGCGCGGAGAGCGAGTTCGACGAACGCCGTGCCGGGGAGGAGGACGGTGCCCGCGACGGTGTGGTCGGCCAGCCATGCGTGCGTACGGGTGGAGATCCGGCCGGTCAGGACCAGTCCCCCATCGGCGGCAAGGCTCAGCGAAGCGCCGAGCAGGGGGTGATCGGTGGCGCCGAGGCCCAGTTCGGCGGCGTCACCTGCGGTGCCGGAGGTCTCCAGCCAGTAGCGCTCGCGTTGGAAGGCGTAGGTGGGGAGATCGACGTGGGTGACGGTGCGGCCCGCGAAGACGGACGACCAGTCGATGTCGGCGCCCTGGACCCAGAGTTCTGCCGCGCTCGCGATCAGGCGGGTGTTCTCGTCCTCGTCCCGGCGCAGGGTACCCACGACGGTCACCGGGGACTCCGCCGCCTCTGCGATGGCCTGCACGGCCGTGGTCAGAACCGGGTGAGCACTGACTTCGATCAGACGGGAATGCCCCTGTCCCAGAACGACTTGGATTGCGTCGGTGAAACGCACCGGTCGGCGCAGACCCTCGTACCAGTACGTGGCGTCCATCGTCGTCGTATCCAGTGGCTCACCGGTCACCGTCGAGATCAACGGAACGCGGGAAGCGCGCGGCTGGACGGGGGCGAGGACGTCGAGGAGTCGGTCCCGGATGTCCTCCACCTGCGCCGAGTGCGACGCGTAGTCCACCGGAACCCTGCGCGCCCGCACACCGGCCGCCTCGGCCACCGCCGCAATCTCGTCCAGGGCTTCAGGATCGCCGGCGACCACCGTGGCGTCCGGACCGTTGAACACCGCGACCGACACCCGATCCCCGTACGGCCCGACCCACTCCGCAGCACGCCCCGGACCCGTCGACAGCGACAACATGCCACCAAGGCGCGCCAGTTGCTCCCGAACGGCCGCCGACCGCAGCGCGACAACCCGCGCCGCATCCTCCAGGCTCAGCGCACCCACCACCGCCGCAGCCGCAATCTCACCCTGCGAATGACCGATGACTGCTGCTGGCTCCACCCCGAGGGACTCCCACACCGCAGCCAGCGACACCATCACCGCCCACAACACCGGCTGCACCACATCAACCCGCTCAAGCCAAGAGTCGTCGCCATCCCGCAGTACGTCGGTCAACGACCAGTCCACGAACGGCTCCAGCGCCGCCTCACACTCACCGATCCGCGCCGCGAACACCGGCGAGGACTCCAGCAACCCCCGCCCCATCCCCACCCACTGCGACCCCTGCCCCGGAAACACCAACACCGGAGCACCGGCAGCCGAGGCAACCCCGGAGACCGCCTGCGCCGCTGCGCCACCGGAAGCCAACGCCCGCAACCCAAGCGTCAGTTCCGCGGATTCCCTCCCCCACACCACCGCGCGATGCGCGAATGCCGAACGCCCTGCGCACAGTTGTCGGCCCACGTCCACGGGCGCGCCGGACACATCCGCGAGGCGGCCGACCTGAGCGGCCAACGCCTCAGCCGTACGCCCTGACACCAACCAAGGGACCACCGGCGAACCGGACAAACCACCGGAACCGGTGGGCACCTCGGGTGCCGACCCGGAGTCGGAAGCCTCCTCCAGAATCACGTGCGCGTTGGTCCCGGAGATACCGAAGGACGAGACAGCTGCCCGGCGAGGACGGGAATGCGCGGACCACTCCCGCTCCTCGGTCAGGAGCCGGACGTCGCCCGCGGACCAGTCGACGTGCGGCGTCGGCTCGTCGACGTGCAGGGTGCGCGGGAGGATGCCCGCACGCATCGCCATCACCATCTTGATCACACCCGCGACACCGGCGGCCGCTTGCGTGTGCCCGAGGTTCGACTTCACCGAGCCGAGCCACAGCGGCCGGTCGGCGGACCGGTCCTGGCCGTAGGTCGCGAGCAGCGCGTGTGCTTCGATGGGGTCGCCGAGGGTGGTGCCGGTGCCGTGTGCCTCCACCGCGTCGACCTCGGCGGCCGTGAGGCGGGCGTTCTCCAATGCCGCCTGGATGACGCGTTGTTGTGACGGTCCGTTGGGAGCGGTCAGGCCGTTGGACGCACCGTCCTGGTTGACGGCCGACCCGCGTACGACGGCCAGGATCTGGTGTCCCTTGGCGCGCGCGTCGGAGAGGCGTTCCACCGCGACGACTCCGATGCCCTCCGACCACCCCGTCCCGTCGGCCGCTGCGGCGAAGGGCTTGCAGCGGCCGTCCGCCGACAGCCCGCGCTGTCGGCTGAACTCGACGTAGACACCGGGGCTCGGCATGACGGTGACGCCGCCCGCGAGGGCGAGGTCGCACTCCCCGTTGCGCAGTGACTGCACCGCGAGATGCAGCGCGACCAGCGACGAAGAGCAGGCCGTGTCGACGGTGACCGCCGGTCCCTCAAGACCGAGGGTGTAGGCGAGCCGCCCGGTGAGCACACTGGTGGCGTTGCCGGTCAGGGAGAAGCCGCTGACCTGCTCCGGAACGTGCAGCATGTCGGTGAGATAGCCGAATCCGGACGCTCCGACGAAGACTCCGGTTCGGCTGCCGCGGAGCGAGCCGGGGGCGATCCCGGCGTGTTCGATCGCCTCCCAGCCCGTCTCCAGCAGGAGCCGCTGCTGCGGGTCCATGGCCAGCGCCTCGCGGGGCGAGATCCCGAAGAACTCGGCGTCGAACAGGTCGGCGTCGTGGAGGAAGCCCCCTTCGACGACGTAGCTCTTGCCGTAGGCGTCCGGGTCGGGGTCGTAGAGATCCTTGTCCCAGCCGCGGTTGACCGGGAACGGGGTGATGCCGTCGCCGCCCTCCGCCACCAGTCGCCAGAGGTCCTCCGCCGAACCGACGCCACCGGGGAAACGGCAGGCCAGGCCGACGATCGCGATCGGCTCGCGGCTCTTGGCCTCGGTCCGCTGGAGACGCTGCCGGGTCTCCTGGAGGTCGGCCGTGACCAGCTTGAGGTACTCGCGGAGCTTCGCTTCGTTGCCGGACATCTGCCTTCGTCTCCAGGGGAGGTTCGGGGCGGGCGGGCGGAGGGGACGGGGTTCGGCGGTCAGCCGAGGCCGAGTTCCTTGTTGATCAGGTCGAACATCTCGTCGTCGGTGGCGTCGTCGAGGCCGGCGGACGCCTCCTGTGGTGTGCCGACGACGGCCGGATCCGGCTGCTGGACGGGTTTGTTGCGGTCGTCCGGGGCGGAGTCCTCCAGGCGCCAGACCAGCGTCTGAAGGCGCTTGAGCAGCGCGAACCGGCCCTCGGCGGAGGGCGGTTCGGCTGCGAGCGCTGCCTCCAGGCGCTCCAGCTCTCCCAGGACGGTGGTGCGGGCGGTGTCCCCGGGCGAGAGCCGGCTGTTCAGGTGTGCCGCGAGCGCCCGGGGGCTGGGGTAGTCGAAGACGAGGCTGGTCGGCAGCCGCAGTCCGGTCGCGCTGCCGAGCCGGTTGCGCAGTTCCACGGCGGTGAGCGAGTCGAATCCGAGGTCGGAGAAGTCACGATCGGCGTCGAGAGCGACGGAGCTGCCGTGCGCGAGCACGTCGATCACATGGTCGCGTACCAACTCCTGCAAGAGGGCCGCCCGTTGCTTTGGGTCCTTCCCGGCGAGGCGTTCGGCGAGCGTGGCGGGGTCGCCCACTGCCCGCGCGGACGCACGACGCGGCTGGGAGGGGACGATGCCGGAGAGGACGGACGGCACCCTCCCCGCCTCGGCGTTGCGCCGGAGGGTCGACATGGTGATCTCGACGGCGACACACAGGGCGTCGCCGCCGGCGCTCGCCGTGTCGAGGAGGCCGAGGGCCACCGGTGAGGAGAGCGAGGCGAGTCCGGAGCGGGTGATGCGGTCCAGGTCGACCCGGTCCAGTCGGCCCGTCATGCCGCTGGACTCACCCCACAGCCCCCAGGCGACCGAGGTGGCGGGCAGGCCCTGGGCGCGACGGTGGTGGGCGAGGGCGTCGAGGAAGGCGTTCGCGGCCGCGTAGTTGGCCTGTCCGGGGCTGCCGAAGACGCTCGCGGTCGAGGAGAAGAGGACGAAGGCCGACAGGTCGAGATCACGGGTGAGCCGGTGCAGGGTGAGGGCCGCGTCCGCCTTGGGGCGCAGCACGCTCTCCAGTTGTCGGGGGGTGAGGGCCGACAGGACCGCGTCGTCGACCACTCCTGCGGCGTGCACGACCGCGGTCAGCGGGTGTTCCGCGGGGATCTTGTCGAAGAGGGCGGCGAGTTCGCCCTCGTCGGCGACGTCGCACGCGATGACGTCGGCGTCCGCGCCCAACCCGGCCAGATCGGCGACGAGTGCCTCCGCCGCGGCCGAGTCACCGCCGGTACGGCTGGTGAGCAGGAGCCGACGGACACCGTGTGCTCCGGCGAGGTGGCGGGCGACGAGCGTGCCGAGGGTCCCGGTGCCGCCCGTGATGAGCACGGTGCCGTCCGTGCGCCACGGGTTCGTGCGGTCCCCGTCCACTGTGCCGCCGCCCGGCACAGGCACACGGCGAGCGAGCCGGGGGACGAGGAACTCCCCTCCCCGCAGGGCGAGCTGGGGCTCGCCGGTGGCCGACGCGGCCCGTACGGACTCGGCCAGCAGCTCGGGGTCCGGATCCGGGTCCGCGCCCGTGTCCAGCAGGAGGAATCGGTCGGGGTGCTCGTTCTGGGCGGTGCGCAGCAGTCCCCAGAGCGGTGCGTGGGCCAGATCGGTGACGTCCTCCCCGGTGCGGGTGGCGACGGCGCCCGCGGTGACGACCACGAGCCGGGTCTCGGCCAGCCGGGGTTCGGCGAGCCACTCACGGAGGGCGGCGAGGGTGCTCCGGACGGCGTCGAGCACGACCTCGGCATCCGGTTCGGTCGAGCCACCGGGGGTGGCGCACGACATCAGCGCGACTGGAGGCGCGGGTACACCCGCGTCGAGCACGGCGGTGAGGGCGGGCAGGTCGTCGTACGCGGACACGCTCGTACCGGCGTACTGGAGGCCGGCGGCGAGCGCCAGCGGGTCGGGGCCGAGAATCGCCCAGGCCTCGTCGTGGACGGTCTCGGGCACGGGCGCGTCCAACGGTTGCCAGTCGAGCCCGAACAGTCGGTCCCCGTGGGCAGGAGCGGCCGGGAGCTGCTCGGGAGCGAGCGGGCGCAGGGTGAGGGAAGCTGCGGTGAGTACGGGGCTTCCGGTGGCATCGGCGACGGTGACCGTCGGGGACGTGCCGTCGACACCGGGGGTGAGGGCGACGCGGACCCGGTCGGCACCGGTGGCGTGCAGGGTGACGTCCCGCCAGGCGAAGGGGACTTCGACGGTGTGGTTCTCCGCGTCCGCATGTAGGCCGAGCGGGTGCAGCGCGGCGTCCAGGAGGGCGGGGTGCACGCCGTATGCGGCGGCTTCGGAGCGCGCGGTTTCGGGGAGCGTGATCTCGGCGAAGAGGTGGTCGCCGCGGCGCCAGGCGGAGGTCATCCCCTGGAAGGCGGGACCGTAGCCGTAGCCCGCGGCTTCGGCACGATCGTAGAAGCCGGTCACGTCGACGGGCTCGGCACCGGCGGGTGGCCACGAGACCAGGTCGGGAGCTGCTTGCGCGTCCGGCAATACGGCGGCCAGGACACCCTCGGCGTGCAGGGTCCAGGGTGCCTCCGACCCTTCGGAACGGGAGTACACGGCGAGCGAACGCCGCCCCTCGTCCCCGTCGGCGGGCCCGACAACCACCTGGACCTGGACCCCGGCACCGCCCTCCCCGGCGAGGACCAACGGAGACTGAAGGGTGAGTTCGGCAAGGTGCCCGCAACCGACCTCGTCACCGGCGCGGACGGCCAACTCCACGAACCCGGTACCGGGGAACAGGATCGTGCCCGCCACCGCGTGATCCGCCAGCCAGGGATGCGTACGCGTCGACAACCTGCCGGCCAGCAGGACGCCGCCATCGGCAGCCACACTCACCGCAGCTCCCAGCAACGGGTGCCCGACCTCGCCGAGCCCCAGCTCCGCGGGGTCACCGGCGCCACTTCCCACCTGGAGCCAGTAGCGGTCGCGTTGGAAGGCGTAGGTCGGGAGGTCAACACGGCGGGGGTTGCGGTCGGCGAAGTAGGCGGGCCAGTCGACGTCCACACCGCTCACCCAGAGCCGGGACACGGCAGACGTGAACGTCTCGACCTCGTTATGACCCCGACGGGTCGCGGGAACGAACAGCCCCTCCACACACTCCGCACCCATCGCCGTCAGCGTCGCATCCGGCCCCAACTCCAGAAACTTCGTCACGCCCGCATCGGAAAGGCATGTCATACCGTCCGCGAACCGGACCGACTCACGGATGTGCCGCACCCAATACCCGGGCGTGCACAACTCCCCACCCGCCACCTGCCCCGAAACGTTCGACACCACAGGAATGCGGGGCTCAGCGAACTCGACAGTCGCAGCCACCCGCTCGAACTCGCCGAGCATCGGCTCCATCAAGGAGGAATGGAACGCATGGGAAACAGCGAGCCGTCGGGTTTTCACTCCCGCGTCCGTCAGCCGGTGCCGTACAGCCTCGATCTCGGTCTCGGGGCCTGAAATGACCACGGAAGCGGGGCCGTTAACGGCCGCTACGTCCACCGACCCCAGGAGTTCTTCGATCTCCGCGAGCGGGGCCTGGACCGACAGCATCGCCCCACCCGCGGGCAACGCCTGCATCAACCCACCCCGCGCGGCCACCAGTCGACACGCATCCTCCAGCGTGAGAACGCCCGCGACATGCGCGGCAACCAGCTCCCCCACCGAATGACCCATCACAAAGTCCGGACGCACACCCCACGACTCGACAAGCCGATAAAGCGCCACCTCAAACGCAAACAACCCCGCCTGCGTAAACACCGTCTCATCCAGCCGACCAGACCCCCCAGCGGACAACACCTCCACCAACGACCCAGGCAGCAAACCCTCGAACCCCGCACACACCTCACTCAACGCACCAGCGAACACCGGGAACTGAGCCGCCAACTCCGCACCCATCCCCGCCCGCTGCGCCCCCTGCCCCGTAAACAGCACCGCCAGCCGACCTTCAACCACAGGCCCCGCCGACTCCACCCCACCCAGCGCAGCCGTCAGCTCCTCGCCACTGGACCCCCACACCACCGCCCGATGACCCAACGCCGCCCGACCACAAGCCAGCGACCACCCCACGTCCACCGGATCCCCGACAACCCCAGCCAGCCGCCCCGCCTGCGCCGCCAACGCCCCCGCAGAACCACCCGACACCACCCACGGCACCAACCCACCCACCGACGAGGAAGCAACGACCTCCGCCTCCGGCGCCCCCTCCAACACCACATGCACGTTCGTGCCGCTGATGCCGAACGCCGAGACCGCGCAGCGGCGCGGGCGGCCCGTTTCGGGCCAGGGGGTCGGCTCGGTGAGTAGTTTCACGCCGCCCGTCGTCCAGTCCACGTGGGAGGTCGGCTGGTCCGCGTGCAGGGTGCGCGGCAGTACGCCGGCTCGCATCGCCATCACCATCTTGATGACCCCGGCCATTCCGGCGGCGGCCTGCGCGTGCCCGATGCTCGACTTGATCGAGCCCAGCCACAGGGGCTGTTCGGCGGTGCGGCCGCTGCCGTAGGTGGCGAGGAGCGCCCGTGCCTCGATCGGGTCGCCGAGTGGTGTCCCGGTGCCGTGTGCCTCGACCGCGTCGACGTCGGAGGGGTTGAGGCGGCAGTTGAGGAGGGCCTGTCGGATGACGCGTTGCTGCGCGGGGCCGCTGGGGGCGGTCAGGCCGTTGGAGGCTCCGTCCTGGTTGAGGGCGGAGCCTTTGAAGAGGCCCAGGACGCGGTGGCCGTTGCGGCGGGCGTCGGAGAGCCGTTCGAGGACGAGGACGCCGGCGCCCTCCGCGAGGCCCATGCCGTTGGCGTCCGCGGCGAAGGCCTTGCAGCGGCCGTCGGCGGCGAGTCCGCGTTGGCGGCTCCAGCCCGTGAACTCGTCGGAGGTGGACATGATGGCGATGCCCGCGGCCACCGCGAGCCCGCACTCCTCCCGGCGCAGTGACTGTGCGGCGAGGTGGAGGGCGGTCAGGGAGGAGGAGCAGGCGGTGTCCAGGGTGACGGCGGGGCCTTCGAGGCCGAAGGTGTAGGCGATCCGGCCGGAGACGATGCTGCCGGCGCTGCCGGTGACGAGATGGCCTTCGAACCCTTCGGGGACGTGGTGGATTCCGGAGCGGTAGTCCAGCGGGTTGCAGCCGACGAAGACGCCGGTGGAGGTGGTGCGCAGTGAGGTGGTGGGGATGCCGGCACGCTCGAACGCCTCCCAGACGACCTCCAGCAGGATGCGCTGGTGGGGGTCCATGACCCTGGCTTCGCGCGGCGAGATGCCGAACAGGGTGGCGTCGAACTGGTCGGCGTCGTAGAGGAAGCCGCCCTCGCGGACGTAGCTCTTGCCGTGCCGGTCGGGGTCGGGGTCGTAGAGGTTGTCCAGGTCCCAGTCACGGTTGTCGGGGAGGCCGCCGATGGCGTCGCGGCCGTCTGTGACGAGTTGCCACAGTTCCTCGGGGGAGCCGATGCCTCCGGGGTAGCGGCAGGCCATGCCGACGATGGCGATCGGCTCGCGGTCCCTCTCCTCGGCGGCGGCGAGGCGGCTCTGGGCCTGGCGCAGGTCGGTGGTGACCCGCTTAAGGTATTCGAGGAGCTTGGCTTCGTTCTGCGCCATCGTCGACATCTCCAGGTGCTGGGTGGTCGGGGGACGGTGCGGGTGGTCAGGAGGAACCGAATTCGCGGTCGATCAGGGCGAACATCTCGTCGGCGGAGGCCGCTTCGAGGTCGTCGTCCTCGGTCTCGGGTCCGGTGGTGGTGTTGGTGGTGGTGTTGGTGGTGGGGCCGTTGCTGTCGTCGTTCAGCCGGACCAGGAGGGTCTGTAGTTGCCTGGTGAGCTTGAGACGGGTGTCGGTGTTGGGGGTGGCGGTGGCCAGGGCTTCTTCGAGGCGCCCGAGTTCGGTGAGGGCGTCTGCGGTGCTCGGGGTGTCGGCGTCCAGTGCCAGTTCCTTGCGGAGCAGGGCGACGACATCGGTGGCGGTGGGGTGTTCGAAGACGAGGGTGGTGGGCAGGGTCAGGCCGGTGGCGGAGCCGAGCCTGTTGCGCAGTTCGACCGCGGTGAGCGAGTCGAAGCCGAGGTCGCGGAAGGCCCGGTCGGCGTCGAGGGTCGTGGGTCCGCTGTGACCGAGCACGGCGGCCGCCTGGGAGCGGACCAACTCCACGAGTTCACGACGTTGTTCGGCGACGGGCAGTCCGCGCAACCGGGACCGGAGTTCGGCATGCTGCCCCGGCTCGGCACCGGTGCCGGAGGCGGACGCGGCGGTGGGGAGGTGGGGGCGGGCCCGCGGGAGGTCGTCCAGGAAGTGGGTGTCGCGTGCCGAGGTGAACAGTTGGGTGAAGCGCGGCCATTCGACGTCGGCCACGGCGATGTTGACCTCGTCGTGGTCGAGTATCTGCTGGAGCGCGGTGAGGGCGAGTTGAGGATCGATGAGCGGTAGGCCCTGACGCTGGGCGCGCCGGTTGAGTACGGGCCGTTCGGCGGCGTCCCGGCCGTCCCACTCGTTGACGGCGTCCCAGATGCCCCAGGCGACGGCGGTGACCGGTACTCCCCGGGTCCGCTGCTGCTGTGCCCAGGCGTCGAGGTGGGCGTTGGCCGCGGAGTAGGCGCCGTGGTCGCCGCTGCCCCAGAGAGCGGCGACGGAGGAGTAGACGACGAAGGCGTCCAGGTCTCGTCCGCCGAGGAGCTCGGCGAGCATCCGGGCTCCGGCGACCTTGGCGTCGATGACGTTGGCGTACTGCCCGAGTGTGGTGTCGGCTAGGGCGCCCAGTTCGTACCGGACCGCCGTGTGGAAGACGGCACGGATGTCATCGCCGGCCGCGTCGAGCCCGCCGATGAGCGCGGTGAGCGAAGCCTGGTCGGTGACATCGCATGCGGCAATGGTGACCCTCGCACCCAGTTCGGCTATCTGGGAACGGAGTTCCTCAGCCCCTGGGGCTTCGGTGCCACGCCGACTGGTGAGGACGACGTGCTCGGCACCGTTGCGGGCCAGCCATCGGGCCAGGATGCCACCGAGCAGCCCGGTGCCGCCGGTGACGATGGCCGTTCCGCGCGGTGTCCACTCCCGGACCGGTCCTTCAGCGGGCAGCGGCGCGGGCACCATGCGGCGCGCCAGGAGTCCGACGGTCCGTACCGCCACCTGGTCGTGGTGCACGGTGTCCCGCTGGGCGAGCACGGCCGCGACGCGGCGCCGTGTCCGCTCGTCGTCCAGGTCGTCAGGGAGGTCGAGCATTCCGCCCCACTGGTGCGGCAGTTCGAGCGCGGCCACTCGGCCCATGCCCCAGACCTCGGCCTGCGCGGGACGGGAGATCTCGTCGCCGTAGCCGGTGGCGACGGCCCCCCGTGTGACGCACCAGACCCGGGTGTCGAGCCCGGTGTCTCCGATCGCCTGGATCAGGGCGAGAGTGGCGGCGGCGCCCTCGGTCACCACGGGATGCTCCGTGGCGGGCCGTTCGTCGGCCAGGGCGAGGGTGGAGAGGACGCCGACGGCACCCTGTTCGCCGTACGCCTCGGCCAGTGCTCGGGCGAGCGTCGTGCGGTCGGTGCCGCCCCGCGGTACGGGCAGGGTCACCACGTCGGCGCCGTGTGCGGTGAGCAGTCCGACCAGTTCGGCCGACCAGGCGTCCTCGGCGCCTTCAGCGCCTTCGGTGGTCACATGCAGCCAGCGGCCGGACAGCGCGACCGGCGCCTCGGCGTCCGGCTGCGGTTTCCAGCCGACCTTGTACCGCCAGCCGTCCAGCGTGGCCAACTCCTGCCCACGGCGTCGCCAGGCGACAAGCTCCGGCAGTACCGAACGCCACGCGTCCCGCGCACCCCCGAGCCCCGAGAGCACCTCCACGTCCTCGCTCTCGACCGCCTCCCAGAAGGCGGAGTCCAGACCAGGGGTGAGGTCGGAGACGGCCGCTGCCTCCGTGGGCTCCAGCCAGAAGCGATGGTGCTGGAAGGGGTATGTCGGCAGGTCGACGTGGGTGACGGTGCGGCCCGCGAAGACGGACGACCAGTCGATGTCGGCGCCCTGGACCCAGAGTTCGGCCGCGCTCGCGATCAGGCGGGTGTTCTCGTCCTCGTCCCGGCGCAGGGTACCCACGACGGTGACCGGAGTCTCCGCCGCCTCGGCGATGGCCTGCACTGCGGTGGTCAGGACCGGGTGGGCACTGACTTCGATCAGGCGGGAATGACCCTGCGAGAGGGCTTCCTGGATCGCGTCGGTGAAGCGGACCGGCTGACGCAGACCTTCGTACCAGTACGCGGCGTCCATAGTCGTGGTGTCCAACGGTGCACCCGTCACCGTCGAGATCAACGGGACACGCGAGGCACGCGGCTGGACAGGGGCAAGGACTTCGAGGAGATGCTCGTGGATGTCCTCGACCTGCGCGGAGTGTGAGGCGTAATCCACGGGAACCCTGCGCGCTCGGACACCGGCCGCCTCGGCCGCCGCCGCGATCTCGTCCAGGGCCTCAGAGTCGCCGGCGACCACCGTGGCATCCGGACCGTTGAACACAGCAACCGATACCCGATCGCCGTAAGGCTCGACCCACCCCGAGACTCGCTCCGCGCCCGTCGCCAGCGACAACATGCCACCACGACCCGCGAGTTCGTCCCGAACGGCCGCCGACCGCAGCGCCACCACCCGCGCCGCATCCTCCAACGACAGCGCACCCACCACCGCAGCAGCCGCGATCTCACCCTGCGAATGACCAATGACCCCCGCCGGCACCACCCCGAAGGACTCCCACACCGCAGCCAGCGACACCATCACCGCCCACAACACCGGCTGCACCACATCAACACGCTCAAGCCAGGAGTCGTCGCCATCGCGCAGTACGTCGGTCAACGACCAGTCCACGAACGGCCCCAGCGCCGCCTCACACTCACCGATCCGCTCCGCGAACACCGGCGAGGACACCAACAACCCCCGCCCCATCCCCACCCACTGCGACCCCTGCCCCGGGAAGACGAAGACGGTGCCGCCGCCCGTTCCGGGGGCGGTGCCCGTCACGGCGTGGGGGGTCGGTGTGCCGGAGGCCAAGGCGGTCAGGGCGGTGGTGAGTTGCTCGGGGCGGGTGCCCCATGCCACCGCGCGGTGTTCGAGCGGCGAGCGGGTGGTGACCAGGCTCCAACCGAGGTCGGCGGGAGCGGTCCCGGCCGCGATGCCGGCGAGGCGGTGCGCCTGCGCGGTCAGCGCCTCTGCGGTGCGGGCGGAGAAGGGCAGCGGCAGTACGGGCGAGCCGGGAAGTCCGGCGGGGCCTTCGATGAGTACCTGGCCGGTGGGAGCGGAGTTCGGCGGCGCCTCTTCCAGGATGACGTGGGCGTTCGTGCCGGACATGCCGAAGGCGGAGACGCCTGCGCGGCGTGGTCCGGTGCGGCCCTGGGTCCAGGGGATAGGCCGGTCCAGGAGGGTGACGGTGCCGTCGGACCAGTCGACGTGGCTGGTGGGTTGCGTGGCGTGCAGGGACGGGGGAAGCACGCCTTCCCGCATGGCCATCACCATCTTGATGACGCCGGCGACTCCGGCGGCGGCCTGGGTGTGACCGAGGTTGGACTTCACCGACCCCAGCCACAGGGGCTGTTGGGCGTCGTGAGCCCGGCCGTAGGTGGCGATCAGGGCCTGTGCCTCGATGGGGTCGCCGAGGGTGGTGCCGGTTCCGTGTGCCTCCACCGCGTCGACGTCCCCGGCGGTGAGACCGGCCGCGGCGAGCGCGGCGCGGATGACGCGCTGTTGGGAGGGACCGTTGGGCGCGGTGAGCCCGTTGGAGGCGCCGTCCTGGTTGATGGCCGAGCCGCGTACGACCGCCAGCACGCGGTGCCCGTTGCGGACGGCGTCGGAGAGTCGCTCGACGACGAGGACGCCGGCGCCCTCCGACCAGCCGGTACCGTCGGCGGATTCGGCGAAGGGCTTGCAGCGGGCGTCGGCTGCGAGGCCCCGCTGTCGGCTGAACTCCACGAAGGCGCCCGGTGTCGACATGATCGTCACGCCTGCGGCGAGGGCCAGTTCGCACTCTCCGTTGCGGAGGGACTGCACGGCCATGTGGAGGGCGACCAACGAGGAGGAGCAGGCGGTGTCCACGGTGACCGCCGGTCCCTCCAGGCCGAGCGTGTAGGCGATCCGGCCGGAGACGACGGCTGCCGCACTGCCTGTGGCCTGATAGCCGGCGACTGCTTCGGGGGCCCGTCCCAACAGGGTCGAGTAGTCCTGTCCGTTGGAGCCGACGAACAGACCGGTGGCGGAGCCGTGCAGACCGGTCGGGGGCAGTCCGGCGTCCTCCAAGGCATGCCAGGACAGCTCCAGCAGGAGGCGCTGCTGGGGGTCCATGGCCAGCGCCTCGCGGGGTGAGATGCCGAAGAAGTCGGCGTCGAAACCGGCGACGTCGTAGAGGAAGCCGCCCTCGTTGACGTAGGAGGTGCCGGGGCGGCCGCCCTCGGGGTCGTAGAGCGTCTCGATGTCCCAGCCCCGGTCGGCGGGGAAGGCTCCGATGGCGTCGCCCTCGGTGGCGACGAGCCCCCACAGGTCCTCGGGGGAGGCGACGCCGCCGGGGTAGCGGCAGGCCATGCCGACGATCGCGACGGGTTCGTCCGGGCGTGCACGCGTGGTGGTCTCGGCGCGCGCTGCTTCGACAGCCAAGCTCTCTGTGCTGCCGAGGAGTTCGTGGCGCAGGTGTGCGGTGAGGGCGGCGGGTGTGGGGTGGTCGAAGACGAGGGTGGAGGGCAGGCGCAGGCCGGTTGCGGTGGTGAGCCGGTTGCGCAGTTCCACGGCGGTCAGCGAGTCGAAGCCGAGATCCTTGAACGCGCGGGCGGGTTGGAGGCCGCCGGTGCCGTGGTGGCCCAGGACGGCCGCTACCTCGGTGAGGACGGTTTCGGTGAGCCGTCGCTCCTGTTCCTCCGGGCCGAGTCCCGCGAGCTGTCGGGCCAGTTCGCTGTCGGGTGCCGTCACTCCGTCGTCGGGGACGGTCAGGTGGGCTTGCGCGTCCGGGAGTTCGCCGATGAGCGGACGGTGGCGGGCGGCTGTGTAGGCGGGGACGAACCGCTCCCAGTCGACGTCCGCGACGGTGATGTTGATGTCACCGTGGTCGAGGGCCTGTTGGAGCGCGGCGAGGGCGAGTTCGGGGCGCATGGCGCGGATGCCGCGCCGGGCGAGATGGCCGGTCATGTCGCCGTCGGCCATACCTCCGTCCGCCCAGGCGCCCCAGGCCACGGCTGTGGCGGCGAGGCCGCGTGCGCGGCGGCTCTGGGCCAGGGCGTCGAGGTGGGCGTTGGCGGCGGCGTACCCACCCTGGTGGCCGCTGCCCCAGATGCCCGCGATGGACGAGAAGAGCACGAAGGCGTCCAGTTCCCGGTCGCCGAGAAGGGCGTCCAAGTGGTCCGCGCCGGCGGCCTTGGCGGCCAGCACGTCCGCGAGTTCGTCCTGGGACAGCTCCGGCAGGGCGGTGAAGTGGCCGATGCCCGCGGCGTGCACGACGGAGCTGAGCGGGAGCCGTCCGGGCAGCGTGTCGAGGAGGGTCGCGACGGACTCCCGGTCGGCGATGTCGCAGGCGACGACGGAGACGCGGGCGCCGAGCGCGGTCAGCTCGGCGGTGAGTTCGGCGGCACCGGGTGCGTCGGGGCCTCGGCGGCTGGTGAGTACGAGGTCCTCGGCACCGTTCCGGGCGAGCCAGCGGGCGACGTGCGCGCCGAGACCGCCGGTGCCGCCGGTGATGAGGACGGTGCCTCGGGGGCGCCAGTGGGAGGTCGTCGGGGTGACGGTCGGGACGGCGGTACGGCCTGCCGTCGGGGCGTCGTCCGGGGCAACGGCTTGCGGGGCGGCTCCCGCGGCGCCGTCGGTCGGAGTGCCCGCCGCGGCGGCTCCTACGGGGGTGACAGGCGTCGCGGCAGCTCGGGTGAGGCGGCGCAGGAAGGTACCGGAGGGTCGGACGGCCACCTCGTCCTCGCCGTCGGTGCCCGCCAGGGCCGCGGCGAGGCGTGCCGCGGCCTTCGCGTCCACCGTGGTGGGGAGGTCGACCAGACCGCCCCACAGCGGGGGGTGCTCCAGGCCGAAGACCCGCCCCAGACCCCAGACCTGCGCGAGGGCGGGGTCGGAGACGGGCTCCTCCGGGGTCACGGCGACGGCGCCGTGCGTGACGCACCACAGCGGAGCGTCCAACCCGGCGCTCACATGCGCTTGGAGCAGCGCCAGCGTCGCGTCGAGCCCGAGAGCGCCGGGAAGCAGTGACAGCACACCCGCGGCACCGTCCGGCGCGAACTCCCTCAACAGCACCGCGAGATGCTCGACATCGAGGGCAGGTCCAGTCCCCGACAGCGGAAGTTCGACCACGTCCGCGCCCAGGGCACGCAGCGCATCGAGCAGATACGACAGCGTCGCGTCCACCACCCCGCCCGCACCGCCCGCACCGCCAGCACCGGCCGCACCGCCAGCACCGCCCGCACCGCCAGCACCGCCCGCACCGCCAGCACCGCCCGCACCGCCAGCACCGGCCGCACCGCCAGCACCGCCAGCACCGGCCGACGCGCTCGTGCCGTCGTCCGCCCTCACCACCAGCCAGGTGCCGTCGAGGCGGCCCGAACCGATCGTCGTCACGGGCTTCCAGACCGTGCGATAGCGCCAGCTGTCGAGCGTGGAGCGGTCGCGTTCACCGCGCCGCCAGGAGGCCAGAGCGGGCAGCAGCACGCTGAGATCCGGTGCCGTGCCGGCGTCGGCACCTCCCGGGTCGAGGTCCAGCGCGGTGGCGAGGCCGGCGGCGTCCTGGTTCTCGACCAGTTCCCAGAACCGGGCCTCCGCCTCGTCGGCGGGCCCTCCCGCGGCACCGGTGCGGGCGGACTCCAGCCAGTAGCGGGAACGCTGGAAGGGATAGGTGGGCAGCTCGATCCGGCGAGCCCTTCGGCGGTCGGCGGCCTCGTCGTCGGACAGCGCGGCCCAGTCGACGGTCCCGCCGTGGACGTAGACGCCGGCGAGGGCCCGCAGCAGCGTCTCCGGTTCCGGCTGGTTTCCGCGCAGGGCACTCAACAGCACGGCCGGTGGGGTGGACCTGTCCTCGGGGCCGTTGAAGCAGTCGTCGGCCATGGCCGTGAGGACGCCGTCCGGCCCCAGCTCCAGGAACGTGGTGACTCCACGATCCCGGAGCCAGCGCAGGCCGTCGTGGAAGCGGACGGGTTCGCGGACATGGCGTACCCAGTAGGCGGCGGTGGCCAGTTCGGCAGGGAGGGCGCCGACGCCGGTGAGGTTGGAGACGACCGGGACGACGGGCTCGACGGGCTCGTCGTAGGCCAGTCCTGCGGCGACGGCGCCGAACTCCGTGAGCATCCCGTCCATGTGCGGGGAGTGGAAGGCATGGCTGACGCGCAGCAGCTTGGTCCTGCGTCCGCGCTCTCGCCAGAGAGCGTCGAGGGCGGCAATGGCGTCCCGGTCCCCGGATATCACCACGGAAGCGGGGCCGTTGACGGCCGCCACGGCGACCTGCTCCTCGTACCCGGCGAGGGTCTCCCTCACCTCGTCCTCGCCCGCTTCGACCGAGAGCATCGCGCCGTCCCTGGGCAGCGCCTCCATCAGCCGGCCGCGCGCGGTCACCAGGGTGGCCGCGCCGGGCAGGGAGAGCACGCCGGCGACGTGAGCGGCGACCAGCTCACCGATGGAGTGCCCGGCCACGTAGTCGGGCCTGACGCCCCACCCCTCGACCAGGCGGTAGAGGGCCACCTCGAAGGCGAAGAGGGCGGGTTGGGCCCACCCGGTGCGGTCCAGCAGAGCCGCCTCCGGGCTGCCCGGCTCCGCGAACAGCACCTCGCGCAGGGGACGTTCGAGGTGCGCGTCGAGTTCCTCGCACACCGCGTCCAACGCTCGCGCGAAGGCGGGGTACGTCGCGTACAACTCTCGTCCCATGCCCACGCGTTGACTGCCCTGCCCGGTGAAGAGGAAGGCGAGGGGCCGGTCGGTGGCGGCGACTCCTGTGACGGCCTCGGGCGTACGGTCGCCCGCGGCCAGCGCAGCCAGGGCCGGCCCGAATCCGGCGGTGTCGTGCGCGAGGACGACGGCACGGTGGTCGAGGGCGGCCCGGGTGGCGGCGAGCGAGAACGCGATGCCGTCGGCGGGCAGACCGGGGCGCTCGGCGGTGAAGGCGGCGAGACGCTCGGCCTGGGCCCGCAGGGCGCCTTCGGTGCGCCCGGAGAACACCCACGGGACGAGACCGGCGGGGAGACCGCCGGGGAGACCGGCGGGGAGTCCGGCGGGGAGACCGGCGGGGAGTCCGGCGGGGAGACCGGCGGGCGGCGGCGACGTGACGTCGGATGAGTCCTGGGTGGAAGAGGAAGGCACAGGCCCCTGAGCCGGCGATCCGTGGGCGCGCTTCGAGCCCTCCGGTGCCTGGGCGGGCGAGCTTTGGGCGGGCTCAGACGGCTCAGGGGCCTGTGCCTGCGTTTCCGGGACACCTTCGGAGCCCTCCGGAGTTTGCTCCAAGATGACGTGCGCGTTGGTCCCGCTGATTCCGAAGGAGGAGACCGCGGCGCGGCGCGGACGGGTGCCGTCGGTCGGCCACTCCCGCTCCTCGGTCAACAGCCGTACGCCACCCTGATCCCAGTCGACGTGCGGGGTAGGCTCGTCGGCGTGCAGGGTGCGCGGCAGCACACCTGCCCGCATCGCCATCACCATCTTGATGACGCCCGCGACACCGGCCGCCGCCTGGGTGTGACCGATGTTCGACTTGACGGAGCCGAGCCACAGCGGCCGGTCCGTGTCCCTGTCCTGACCGTACGTGGCGAGCAGGGCGGCGGCCTCGATCGGATCGCCGAGCGCGGTACCCGTCCCATGGGCCTCGACGGCGTCGACATCGTCGGCGGCCAGTCCGGCACCCGCGAGGGCCTGACGGATGACCCGCTGTTGCGAGGGGCCGTTGGGGGCGGTCAGTCCGTTGGAGGCGCCGTCCTGGTTGATCGCCGACCCCCTGACCACGGCCAGTACCTGATGCCCGTTGCGGACGGCGTCCGACAGCCGCTCGACGACGAGCACACCGACGCCCTCGGACCAGGCGGTACCGTCCGCGGAGGCCGAGAACGCCTTGCAGCGCCCGTCGGTGGCGAGCCCTCGCTGCCGGCTGAACTCCACGAACATGTACGGCGAGGGCATCACCGCGACACCGCCCGCGAGGGCCATCTCGCACTCGCCGTTCCGCAGCGACTGAGCGGCGAGATGCAGAGCGACCAGTGCCGACGAGCAGGCCGTGTCGACCGTGACGGCGGGCCCCTCAAGCCCGAAGGTGTAGGCGAGCCGACCGGAGGCCACGCTGGAGGTGTTGCCGATCCCGAGGTAGCCCTCGACATCACCGGGCACCTCGTCCAGCCGCGCCGCGTAGTCGGTGGCGACCACCCCGGCGAAGACACCGGTCCTGCTGCCGCGCAGCGAGGTGGGCGGCAGACCCGCCCGTTCGAACGCCTCCCAGGTCGTCTCCAACAGCAACCGCTGCTGCGGGTCCATCGCCAGCGCCTCGCGCGGCGAGATGCCGAACAGCTCGGGATCGAACTCGGCCGCGTCGTAGAGGAATCCGCCCTGGCGGGTGTACGTGGTGCCGGAGTGAGCGGGGTCGGGGTGGTAGACCCCGTCCAGATCCCAGCCCCGGTCCGCGGGGAAGGCCCCGATGCTGTCGACGCCCTCGCCAACCAGTCGCCACAGCTCTTCCGGCGAGGTCACACCGCCCGGGAAGCGGCAGGCCATACCGACGATGGCGATCGGCTCGTCCGACACCCTGGCCGTGGCGGGGGAGGTTCCTTCGCCGGCTGCCGCCTCCTCGTGCGCACCCCACAGTTCGGCGTGGAGGTGAGCGGCGAGCGCGGTGGGCGTCGGGTGGTCGAAGACCAGCGCGGTGGGGAGCCTGAGGCCGGTGGCCGTACCGAGGCGGTTGCGCAGCTCGACGGCGGTGAGCGAGTCGAAGCCCTGCTCCTTGAAGGACTTTCCCGCGTCGACGGCTTGCTCGGTGGCATGTCCCAGGACCGCGGCGACGTTCCGACGGACCAGCTCCACCAGGTGCCGGTCCCGCTCGGATCGGCTGAGCCCGGCGAGCCGCTCCACGAGCGCGGCACCGGCGACGGTGCCTGCGGCCGACGCGCGGGCCGTACGGCGGCCGGGGGTGGTGCGGACGAGTGCGCTGAGGAGTGCGGGTACGGACTCGGCGCGGCGCAGTGCGGCGAGGTCGAGGCGCGCCGGCACCAGGGCGGCATCGGGCGACGCGAGGGCTCTGTCCAGCAGTGCGAGCGCCTCCGCGGACGGCATCGGGGCCAGGCCGGTACGGCTCAGCCGCTGACGGTCGGCCTTGCCCAGCTCACCGGTCATCCCACTCGCCTGCTCCCAGTAGCCCCAGGCGAGGGAGGTGGCGGGCAGACCGAGGGTGTGGCGGTGGTGGGCGAGGGCGTCGAGGAAGGTGTTGGCGGCGGCGTAGTTGGCCTGACCGGGGGAACCGAAGACACCGGAGGCGGAGGAGTACAGGACGAACAGGGCGAGGTCGGTGTCGCGGGTCAGCTCATGGAGGTTGCCGGCGGCCTGGGCCTTCGGGCGCCATACCTCGGCCAGTTGCTCGGCGGTGAGGGAGGTGACCAGCCCGTCGGCCAGGACACCGGCGGCGTGCACGACACCGGTGAGACTGCGGCCGTCGAGGAGGGCGGCGAGCTGGGCCCGGTCCGCGGCATCGCAGGCCGCCACCTCTACCGTTGCCCCCAACTCGGACAGATCAGCGACGAGTTCGGCGGATCCTGGGGCGTCCGGGCCGGTGCGGCTGGTGAGAAGGAGACGCCGGACACCGTGTTCGGCCACCAGATGACGCGCCAGAAGCCCGCCCAGCGTGCCCGTGCCGCCGGTGACCAGGACCGTCCCCTCGGGATCAAGGGACCGCGGCATCGTCAGGACCACCTTGCCGACATGCCTGGCCTGACTCATGAACCGGAACGCCTCCGGCGCCCGGCGCACATCCCACGCCCGCACCGGCAACGGCTCCAACACCCCCGCCTCGAACAGGGACATCAACGCACGCAGCATCTCCCCGATCCGGACCGGCCCGGCATCCAACATGTCGAACGCCTCATACCGAACCCCCGGCCAACCCTCCGCAACCACCCCCGCATCACGGACATCGGTCTTCCCCATCTCCAGGAACCGACCACCCGCACCCAGCAAACCCAGCGACACATCAACGAACTCACCCGCCAACGCGTTCAGCACCACATCAACACCAGCGCCCGCGAACACCTCCCCGAACCCCACATCACGCGAGGACGCAACCTCCCCCTCACCCAAACCCAGACCCGCCAGCACACCCCACTTCCCCGGACTCGCCGTCGCCAGAACACGAGCCCCCAAATGCCGCGCCAACTGCACCGCAGCCATCCCCACACCACCAGCACCCGCATGCACCAAAACCGTCTCACCAGGCCGCACACCACCCAGATCGACCAACGCATAGAACGCCGTCAAGAACACCACCGGAACAGCCGCCGCACACTCAAACGACCACCCCACCGGCACCGGAACCAACACCCGCGCATCCGCCACCGCCAACGGCCCGAAACTGCGCGGTACGAGTCCGAGGACGCGGTCTCCCACGGCGAACTCGGTGACGTCCTCGGCCGTCTCCACGACGACACCGGCGATCTCACTCCCGATGAAGGCGTCACCGGGGTACATGCCGAGCCCGATCAGGACGTCGCGGAAGTTCACTCCGGCCGCACGAACCGCGATCCGCACCTGCCCAGCCGCCAACGGTGCCGAGGACTCCGGCGCCTCGACCAGCGCAAGCCCCTCCAACGTCCCCTCACCGGAAACGTCCAACCTCCACCCCGGCACACCAGAAGCCGGCACCACCAAGCCACCCACACCCACACCCACGCCACCAGTCACCGCACGCACAAGCCGCGGAACCAACACCCGGCCCCCACGCACAGCAACCTGCGGCTCACCACAACCCAACGCCGCCCGGACCACGGCCGCATCGTGAACTTCGGCGGTCGCGTCCAGGTCGAGAAGGACGAAGCGCCCAGGGAACTCGGACTGCGCGGAGCGAACCAGGCCCCAGACACCCGCGGCCGCGAGGTCGAGGACGTCTCCGCCCTCACTGGCCACAGCCCCACGCGTCACGACCACCAGCTGTGACTCAGCGGCACGTTCATGAGCGAGCCAATCCTGCACGAGTGCCAGGACCCCCGCGACCGTTTCCTGCGCCTCGTCCGCGACAGCGGGGACGACCAGGACCGTCGGCGGTACAGCGCCGTCCGCGTCGAGAAGCACGGTGAGCGTCGCACAGCGCCCACCGAGTGCCGGGAGCACCTCGTCCGGATCGATCACGGCCCAGTCGGACACCGGCATCACATCCGAGTGCCGCGGAGCGTTCTCCCAGGTCAGACGGTAGAGGGAGTCATCATCGCCCGATACCGACGAGGCCAACTGCTCAGCCGTCACCTGCCGCAGCGTCAGTGACTCGACCCGCGCGACGGCCTCGCCGGCCGGATCCGCCAGAACCACGGAGACCGAGTCCGAGCCAACCGGGGTGATGTGGACACGGGCCGCGGTGGCACCGGCTGCCAGGAGTGACACACCCTCCCAGAGGAACGGCAACCGCAGCTCCCGCCACTCGCTGGTCGTGGCCAGCACCGTGTGGAGTGCCGCGTCCAGCAGAGCGGGGTGCAGGCCGAAGGCCCCGGCATCGGTGTGCAGGTCCTCGCTCAGGCACACCTCGGCGAAGAGGTGGTCGCCGCGGCACCAGGCGGAGGTCATCCCCTGGAAGGCGGGACCGTAGCCGTAGCCCGCGGCTTCGGCACGATCGTAGAAGCCGGTCACGTCGACGGGCTCGGCACCGGCGGGTGGCCACGAGACCAGGTCGGGAGCTGCTTGCGCGTCCGGCAATACGGCGGCCAGGACACCCTCGGCGTGCAGGGTCCAGGGTGCCTCCGACCCTTCGGAACGGGAGTACACGGCGAGCGAACGCCGCCCCTCGTCCCCGTCGGCAGGCCCGACAACCACCTGGACCTGGACCCCGGCACCGCCCTCCCCGGCGAGGACCAACGGGGACTGAAGGGTGAGTTCGGCAAGGTGCCCGCAACCGACCTCGTCACCGGCACGAACGGCCAGCTCCACGAACCCGGTACCGGGGAACAGGATCGTGCCCGCCACCGCGTGATCCGCCAGCCAGGGATGCGTACGCGTCGACAACCTGCCGGTCAGAACAACGCCCCCGTCAGCGGCGAGACTTACCGCGGCACCGAGCAGGGGGTGGTCGGTGGTGGCCAGACCGGCGCTGGTGACGTCCGGGGTGTCTGGGCCGGACTCCAGCCAGTAGTGATCGCGTTGGAAGGCGTAGGTCGGCAGGTCGACACGGCGGGGGTTGCGGTCGGCGAAGTAGGCGGGCCAGTCGACGTCCACACCACTCACCCAGAGCCGGGACACAGCAGACGTGAACGTCTCGACCTCGCTATGACCCCGGCGGGTCGCGGGGAGAAACAGCCCCTCCACACACTCCGCACCCATCGCCGTCAGCGTCGCATCCGGCCCCAACTCCAGAAACTTCGTCACGCCCGCATCGGAAAGGCATGTCATACCGTCCGCGAAACGGACCGACTCCCGGATGTGCCGGACCCAGTACGCGGGCGTGCACATTTCCTGGCCTGCAACCCGCCCCGAAACGTTCGACA
>NZ_JBEZNL010000064.1:0-29857 GCF_040653275.1 Streptomyces sp. NPDC048002 | reverse complement strand
GCGCTGCCTGAGTACATGGTTCCGGCCGCGTTCGTCGCACTCGACGCGCTGCCGCTGACCACCAACGGCAAGCTCGACCGCAAGGCCCTGCCCGAACCCCTGGTCGGGGGCGATGCCGAAGGCCGCGCACCGCGCACCCCGGAGGAGGAAGTCCTCTGCGGACTCTTCGCCGAAGTACTCGGCATCTCGCGCGTCGGCGCCGACGAGAGCTTCTTCACCATCGGCGGCCACTCGCTGACCGCCACCCGCCTGATCAGCCGCATCCGCAGCACCCTCGGCGCCGAACTGCGCATCGGCGATCTCTTCGCCGCCCCCACGCCGGCCGCGCTCACGGCCCGCCTCGGCCACGGAACGTCCCGGCCCAGTCCGGCCGTGATGGTACGGCCCGAGCCGATGCCGTTGTCCTACGCACAGCAGCGGCTGTGGTTCCTGCGGGAGTGGGAGGAGGGTGGCTCGACGTACAACATCCCGCTCGCGGTGCGGTTGCGCGGGCCGATCGACAAGGGTGCGCTCCAGGCGGCGCTGGACGATGTGGCGCTGCGGCACGAGTCGTTGCGTACGCTCTTCCCGACGGTCGCCGGGCAGCCGTACCAGCACATCACCGCCGACGTCCGCGTCCCCCTGTCCACGAGCGCCGTGACCGAGGCGGACCTGCCCCTCCGCCTGGCCCGGGAGGCGGCGCACGACTTCGACCTGGCCGTCGAACTCCCGCTGAGGGCAGCGCTGTTCGAGCTCGGTGAGCAGGAGCACGTGCTGGTGCTGGTCCTGCATCACATCGCCGGTGACGGCTGGTCGATGGCGCCCCTGGCGCGCGACCTGAGCACCGCCTACTCGGCGCGCGTGACCGGCGAAGCCCCGGGCTGGGACCCGCTGCCGATCCAGTACGCCGACTACACGCTGTGGCAGCGCGACCTGCTCGGCGACGAGGACGACCCCGACAGCCTCGCCGCCCACCAACTCGCCTACTGGCATCGGACCTTGTCCGACCTGCCCGAAGAACTCACCCTGCCCACCGACCGGCCCCGGCCCGCCGCACCCAGCCACCGGGCCGAGGCGATCGAACTCTTCGTGCCCGCCGAACTCCAGGCCCGTATCGGCGGCCTGGCCCGCGAGACCGGGACGACGCTGTTCATGGTGTTGCAGGCGGCGGTGGCGACGCTGCTGAGCCGGCTCGGTGCGGGCACCGACATTCCGCTGGGCACGGCGGTCGCCGGGCGCACCGATGACAGCCTGGATGACCTGGTGGGGTTCTTCGTGAACACGCTGGTGCTGCGCACCGACGTGTCGGGCGACCCGACCTTCCGTGAACTGCTGACCCGGGTGCGCGCCGCCGATCTGGAGGCGTATGCGCGTCAGGACCTGCCGTTCGAGCGGGTGGTCGAGGCGGTCAACCCCGCCCGCTCCACCGCCCGGCACCCCCTCTTCCAGACCATGCTCGTCCTCCAGAACACCGACGACGGCGCCTACGGCTTCACCGGACTCCGCACCTGTGGCGAGCCGTTGACCCACCGTGCCGCCAAGTTCGACCTGAGCATCGGCGTGGAGGAGACCTTCGACGAGGCCGGCCGGCAGGCGGGCATCAGCGCCGAGTTCGAGTACGCCACCGACCTGTTCGACCGCGCCACCGTGGACGACCTGGCCCGGCGCTTCCTCCGGCTGCTGGAGGCGGTGACCGCCGAGCCGGACACGCCGGTCAGCCAGGCGGAACTGCTCACGGCCGACGAACTGCACCGCGTCCTCGACGAGTGGAGCGTCACCGTCCCGGCCGAGGTGTGGCCCGAACTGGCCGGCCTGTCCGCGCCCGAGCGGGCCGCGGCCTACCTCCTCGACGACCACCTCAGGCCGGTGCCGGCCGGGGTCAGCGGAGACCTCTACCTCACCGTGCCGGGCCCTTCCGCCGCCCCCGCGGGCGACAGGTTCGTCGCCGCCCCGCACGGCGGATCGGGCACCGTGATGTACCGCACGGGCAGGCAGGGCCGCTGGTGTTCCGACGGTCGGCTGGACATCCGGCTGCCCGAGCGGCCGGACCCCGCGGACCCGGGCGAGCCCGCTCCCGCCCGCCGTCCGCGCACCCCCGAAGAGGAAGTCCTGTGCGCCCTCTTCGCCGAGACCCTGGGCGCGGCGCACGTCGGCGTCGACGACAACTTCTTCGCCCTCGGCGGCTACTCGCTCCTGGCCACCGGGCTGATCAGCCGCATCCGCACCGTGCTGGGCGTCGAGGTGGGCATCAGGTCGCTGTTCGGCAACCCGACGGTCGCACAGCTTGCGGCGCATCTGCGCGCCGAGGACACCTCCCGGCCCCGACCGGCCGTGGTGGTGCGGCCCGAGCCGATGCCGTTGTCGTACGCGCAGCAGCGGCTGTGGTTCCTGCGGGAGTGGGAGGAGGGTGGCTCGACGTACAACATTCCCCTCGCGATGCGGCTGCGCGGGCCGGTCGACAAGAACGCGCTCCAGGCGGCGCTGGACGATGTGGCATTGCGGCACGAGTCGTTGCGTACGCTCTTCCCGGCCGTCGCCGGTCAGCCCTACCAGCACATCACCGCCGACGCCCGCGTCCCGCTGTCCACCGCCGTGTGCCCTCCGGTGGAGCTGGCCGGGCACGTGCGGCGGGCCGCCCGGCACGCCTTCGACCTGGCGACCGAACTGCCGCTGCGGGCCACACTGTTCACGCTCGGCGCCGACGACCACGTCCTCATGCTGGTGCTCCATCACATCGCCGGTGACGGATCATCCATGGCCCCGCTCACCCGCGACCTGAGCACCGCCTACCAGGCGCGCCTGGCCGGGCGGGCCCCCGACTGGGGCCCGCTGCCGATCCAGTACGCCGACTACACGCTGTGGCAGCGGGACCTGCTCGGCGACGAGGACGACCCCGAGAGCCTTGCCGCTCGCCAACTCGGCTACTGGAAAGAAGCGTTGGCCGGGCTGCCCGAGGAGATCACCCTGCCGGCCGACCGGCCCCGGCCCCCCGTGCCCAGCCACCACGCCGGAGCCGTCACGGCCGGCGTGCCCGCCGAACTGCACGCGGGTCTGGTGCGGTTGGCGCGGGAGAGCGGGACGACGCTGTTCATGGTGTTGCAGGCGGCGGTGGCGGCGCTGCTGAGCCGGCTGGGTGCGGGCACCGATATTCCGCTGGGTACGGCGGTCGCGGGGCGGACCGATGAGAGCCTGGATGAGCTGGTGGGGTTCTTCGTGAACACGCTGGTGCTGCGGACGGATGTGTCGGGTGATCCGACGTTCCGTGAGCTGCTGGGCCGGGTGCGGGCCGCCGACTTGGAGGCGTATGCGCATCAGGACCTGCCGTTCGAGCGGGTGGTCGAGGCGGTCAACCCCGCCCGCTCCACCGCCCGGCACCCCCTCTTCCAGACCATGCTGCTTCTGAAGAACGGTTCGAGCGGCGGACTGGACCTGGCCGGTACCACGGCCTCGGAACACCATGTCGACGTGCACGTCGCCGAGTTCGACCTGCTGTTCGGCGTCGAGGAGGCCCACACGTGCGACGGCGACCCGGCCGGGCTGCGCTGGACGGTCGAGTACGCCACCGAACTCTTCGACCACGACACGATCCGGACCCTCACGGACCGGCTGGCGAGGCTGCTCGCCGCGTTCGCCGGCGACCCGGACGCCCCCGTCGGACAGGCCGACGTGCTGTCCGCCGCAGAACGCAACCTCGTCCTGGGCGCGTGGAGCGGAGAGGAGACCGCACCGCCGGCCGCACGTCCCGTGCACCGGTACTTCGAGGAGCAGGCCGCCGCCCGGCCCGACGCCCCGGCGCTCGTCCTCAACGAGCGGACGGTGACGTTCGGCGAGCTGAACACGCTCGCCAACCTGTACGCGCATGAACTGATCCGGCGCGGCGCGGGACCCGAGGACCGGGTCGCCGTCCTGCTGGAGAGGTCCGTCGAGTCGGTCGTGGCCCTGCTCGCCGTGCTCAAGGCGGGAGCCGTGTACCTGCCACTGGACACCGGGCATCCGGCCGAACGCATCGCCCACGTCCTGAAGGACGCCGACGTCCGACTGGTGATCAGTACGGCCGGGCTCGCGGACACGCTCGTCCCTGACACGGTGCCCGTGCTGCACGTCGGCCCGTGCGCACCGGACGGCCCCGGGCACGACCCGGACGTGCCCGCGCTGCACCCGGCGCACCCCGCCTACATGCTGTACACCTCCGGCTCCACCGGGCGCCCCAAGGGTGTCGTCGTGGAGCACCGGGCCCTGGTCAACCTGCTGCACAGCCACGAGTCGACCCTGTTCGCCGCGCATGTACGGGCCACCGGCCGGCCCGCCGCCCGGGTGGCCGTCACCGCGCCGCTCACCTTCGACGCCTCCTGGATGGGCCTGCTCGCCCTGTTCGCCGGGCACGAGCTGCACCTCCTGGACGACGCCACCCGGCGTGACCCGGCGGCCATGGTGGGCTACGTCGGACGGCACGGCGTCGACTTCCTCGACACCACACCGACGTACGGCCTGGAGATGCTGGAGCACGGGCTGCTCGGCACCCCCGAACTGACCCCCCGCACCCTGACCTTCGGCGGCGAGGCCATCCCCGAGCCGCTGTGGCGCAGGCTGCTCGCCGAGCCGGACGTGACCGCGCACAACTTCTACGGGCCCACCGAGTGCACCGTCGAAACGCTGACCACACCGTTGCGCGGCACCTCGACGCCCATCGTGGGGCGGCCTCTGGAGGGCGCCCGGGTGTACGTCCTGGACGCGGGGCTGCGGCCGGTGCCGCCCGGTGTCACCGGCGAGCTGTACATCGCCGGGCGCGGTCTGGCCCGGGGCTATGCCGGGCGGCCCGGCGCGACCGCGGAGCGGTTCGTCGCCAGTCCGTTCGCCGACGGGGCGCGCATGTACCGCTCGGGCGACCTGGCGCGCTGGCGGGCCGACGGCAGCCTGGAGTTCTGCGGACGCGCCGACGACCAGGTGAAGGTACGCGGCTTCCGCATCGAGCCCGGCGAGATCGAGGCCGCGCTCGGCCGTCACCCGGACATCGCCCACGGTGCCGTCGTGCTCCGCGAGGACCGTCCGGGCGACCGGCGGCTCGTGGCCTACGCCGTGCCCGTGCCCGGCCGCACGCCCGACCCCGCAGCCCTGCGCGCGTTCCTGGCCGGCACGTTGCCCGAGTACATGGTGCCCGCCGCGTTCGTCGTCCTGGACGCGCTGCCCGTCACCGGCAACGGCAAGCTCGACCGGCGCGCCCTGCCGGCACCCGAGTACGGCGGACTCGGACGGGCCCCCGAGAGCGACCTGGAGCGGTCACTGGCCGCCGTGTTCGAAGACGTCCTCCAGGTGCGCGGCACCGGCGTGGACGACAGCTTCTTCGACCTCGGCGGGCACTCCTTCCTGGCCGCCCGGGTGGTCGCCCGCATCCGCGCCCTGCTGCCCGACGTCCTGGGGGACCTGACCCTGCCCGGGTTCTTCCGCACCCCCACCGTCGCCGCCCTCGCCGCCCGCGCCGACGGCCGGGACACCGCCGGATCCGACCTGCTGCTGCCGCTGAGCACGTCCGGCACGGGGGCGCCGCTGTTCTGCGTCCACCCCGTCACCGGGCTCGCCTGGTGCTACTCCGGACTGGCCGCAGCCCTGGACGACCGGCCCGTGTACGGCCTCCAGACGCGCCGGCCCGGCGCCGACGAGCGGGCCCTGCCCGCCGACTGGGAGACCCTGGTCGACGACTACCTGGGCCGCATCCGCGAGGTGCAGCCGCAGGGGCCGTACCACCTGCTCGGCTGGTCCCTCGGCGGGAACATCGCGCACGCCCTGGCCTGCCGGGTGCGCGCCGAGGGCGAGGAGGTGGCCCTGCTCGCCCTGATGGACTCCTACCCGCTGCACGGGCAGGCCCCGGACTCCCGGTTCGACCCCGACACCATCGCCGCGTTCCTGCGCCGGGAGGGCACCGCGGACGCCGGCCTGGACGCGGCGTTCGACGAGCCGTTCGTGGCCTCGCTGGCGGCCGCCGCCGCGCACACCGTCGCCCTGGCGGAGGCGGCCGAGCCGGGAGTCTTCGACGGCGATCTGCTCCACTTCACGGCCACCGAGGACCGTGACCCCCGCGCCCCCGTGGCGGACGACTGGCGGCCGCACGTCACCGGCCGCGTCCACGGCCACGCCGTCGCCTGTGCCCACCTGGACATGACGCGTCCGGGGCCCCTTGCCGAGATCGCCGCCCTCCTGGACCGCACCCTGCACCGGGACTGATACCGAGGAAAGAGCCGATCCATGATCGAAGAGACCGTCCTGCAGTACGAGTTGTCCGACGCCGAGGTGTCGCAGATACGGGAGGAGGCGGCCCGGCTCGCCGGTTCCCTGCCTGACCCGGCGGACCCGGCCCGCTACGACGTCAACCGCTTCGCCGACGCCGGACTGCCGCCGCGCCTGAAGGACTTCCTGGAGACCTTCCGGCGCACCGAGTCCGCCGCCGGCCTGCTGATCCACGGCTTCCCCGTCGACGACAGCGCCGTCGGACCGACCCCCGGCCACTGGGACCAGCCCCTGGACCCGGCGGCCACCCTCGAACAGGAGCGGTTCCTCGCCATGTGCGCGACCGCCCTCGGCGACCCCTTCACCTGGTCCACCCTGCAACTCGGCCGCATGATCCAGAACATCCTGCCGATCCGCGGCGACGAGGAGCGCCAGAGCGGCCACGGCAGCGCCACCCTCCTGGAGTTCCACACCGAGGACGGCTTCCACCCCGGCCGCTGCGACTATCTGCTGCTGTTCGGGATCCGCAACCACGACCGGGTGCCGACCATCCTCGCCTCCGTCCGGGACGTCAAGCTCAGCCCCGAGGAGGTGGACCTGCTGATGCGTCCGCTGTTCCACATCCTTCCCGACGACGAGCACATCCGGCAGCTGCAGCTGCGGCACCCCGACCACCCGGCGCTCGCCCGCATGGAGCAGATGCTGCACTCCCCGGACGCCGTGCCCGTCCTGTTCGGCAACCCCGACCGGCCCTATCTCCGTATCGACCTGCCCTTCATGCGCTGTGCCTCGCAGGAGCCGGCGGCCGAACGGGCCGTGCACACCCTGATGGCCGAGCTGGAGCGGGTGCAGCACACGGTCGTCGTGGAGCAGGGCAGCCTGCTGATCGTCGACAACTACCTGGCGGTGCACGGCCGCAAGCCCTACCCCGTGCGCTACGACGGCAGCGACCGCTGGCTGAAGCGCATGATCGTCAGCCGCGATCTGCGCAAGGCGGCCCCGGTGAGCCGGATGACGCGCGGCCGGGTGCTGTTCTGAGCCGGCCCGATGCCCCCTTCTCTTTCCGACCCGCACGTGCCACCTAGGAGTCAGACATGCGCACCGTCGTCATCACCGGCGCGTCCAGCGGCATCGGCCGCGCCACCGCCCTGCGCTTCGCCGAGGCGGGCGACCACGTGGTCAACCTGGACATCAAGGCACCCGAACCGGACGGCCACCCGGCCGGGCGGTGGATACGCGCCGACACCGCCGACTGGAACGCCGTGGCGGAGGCCCTCACCGACATCCACCGCGACACCGGACGCCTCGACGTGGTCATCGCCAACGCCGGCATCAGCGTCCGGCACGGCGTCCTGGACATCCTGGAGAAGGACGCCCGCCGCATCACCGACGTCAACCTCCTCGGAGTCCTGGGCGTCTGGCAGGCCGCCGCCCGCGTCATGACCGGCCAGGGCCACGGCGTCCTGCTGGCCACCGCCTCCGTCAACGGCCGCCGGGGATACCCCTATTACGCCGACTACAACGCCACCAAGGCCGGCATCGTCGCCCTGACCCAGACGTTCGCGCTGGAGCTCAGCCCGGTGGTGCGCACCGCCTGTGTCAGCCCCGGCGGCGTGCTCACCCCCATGCAACTCGCCGAGTACACCGAGGAGATGCTCGCCGACACCAACGCGCGCATCCCCGCCGGACGGCACGCCGACCCCGCCGAGATCGCCGCTGCCTTCTTCTATCTGGCCTCCGCCGAGGCCGGCTTCCTCACCGGGCAGGAACTCGTGATCGACGGCGGGGAGACCGCCGGTGGCACCACGTCCGCGTACGGCACCGCCGTACGGGCCGGACACTGACCGGAATCGGGGGAGCAGTCCGTATGCAGACCACCACCCCCGGCGCCGCGGGCCCCACCCGGGGCGCCCGGGCCACCGGGCTCGACGTCGTGGTGACCGGCACATCGTCCGACGCGCACACCTGGAACCTGATCTACCTCGAACTCCTGCTCACCGAGTGGGGACACCGTGTGACCAACCTCGGGGCCTGCGTCCCCGAACAACTCGTCGTCACCGAGGTGCTGACGCAACGTCCCGACCTCGTCGTGGTCAGCAGCGTCAACGGCCACGGCGCCGCCGACGGACTGCGGCTGATCGAGCGGTTCGGCGCCGAACCGCGCCTCGCCGCGCTCCCCGTGGTGATCGGCGGCAAGCTCGGCACCGCCGAGGAGACCACCCGGGCCTGGCTGCCGCGGCTGCGGACCGCCGGGTTCGCGGAGGTGTTCGAGGAGAGCACCGGGTTCGCGCCCTTTCGCCGCTACCTCGACACGCTCACCGCCGGGGTGTGCCGCTGATGGAAGCCCCGACCACCACCGGGTTCGGCGCGTTCGTCCGCGGCGCGCGCCAGCTCGTCGTCCAGCCCCGCATGGGCTTCGGCTCACCGGAGCGGATGCGCCGGGGCCTGCTGGCCACCCGTGACGCGGACGCCACCGCCGTCGGCACGCTCACCCTCGACAGCTACACCAGGGTCGGCGACCTCGCCGCCGCCCGGCGTGCCGTCACCGAGGGCACCGACCTCAACGGCTACCCGCTGCTCACCCACGGCCCGGCCGCCACCCGCCGCATGCTCGACGGGATCGAGAGCCCCGGGTTCCCCGTCCAGGTGCGACACGGGTCAGCCGCCCCGCAGGGCATCGTCAGCGGCCTGCTCGCGGCCGGACTGCACGCCACCGAGGGCGGCCCCGTCTCCTACTGCCTGCCCTACAGCCGCACCCCGCTGGCCGACGCCGTGGACAACTGGACCCGGGCCTGCGAACTGCTCGCCGAGGCCCGCCGACCGGGCGTCGAACCGCACCTGGAGTCCTTCGGCGGCTGCATGATGGGCCAGCTGTGCCCGCCGGGACTGCTCGTCGCGCTGTCCCTGCTGGAAGGGATGTTCTTCGTCCGCCACGGGCTGCGCAGCATCTCGCTGAGCTACGCGCAGCAGACCGACCCGCACCAGGACGAGGAGGCGGTTCGGGCGTTGCGCGCGCTCGCCACCGACCTGCTGCCCGGCGTGGACTGGCACATCGTCGTCTACACCTACATGGGCGTCTATCCGCGTACCCAGTCCGGCGCCCGAGCCCTCCAGGACCGGGCGGTACGGCTCGCGGTGCGGGCCGGCGCGCAGCGGCTGATCGTGAAGACCACGGTCGAGGCGCGCCGCATCCCCACCGTCGCCGAGAACGTCGCCGCCCTGGAGAGCTCGGCGCACACGGCCCGCACCCTCGGCCCGAGCGGCCCGAGCGGCCCGAGCGGCCCGAGCGGCCCGGGCGCGCCGGACGACGGCGACCGGGACACCCAGGTGTACGCCGAGGCGCGCGCCCTCGTGGAGGCGGTGCTCTGTCTCGGGCCCGACATCGGCCGCGGACTGCTCACGGCATTCGCCCGGGGCTGGCTCGACGTGCCGTACTGCCTGCACCCCGACAACGCCGGCCGCAGCGCCGGATTCATCGACGAGCGGGGCCGGCTGGGCTGGAGCTCCTTCGGCGCCATGCCGCTCGGGCATGTCGTCACGGCCCGCCCGGCCGCCGCCCTCACCTCCAGCGGCCTCCTCGACGCACTGCACTACGTCGAGACCCGTCTGGACCTCGGCGAACTAGCCGCGACCGGCCCGCACCGCGAGCCCGCGCCGGCCCGCTCGTGAGGTCGGCCCGCGGGCCGTCGCGGCACAGCAGCCCACCTACGCGAGGGAGCGATACGACATGAGCGCACTGCACGCCTCCGGCTTCCCGGAGGACGAGATACGGGCCAGGGCCCGCCAGGGCGCGGCCCGCGTCTTCCCGCCCGCGTCCGCCTACGGCAGCGAACTGTTCGGCGCCGACGGGCACGGCGGCGACGTCCCGGACCGGACCGACGTCCTGGACCGGACCAGGCTGGTGCCGCCGGTGTTCATGCCGCGCCGGCTGGAGAAACTCATCGAGCTGGCCCGCGAACCCCTGTACCGGGACGTGGACACGGCCACCGACATCGGCGGGTTCCCGGCCGAACTGCCGCTGTACGTCTCCGCGTTCGGCTCCACCCAGGTCGCCAGCCGCGACCTGGGCGTGGCCGCCGCGCGACAGGCCGCCCGGCTCGGCATCCCCATCGTCGTCGGCGAGAACATCGGCCCCGTCAAGGGCACGGGACGACTCGGCGAACGCGAGGGACGCACCCTGCTCGGCCGGATCGCCGCCTACCAGAACGCCCTGGAGGGCGCCGGCGGTGTGGCCGTACAGCAGTCGACCGAGGACGCCGACGCCGAGATCTGGAACCTCGTCTACAGCGACCCCTCCGTACAGCCTCTGCTGGACGCCGGGCGGCTCGCCTTCGAGCTGAAGGTGGGCCAGGGCGCCAAACCGGGGCTCGGCGGCATGACCGTCGTCGACGCGGCCGACGCCGAGCGGCTCGAAGGGCAGTACGCCGTCGAGCCCGTGCTCGGCGAGGGCACCTCCCGCGTGCTGCGCAGCGGCAGCCCCGGCACCTTCACCGAGGAGATCCTCGCCCACCAGATCCGCCTGATGCGCAACAACTTCCCCCGGGCCAGGATCTGGGTGAAACTGCCTCCCGCCCGCGACGTGGGGGCCGCGGCCGCCACCGCCTGGGCGGCCGGCGCCGACTCGGTCACCGTCGACGGCGCCGAGGGCGGCTCCGGCTGGGCCCCGCTCGCCTTCCTCGACGGCGTGGGCCTGCCGCTCGCGGAGTGCCTGCGCCGGGTGCGGCCGGGACCCGGGGAGTGCCTGCTCGTCAGCGGACGGATGTGGGAAGGCGCCCGCGCAGCCAAGGCGTTGGCCGCCGGGGCGCGCGCCGTCGGCCTCGGCCGGGCCGCGCTGCTCGCCGTGGACGAGGACCCCGAAGCGGGACTGGAGCGCCTGGTGGCCGCCCTCGCCCTCGAACTGCGTCTGATCGTCAGCGCGTTGGGCAAGTATCGCCCCCGCGACCTGGACCCCGACGACCTGTGGCACCCGGACACCGCGTACCCGGCACCGCAGCCGGTGCCTGCGGCCGTCCGGGTGCCCTGAACGGGCCGCACGACCCGGACGCGTCGTCCTGATCAACTCCGCGGCGGGAAGCGAAACTTCCCGCTACCTGCCTGGTCAACTGCCTCTTCGGCGGTCGGGCCGTTCCTACGATCGACGAAGTCCGGGCCGCCGGGCCCGGCACGGAGCACCGACCAGCCGTCCGAACCCACGACAGACGGGACAGCACGATGCCGAACCCCTTCGAGAACGAGAACGGGCAGTACCTGGTCCTCGCCAATGACGAGGAGCAGCACTCGCTGTGGCCGGCCCAGATCGCCGTACCGGCCGGCTGGCGCACCGTCCACGGCGTCGACAGCCGCGCCGCGTGCCTGGAGTACATCGAGACTCACTGGACCGACATCCGCCCGGCGAGCCTGCGCCGGGCCATGGACCGGATGGCCGGCTGACGATGACCGGCCACCTGCTCCAGGACACCACGGTGGTCCGGCCCGTACCCCGGCCGGACGCCACCCGCTCCCTGGTCTGCCTCGGCTTCTGCGGCGGCGGCACCGGGTCCTACCGGGCCTGGCTGCCGTCGCTGGGCGAGGGCACCGACCTGGCCCTCGTCTGCTACCCGGGCCGCGAGGGCCGCTTCGCCGAGGAGTTCGCCCCGGACTGGGACACCCTCGCCGAGGACGCCACCGACGCCGTGGCCCGCGCCGCGGCCGCGGCACCGGACCGCCCCTACCGCCTGTTCGGCCACAGCATGGGCGGCTGGATGGCCTTCGACGTCACCGTCCGGCTCGCCGAGCGCGGTGCCCCGCTGCCCGAGCGCCTGACCGTCTCCGCGTGCAACGCGCCCGACCGCGGTGTCACCGAACGCGACCGCTTCCCGCGTCTGGAGGACACCGAAGGACGCCTCGTGGAGTGGATGGGGACCATCGGGCTGCTGCCGGACTACGCGCTCGACGACCCCGACCTGCGGGAGATGGCGATCGAGCTGATGCGCGCCGACATCACCGTCCGCGACTCCTACCGGCCCCGGCCGGGCGTCACCACGTCCGTGCCCGTGCACGTGCTGTACGGCGAGGACGACGAGGTCATCGAACCGGCCGTCGCCGAGCAGTGGGCACGCTGCGCCACCGGCGGACTGCGCGTGGACGCCCTGCCCGGCGGCCACTTCTACACCCCCGCGGTGTGGGAGACCCTGCCCGACCACTTCGCCGACACCGACCTGGAGGGCGTGCGATGACACCCCGCTGGCTGGAGGAACCCGGTACGCCGGTCACCGCCGTCGTCGACGGCCTGCCGGACGCGGCCGCCGCCGCGGACTGGATCGACACCTACCGCGAGCCGCTGCGCAGCGTGCTTGCCCGGCACGGCGCGCTGTACCTGCGCGGCCTCCCGGTGCGCACCGCCGCCGACTTCGCGGTGGTGCGGGACGCCCTGTTCGCCGCGCGCGCCAAGTACCAGGAGAAGGCCACCCCGCGCAGCGACTTCGGCGACGACGTGTTCTCCTCCACCGACCTGCCGCCCGCGCAGGCCATCCGGATGCACAACGAGAACAGCTACACGCTGACCTTCCCCGGCCTGCTGCTGTTCGGCTGTCTGACGGCCCCCGCGGAGGGCGGCGCGACACCGGTCGCCGACGTCCGGCGGGTCCTGGACCTGCTGCCCGCCGAGCTCGCCGACCGCTTCCGCCGGCACGGCTGGTCGCTGGTGCGCAACTACGCCGAGCACATCTCGCTGGACTGGCGGACCGCCTTCGCCACGGACTCCCGCGCCGATGTGGAGCGTTACTGCGCCGCCAACGCCATCGACGTGACCTGGGGCGACGACGACACCCTGCGCACCCGGCAGGTGCGCTCGGCGACCGTCCGCCACCCGGGCACGGGCGAGGAGGTCTGGTTCAACCACGTCGCGTTCTGGAGCGAATGGGCACTCGACCCCGACATCAGGGACGTGCTGGTCGGCGAGTTCGGCTCCGACGGGCTGCCGTTCAACACGGCGCTCGGCGACGGCAGCCCGCTGAGCCCCGCGGACATGGCCGTGCTCGACGCGGCCTACGAGCGCGCCACCGTCCGGCGTGCCTGGCAGCCCGGCGACCTGCTCCTGGTCGACAACATCCTCACCGCGCACGGCCGTGACCCCTTCCGCGGCGACCGCAAGATCGTCGTCGCGATGGGCGAACCGGTCGCCCTCGCCGACTGCGCACCCTCCCTGCCCGTCACCGCACCCGCCCTGGCCGGCCGCGCCTGAAGCGTGGTGCGAAGGCCCCCGAGAGGAGCCCACCCATGTCCACAACACCGCACGGCGGGTTGTCACCGGCCCGCGGCACGGCCACCGCGGCCGCACCACGGCCGTCGGTGTCCGTCGACGTCGACCCCCGTCCGGAGCCCGCGTCCACGCCCGCCTCGACCCACGCCCGGGACCTTCTGCACCGCTTCCGGGAGTCCGTGGCGCGGCACCCGTGGCGGGACGCCGTCGTGGCGGCCGACGGCACCACCGTCGCCTTCGGCACCCTCGACGGCCGGGTACGACGGCTGGCGGCCGCCCTGGTCGGAGCCGGCGTCCGGCCCGGACAGCACGTCGGTGTGGCCCTGGGCCGCGAGCCCGCCCTGGTGGTGGCCCTGCTCGCGGTCTGGCGGGCCGGCGCGGCGTACGTCCCTCTCGATCCGGCCCACCCGCAGGCACGCCTCGACGACATGGTCGAGGACGCCGGCATCCAGGTCGTCGTCTCCGCCGACCCGGCCCGAAATTGGCCGGACGGCGTACGGACCGTCGCCCCCGACGCGAGCGCCCTGTTCACCGTCCCCGACGTCCCGGTGCCCGCCGACGCCCCCGCCTATGTCATCTACACCTCCGGCTCGACCGGCCGCCCCAAGGGCGTCGCCGTCCCCCGCGCCGCGGCCGCCGGACTGGTCGCCGCCCTGGAGGAGAGCGGCTGCTACACCGACGGCCCCGCCCGTGTGGCCTGGAACGCCAGCGTGTCCTTCGACGCCTCCGTGCAGCAGTGGGCCCGTGTCTGCCGCGGGGACACCCTGGTGCTGCTCTCCGAGGACCAGCGCGCCGACCCGGCCGCGCTCGCCGCGCAGCTGCTGGGCGAGGGCGTGACCGACCTCGACGTGACCCCTTCCCACTGGTCCGTCCTGCGCGACCGGGTCGTCGAGGCGGCCGAGCAACTCCCGCACGGGATCAGGCTGTTCGTCGGCGGGGAGGCGATCCCCGCGCCCATGTGGCAGGACCTGGCCGACCTCGGCGCCCGCGGGGTCGTGCACGCACTCAACCTGTACGGGCCGACCGAGTGCACGGTCGACTCCACCGTCGGCCGTATCGACGGTGCCGAGCCGCACATCGGCCCGCCGCTGCCCGGCGTCGGCGCCCACGTCCTCGACGAGCACCTGCGTCCCGCCACCGAGGGGGAGCTGTACCTGACCGGCCCCGCCGTCGCCCTCGGCTATCTGCGCCGCACCGGCCTGACCGCCGAGCGGTTCACCGCCTCGCCGTTCGGCCCGCCCGGCAGCCGCATGTACCGCACCGGCGACCGGGTCCGCCGCCGCCCGGACGGCCACCTCGCCTGTATCGGCCGGGTCGACCACCAGGTCAAGGTGAACGGCCTGCGCATCGAACTCGGCGAGATCGAGGCCGTCCTGACGGACCATCCGTCCGTCACCGCCGCGGTCGCCGTCGTACGGGAGGACGACCGCCTCGGGCGCGCCCTGGCCGCCTACTGGGTCCCCGTTCCCGGTGCGGACACCGACCCCGAGCCGCTCCGCCGCCACCTGGGCTCCCGGCTGCCCGCCCACATGGCGCAGCTGTCGCTGACCGCCCTGGAGAGCCTCCCGCTGGGCGTCGGCGGCAAGGTCGACCGCACGGCCCTGCCCGAACCGGCCGAGCAGCACCGGCCGGACGCTGCCGACGCCGCGCCCGCGGGCGAGCTGGAGACCCTCATCGCCGGCGCCTGGCAGGCCGTCCTGGGCCGGGAACGGGTGCTGGCCACCGACGACTTCTTCGCCCTCGGCGGGCACTCGCTGCTCGCGCTGCGCGTGATCGCCGACCTCAAGAAGCGGCGCGGAGTGGTCATCCCGACCCGTATGGTCTACCAGCACCCGCGGCTGCGCGACCTCGCCCGCGCGATAGCGGACCGCAGCGAACGCTGATCGCCGCCGCTCCTTCCGCCCCTCCCGGAAAGGCCCCGCCCCGATGCGGAAATCCCCAGCCTCACGAGTCTCGCTGTACGGACTGCTGAGCGCCTACACGGTCTCGCTGTTCGGCACCCGGCTGACCATGATCGCCCTGCCCTGGCTGGTGCTCGTCACCTCCGGCAGCGCGTCACTGACGGGACTCGTCGTCTTCGCCGAGGCGGTGCCGCTCGTCCTGGGCAAGGCGTTGGCGGGGCCCTTGATCGACCGGTTCGGAGCGCGCAGGTTCAGCGTCGCCGCCGACCTGGTCAGCGCGGCGGTGATCGCGACGATCCCGCTCTGCCACTGGCTGGGCGTCCTGCCGTACGGACTGCTGCTGGTGCTGTCCACGCTGCTCGGCCTGGCCCGCGGACCCGGTGACGTGGCCAAGCGGACCCTCACCCCGGAGACCGCCGAGGCGGTCGGCATGCCGCTGGAGCGGGTGAGCGGCATGGTCGGCACCCTGGAGCGGCTCGCCGGCACCGCCGGGCCCGCCGCCGGCGGCGCCGTGGTCGCCTTCTTCGACCCGATGTGGGCGCTCGCGGTCAACGCCGTCACCTTCCTGGTCTCCGCCCTGATCATCGCCGCCACCGGGTCACTGCGCGGCCCCGCGCCGGCGGAGGTCACCGACACGGAGCCCGAGGAGGAGCGTTACCTCGAACGGCTCCGCGCCGGGCTGAGGTTCCTGCGCCAGGACCGGCTGCTGCGGTCCATCGCCGTCATGCTGAGCGTCACCAACCTCATCGACGCGGCGTACGGCTCCCTGCTCATCCCGGTGTGGGCGGAGGAGACCGGCGGAGGCCCGGCCGCGATCGGTGCCCTCGGCTCGGTCTTCGGCATCGCCGCGGTCGGCGGCTCCGCACTCGCCACCGCCCTCGCGCACCGGCTGCGACGTAGGCCGACGTACGTCATCGCCTTCCTCCTCGCCGGGCCGCCCCGCTTCCTGGTGATGGCCTTCGACCTGCCGCTGTGGACGGTCCTGGCCGTCGCCGTCGTGGACGGACTGGCCATCGGCTTCGTCAATCCGATCCTCAACGCCGTGATGATGGAGCGCATCCCGCGCCCCCTGCTGGGCCGGGTCTCCGCGCTCACCGACTCCGTCGGCTCCGCCGGCGTCCCGCTCGGCCCCATCCTCGCCGGCTTCCTCGTCACCCTGGCCGGCCTCGGCCCCGTCCTGGTCGGCTGCGCCGCCCTCTATCTCGGCAGCACCGTGCTGCCCGCCCTGCGCCCCCACTGGCGCGAACTCGACGACCGGCCGCCGCCCGCGAGCCCGACGACCACAAAGGCCCCCGCACTCTGAGCCCACCCCGCCCATGGCCCGAAAGCACACCGCGCACGAGCACAGCGCGCGTGAGTACTTCGCGCACGAGCACCTCCGCAGTTTACGAGCACACCTCCGCAGACACGAGAGAAGAGAGGCACGTCATGAGCAGTGGCAACCTGAGCGCCGCCCGCTTGAAGGGTGACTTCGACGTCGAGCGGCTGCTGGCCGAACTCGCCGTCCTGGAACGCACCCAGTGGGCGGCCCAGCGCACCTACGGCGAGAGCCTGGAACCCAGCGAGGACACCGTCCTCGACTGGCGGGTGCTGCCGCTGCGCAGCCCCGAAGGCCGCGCCGACCGCACCGACCCCGGCGGCCTCGGCCTCGTCGAGTACGCCGCCACTCCCTGGCTGGAGAAGACCCCCTACATCAAGTCCATCCTGGACAGCCTGCCCACCGAACTGCGGGCCGTACGGCTGATGTCGCTCGGCGTGGGCGCCGAGGTCGACGAGCACCGCGACCAGCCGTACGGGCTGGCGGCCGGCTGGGTGCGGATGCACATACCGTTCGTCACCAACCCCGACGCCGTCCTGACCCTCGACGGACAGCCCCACACCTGGCAGCCCGGCACCTTCTGGTTCGGCGACTTCTCCACCCCGCACTCGGTGCGCAACGGCGGCTCCGAGCGCCGCGTCCACCTCGTCATCGACGCCTACGTCAACGCCGAACTGCTGGAACTGTTCCCGGCCGAGTTCCGCGACCGCATCCGCTGGTCCGAGGTGTTGCTCAACCGCCCCGAGATCCCGCTGACCGAGGAGGAACTGACCGAGTTCACCAGCACCTTCACCATCCCGGACGCCTTCCTCTACGGCGAGCCCGAGGATCTCGCCGACGACAGCCGGCCCGACCGTACCGCGCGGCTCCGGCTCGACGGCGGCCGGCTCGTCCTGGAGGTCGACGACGAGCCCAGGGCGGCACTGGTGCACCTGGGCGAGGGCGAGTTCCGTGCCCTCGGCTGGACCGCCGAGCGCACCCTGAAGGCCGAGCGCACCGGTGACGGACTGCGGCTGCGTTTCCGGATGCGCCACGGCAGCCGTATGGAGGAGACCGTCCGGACCGCCGCGACGGCTGCGGCCTGAGCCATGCCGTACGCCACCGGCACGCTGCGTGACCCGACACAGGTCCGTGCGTTCGACCCGGCGGCGGTCACCGGCCGGCGGCTCACCCCGCCGGCGGCGGGCGGGCCCGCGCACATCTGGCTGCTGCGCGCCGAACGGCACCGAGCGGCGGTCGTGCGCGCGGCGCCCGAGGTGCTCGACGCGCAGGAGCGCGCCAGAGCCGCGGCCCTGCGGGTGCCGACGGACCGGGAGTGCTACCTCGCCACCCACCTGGGGCTGCGCCTGCTGCTCGGCGCCTATCTGGGCACCGAGCCGGCGCGCGTGCCGCTGACCCGGTGGCCGTGCCCGCTGTGCGGCGGACCGCACGGGCGGCCCGGGGTGGTGGGGGACCCGCTGCACTACTCGCTCAGCCACAGCGGCGGTCTGGGACTGCTCGCCTTCGCCGCCGCCCCGGTCGGTGTGGACGTCGAGGCAGTCCCCTCACCGGCGGCGGTGGCCGAGGCCGCCGAGGCCCTGCACCCCCGCGAACGCGACGAACTGGCCCTGCTGCCCCCGTCCGCCCGCCCGCGCGCCTTCACCCGGGCCTGGGTGAGAAAGGAGGCCTATCTCAAAGGACTCGGTGTCGGCCTCTCCGAGTCCCCGGAGTCCTGCTACGTCGGCACCGGCACCGAACCCGCCGGCACCGACCGGGCCTGGCTCCTCACGGACGTCCCCGTCGGCCGGGGAGCGGCCGGCGCGGTGGCCGAACAGACGGCCATGACCGCAAGCGGCCGACAGGACGGACGTGCCTGAGGCAGGACACGGACGTGGACACGGCCCGGCTCCGGGCCCGTCCACGCCGGGTCCGCCGCCCGGCAGCGGCACACAGACACAGGACGGGAGGTGAACGACGCCGATGGAACCGACGGCAGCACCATCAACGGGATGCGGCACGGGCACCGGATTCCGCACCGACTCCGGCACCGGGAAGGTCGCGCAGGCCGCGCAAGGGGCGCGACAGCAGCGGAAGGACCGCCGCCACCAGGGCCCCGGCGACGATCCACATCGTCGGACGCGGCCCCACGGCGGAGGTCAGCGCACCGGCGGCGACGGCGCCCAGCGGAACCGTGCTGTAGTTGATCAGCAGCGCCGTGGAGGTGACACGGCCGAGCAACTCCTGCGGGCAGTACGACTGCCGGAAGCTGACGAGGATCACGTTGCAGGCGACGAGCCCGGCCATCGTCATCGTCGAGCCGATCACGAACAGCGCGAGCCGCGGCCCCGGCGCCGTGAGGGGGATCAGCAACCCGAAGAGCGAGCAGCCGAGTTGGGCGGTCACGAGGGCGCGGGCCGTGCCCAGCCGGCGCGCGAGGCGGCGCGCGCACAGCACCCCCAGCACCCCGCCGACCGCACCGCACGAGCCGAGCAGCCCCACCGTGCCCGCGTTGAGGCCGACCGAGCGGACCAGGAACAGGATGTACGTCGCCTCGTAGCCGGCCAGCGCGAGATTGGCCGCCGCGCCGAATCCGATGACCGTCCGCAGCAGCGGATCACGGCCGACGAAACGCAGCCCCGCGGACATCTCCTGGCGCAGTCGCACCCGGCCACCGGCGCCCCGCGGCTCGTCGGCCCGTATGCGGCGCAGACACCAGGACGACACGACGAACGAGACGGAGTCCAGCAGCAGCCCCGGGACCGTGCCGAGCAGCTGGGCGAGCAGCCCGCCCGCACCCGGGCCGGCGATCCGTGCCAGATGCTCACCGCCCTGCAGCTTCGCGTTGCCCTCCAGGAGTTCGGACCTGTCCACGAGGACCGGGAGATAGCTGGAGTACGCGGTCGAGAAGAACACCGAGGCCGTGCCCGTCAGGAAGGCCACCGCGAGCAGCTGCCAGACGGTCAGCACGTCCAGCCACCAGGCGGCCGGAACGCTCGCGAACAGCGCCGCCGAGACCAGGTTGCACACATGCATCACCGGGCGCCGGGGCCACTGGTCCACCCAGGCGCCGGCCGGCAGCCCGAGCACCAGCCACGGCAGCCACGGCGCGGCCGTCAGCAGCCCGACCAGGGCGGGGGAGGCGTCCAGCGTCACGACCGCGGTGAGCGGAAGCAGCACCGACGTGACACTCGTGCCGAATCTGCTGGTCGTCTCACCGATCAGCAGCAGCCGGAAGTTGCGGTGGCCGAACAGGCCGCGCCCCGGCGTGCTCACGGCTGCGGTGACGAGCGGTCTTCCCTCAGCGGTCATGGTGTGCGGGACGCCCTCAACTGCGTTGGCCGACAGAGGAGTTCACGCTACACGAGCCCTGCGGCCCACCCGGGCCGGACGCGACGCCCCCTGCCCACGCGAGGAATCCGATGACCGACGGCCCGCCCGACTCGTTGACGCGCTTCCTGGACTGCGTCCGGCGCCACCCCGACCGCCCCGCGGTACTCACCCCCACCGGCTGCCTGACGTTCGCGGCACTGCACGACCGTGTGGAGTCGCTCGCCACCGCACTGCGGCGAGCGGGCGCGGGACCCGGCACGGTGACCGGCGTCGCCCTGCCCCGCTGCCCGGACCTGGTGGCGGCACCGCTCGCCGCGTGGCGCACGGGATCGGCCTTCACCCTGCTGGACCCCGCCCACCCTGGTGCCCGGCTGCGCGCCCTCGCCGGTATGTCGGTGGTCGTGACGTCGGACGGCGGCGACTGGGCGCCGGGCGTGCCGACGGTCAACGCGGCGGCACCGCCCGCCCCGGGACCCCTGCCCGCGTGCACCGCCCCCCGTGACGCCACCGCCTACGCCGTCCCCCGCCACGCCACCGCGTACGGCGTCCCCGACGACGCCACCACGTTCGTCGCGCAGCGCGACGCCACCGCGTACGTCGTCCACACCTCCGGCTCGTCCGGCCGGCCCAAGCCGGTCCAGGTCTCGCACGCCAACGTCGCCCAGCTCGTCGGCGCGCTGGAGCGCGCCGGCTGTCACTCCGCCGCGCCCGGTCGGGTGGCATGGCTCGCGGGGGTGTCCTTCGACGCCTCCGTGCAGCAGTGGCTCAGGATCTGCCGAGGGGACACACTCGTCCTGCCCGACGAGGCGACCCGGCAGGACCCGCCGCGCCTGGCGGCCTTCCTGCGCGCGGCGCGGATCACCGACCTGGACGCCACCCCGGCGCTGTGGGCGCTGCTGCGCCCCCATCTCGTACGGCGGGCGCCCGGTGAACTCCCCCTGCGGCTGCACCTGGGCGGTGAGCCCGTGCCGCGCGCCATGTGGGACGACCTGGTGACGCTGGCCGCCGACGGTTCCGTGACCGCCCTGAACCTGTACGGCCCGGCCGAGTGCACGGTCGACGCCACCGCCGCGCCGGTCATGGGCCCGGACCCGGTGATCGGGGGCCCGCTGCCCGGCGTACGGGCGCACGTCCTCGACCGGCGGCTGCGGCCCGTGCCCGACGGGGACAGCGGGGAGCTGTACCTCGCGGGCGGACAGGTCGCCCTCGGCTACGCCGGTCTGCCCGCGCTCACCGCCGAGCGGTTCGTCGCGGAACCCGGCGGCCCGGCCGGCTCGCGCATGTACCGCACCGGGGACCGGGTGCGCCGCTCGGCGACCGGCGCGCTGGGCTACGAGGGCCGTACGGACGACCAGTTCAAACTGCACGGCGTGCGCATCGAGCCGGGCGAGATCGAGGCCGTCCTGGCCGGCCATCCGACAGTCGCCCGCGCCGTCGTCGTGCCCCGCGAGGACCGGCCGGGCGACCGCCGCGCCGTCGCCTACGTCACCGCCCGCGCGGACGCCGGACCGCCCGAGCCGGCGGACCTGCGCGCCCACTGCGCCGACCGGCTGCCCCCGGCACTGGTGCCCTCGGCGATCGTCGTCCTGGACGCCTTCACCCCCGCGCCGGGCGGCAAGGTGGACCGGGCCGCCCTGCCCGCGCCCGACTACGCCCGCGCCGGCCGCGGCGGCACCCCGGAGGGCGAACGCGAACGACGCCTGTGCCTGCTGTACGCCGACGTCCTCGGGGTACCGCGCGTGGGCCCCCATGACGACTTCTTCGAGCTGGGCGGGCACTCGCTGCTGGCGATGCGGCTCATCGGCCGGGTCCGCGCCGCTCTGGGCGCCGAGGCGGAGGTGCGCGACCTGTTCGCCGCCCCCACCCCGTCCGCCCTGGCCGAACGGCTGGCGGCCGCCGCACCCTCCCGGCGACCCGTCCTGCGCCCGCTCCCGCGCCCACGGCGCCTGCCCCTGTCGTACGCCCAACGGCGGCTGTGGTTCCTCGACCGCCTGCACGGGCCCGGCGCCGCCTACAACGAGCACATCGCCCTGCGCTTTCGCGGCCCACTGGACCGGTCGGCGCTGCGGGCGGCCCTGCACGACGTCGTCGTACGGCACGAAGCGCTGCGCACCGTCTTCCCGGAGGACGCCGACGGCGAGCCGTACCAGCACATCCTCGGCCCGGACGAGTCCCGGCCGGACCTGCCCTGCCCGGAGGTCACCGAGGACGGCCTCGCCGACGCGCTGCGGGAGCGGGTGACCGTCCCCTTCGACCTGGCCCGGCAGGCCCCGCTGCGCGCGGCACTGTTCCACCCGTCGCCCGGCACCCATGTCCTGCTGCTGGTGACCCACCACATCGCCAGCGACGGCTGGTCCCTCGGCCCGCTCGCCCGGGACCTGGCCCTCGCCCACCGGGCGCGCTGCGCCGGCCGCGCCCCCGACTGGCCCGAACTGCCCGTCCAGTACGCCGACTACACCCTGTGGCAGCGTGCGCTGCTGGGCGACCCGGACGGCCCGGACAGCCTGCACAGCCGTCAACTGGCCTACTGGCGCAAGGAACTCGACGGGCTGCCGGAACGCCTGCGGCTGCCCGGGGAACGACCGGCGGGCGCTCGGCACCCCAGCGGCCGGGGAGGGACCGTCCCCTTCGTCTGCGGTCCCGAACTCCACAGCGCACTGCTGGAGTTGGCGCGCGCGCAGCGCTGCACCCTGTTCATGGTGGTCCGTGCCGGGCTCGCCGTGCTGCTGAACCGGCTGGGTGCCGGGGACGACATCCCGCTCGGTGTCGCGAGCGCGGGCCGGGGCGACCCCGCCCTGGACGACCTCGTCGGCTTCTTCGTCAACACGCTCCTGCTGCGGACCGACACCTCCGGCGACCCGACGTTCCGGGCCCTGCTGGAACAGGTCAGGGAGACCGACCTGGCCGCCGCCGACCATCAGGACCTGCCCTTCGACCGGCTCGTCGAGGACCTCAATCCGCGGCGCGCGGGCCACCAGCAGCCGCTCTTCCAGGTCATGCTGGCCTTCCAGAACACCGCCCGGGCCGACTGGGACTTCGGCGCCGGGCTGACGGTGACGCCGCAGCCGGTGCGGCGGGACCGGGCCAGGTTCGACCTCGCCCTGTCGGTCACCGAACTGCACACCGCCGACGGCGCTCCCGGCGGTCTGCGCGGGGACCTGGAGTACTCCCTCGACCTGTTCGAAGCGGCCTCCGCCCACCGGCTGGCCGCCCGGCTGACGGCCGTCCTGCGGACCGCGGCCACCGACCCGGACCGCCGCATCGGCGGCTACGACCTGCTGACCGAGGACGAGCGCCCGCGTCCGTCGACCGCCGCGGCACCCGTGCTGCCCGAAACCCGCGACGCCCTCCACCTGTTCGAGGACCGGGCGCACCTCACCCCGGACGCCGTCGCCGTGCGCTTCGAGGGCCAGCGGATGACCTACGGCGAACTCGACGCCCGCGCCGACCGGCTCGCCCACCGCCTCGCCGCGCGCGGCACAGGCCCCGACGTCGTCGTCGCCGCTGCCCTTGACCGGTCCGCCGACCTGATCGTCGCGGTGCTCGCGGTATGGAAGACGGGAGCCGCGTTCCTGCCGGTCGACCCCCGCTACCCCGCCGCCCGCATCGCCCACATCCTCACCGACGCCCGTCCGGCGCTGCTGCTGACCGCCGCGCACCTCAGCCTGCCGGACACACCGGCGCTGCCCCGGATCGACGTCCAGGACGACGACCCGCACGACCCCGCACGGCCCGCCACCCACCCCCACCCCGCACGCCCGCACCCCGACCACCTCGCCTACGTGATCTACACGTCCGGCTCCACGGGCACCCCCAAACCGGTCGCCGTCACCCGGGCCGGGTACGCCCATCTCGTCGCCCACCAGGCGGCCACCCTGGGCGTGGACAGCGGCAGCCGGGTCCTGCAGTTCGCCTCGGCCGGCTTCGACGCCTTCTTCTGGGAACTGGGCATGACCCTCCCGGTCGGCGCCGCCCTCGTCCTGGCCCCTGCGGCCCGCCTGCTGCCCGGGCCCGAGCTGGCCCGCCTCGCCGACGAGCACGCGATCAGCCATCTGACCGTGCCGCCCGCCGTCCTGGGCGCCCTGTCGCCCGACGCCCTGCCCGGCGTCACCACCATCGTCGTCGCGGGGGAGGCGTGCGGCGCCGATCTCGCCGCGCGCTGGGCACGGGGCCGCACCTTGATCAACGGCTACGGCCCCACCGAGGCGACGGTCTGCGCCACGATGAGCGAGGCCCTGCGCCCCGACGGGAACGTCCCGCCCATCGGCGACCCCGTGCGCGGCACACGCGTACACGTCCTGGACGACCTGCTGCGGCCCGTGCCGACGGGCGTGACCGGCGAGCTGTACATCGCCGGCGCCGGACTCGCGCGCGGCTACCGCGACCGCCCCGGCCCGACCGCGGAACGCTTCGTCGCCGACTCCTTCGGGCCGCCGGGAACCCGCGCCTACCGCACCGGAGACCTGGTGCGGCGAACCTCGGACGGACGGCTGGAGTTCGTCGGACGCATCGACGACCAGGTCAAACTGCGCGGTCACCGCGTCGAGCTGGGGGAGGTCGAGGCCCGCGTCGCCGCCGCCGACGGGGTGGCCCAGGCCGCGGTCGTGCTGCGCGAGGACCGCCCGGGAGAACGCAGGATCGTGGCGTACGTGGTCCCCGAGGCGCCGGCCGGGCAGGACAGCGGCGAACGCGGACGCGTCGAGGACTGGCGCCAGGTCCACGACGCCGTGTACGCGGGGCCCGGCGCGGCACCCGGCGAGGACGACTTCTCCGGCTGGCACGACAGCCGCGACGGCACCCCCATACCGGTGGAGGACATGCGGGAGTGGCGGGACGCCACCGTCCGCCGCCTGCGGGAACTGCGCCCCACTCGCGTGCTGGAGATCGGCGTGGGCAGCGGTCTGCTCCTCACCCCGCTCGCGCCGCACACCGCCGAGTACTGGGGACTGGACTTCTCCGCCGCGGCGATCCGCCGGCTGCGCCCGCGGGTGGACGGGCTCGGCCTGCCCGAGGGGCGGGTGGTGCTGCGGCAGCAGACCGCGCACGACCCCACGGGCATCCCCGAGGGCCACTTCGACGTGGTCGTCCTCAACTCCGTGGTGCAGTACTTCCCGAACGGCGCCTACCTCTCGCGTGTCCTCGACGTCGCCGGGCAGGCCCTGGCCCCCGGCGGGCGGCTCTTCGTCGGCGACGTCAGGAACCTCCGGCTGCGTGACCGCGCCCGTCTCGGCGACGTACCCGAACTCCTGGTCGAACCCGACTACTTCGCCGCCCACGCGGCCCGTTCGGGCCGGTTCACCACCTGCGACGTGCGGCTCAAGCGCGGCGAGCGGAGCAACGAACTGACCGCTCTGCGCTACGACGTCGTCCTGGGCACGCGCGCGGCCCCGGACGAAGCCGAAGCCGAAGCGGGCGCCGGACCGGTACTGCGGTGGGGATCCGACGCCCGCACCCCGGACGCCGTCGCACGGTTCGTCCGCACCCGGCGGCCCGCACGCTTCACTGTCACCGGCGTGCCCAACGCCCGGCTGACCGGCTTCGTCCCCGATGGGGGCGGCCCGCGCCGCGCCACCGCCGACCCCGAACACCTCGCCCGCCTCGGCGAGGAGCTCGGCTACGGCGTCGCGCTGCGCTGGTCCACCGCCGGGGACGACACCTGCTTCGACGCCGAGTTCACCGAGGGCGGCAGCATCCCCGAACCCCCGGTGCGCGCCACGGCGGACGGTGACCTCGCCCGGTACGTCGGCACCCCGCGCACCGCGGCCGACGAGCACGGCCTGCGCCAGTCGGTACGCCGCCAAGTCGCCGCGTTCCTGCCGGACTTCATGGTGCCGTCGGCCGTGGTGGTCCTGGACCGGCTGCCGCTCACCGCGCACGGCAAGACGGACCGGGCGGCCCTGCCTGCCCCGCACACCGCGCGGACCGACGCTCCCACCGTCCTGCGCCACCCGCGCACGGACCGCGAGAAGGCCCTGTGCGCGATGTACGCGGACCTGCTCGGCCTCGACGAGGTCGGCACCGACGAGAGCTTCTTCGACCTCGGCGGCCATTCGCTGCTCGCCACCCGTCTGGTCAGCCGCATCCGCGCCGACCTGGACATCGACATCCCGGTGGGCACGCTGTTCGACGCGCCGAAGGTGGCCGATCTCGCCCCGCGCCTGGACGGCGCGCCCGCCTCCCGGCCGCCACTGCGGCGCATGCGCCGCCCCGACTGAGACCCGCCCGGCGTGAACCGGACCGCAACCGACCGACAGGGGAGCACCGCAATGGACTTCAGTCTCTTCTACTTCGCCGACAACAGCGCCGGCACGGCGGCAGGCGACCCCCGCGGCCGGTACGACCTGCTCCTGGAGGGAGCCCGCTTCGCCGACCGCAACGGCTTCACGGCCGTGTGGACGCCCGAACGCCACTTCCACCCCTTCGGCGGGCTCTACCCCAACCCGGCGGTGACGGGCGCCGCGCTCGCCACCGCCACACACCACGTCGCCATCCGCGCCGGAAGCGTCGTCGCGCCCCTGCACCACCCCGCCCGGATCGCCGAGGAATGGTCCGTGGTGGACAACCTCTCCGGCGGACGCGTGGGTGTCTCCTTCGCCTCCGGCTGGCACCCGTCCGACTTCGCCCTCGGTCACACCGCGTACGCCGACCGCAAGACGGTGCTGATGCAACGCCTCGACGACGTACGGCGGTTGTGGCGCGGCGAGCCGCTTGAGGTGACCGACGGCAACGGGGTGCCCACCACCGTCCGCGTCTTTCCCCCGCCCGTTCAGCCGGAGCTGCCGGTCTGGGTGACCAGTGCGGGCGAGGTCGACACCTTCCGCGCCGCCGCCCGGGCCCGCGCCGGGGTGCTGACGCACCTGCTCCACCAGGACCTCGACGAGCTGGCCGAGAAGATCGCCGAGTACCGCAGCACGGCCCGCCGCACCCACGACGGCTGGGACGGCCATGTCGCCCTGATGCTGCACACCTATCTCGCCGAGACCCGCGCCGCGGCCCGCGACACCGTGCGCGAGCCCCTGCGTGACTACCTCAGGAGCTCCATCCACCTCGTGACCCGGTCGTTCACCGGGGCCGACCCCGACTTCGACCTGGACTCCCTGGACGAGGAGGACATCGACTTCCTCCTCACCCGCTCCTTCGAGACCTACTTCGACCAGCGGGGCCTGTTCGGCACCGTCGACGACGCCCGCCGCACGGTCGACGCCGTGCGCGCCGCGGGAGTCGACGAGATCGCCTGCCTGATCGACTTCGGCGTCGACACCAAGGCCGTCCTCGCCGGACTGCCCCGGATCGCCGAACTCCGCGCACCTTCCGCCGCCGACCGGCCCGGCGCCGGCCCAGCCACCCACCGAGCCCGGAGGTCGAGTTCCGCATGATCCCCCTGTCTTTCTCCCAGGCCCGCTTCTGGTTCCAGGAAGAGCACGGCGGCGACCACGTCTCACCCGCCGCCCCCGTGCTGCTGCGGCTTCACGGGGAGCTGGACACGGCCGCGCTGCAAGCTGCCCTGCGAGACGTGGTGGCCCGCCACGAGAGCCTGCGCACGGTCTTCCCGGTGACCGACGGAGTACCCCACCAGCGGGTGCTCGGCCCCGACCGGGCCTGCGACCTGGCGCTGGCCGCCACGGACGTCACCGCGGAGGAACTGCCCGACACGATCGCCGCGGTGTGCGCGGGCCGCTTCGACCTGTCCCAAGAGCTGCCGGTCCGGGCGAAGCTGCTGGCCGTCGGGCCGGCGGAGCACGTGCTGGTGGTGGCGGTCCACCACATCGCCTTCGACGGCTGGTCGGTCGGCCCCTTCGTACGCGACCTGTCGACCGCCTACGCGGCACGACTGCGCGGCACTACCCCCGTGCAGACCGAACTGCCCGTGCAGTACGCCGACTTCACCCTGTGGCAGCGAGAACTACTGGCCTCGGACGGCCTGGAGGAGCGGGAACTCGACTTCTGGCGCTCCGCGCTCCACGCCCTGCCCGACGAACTGCCCCTGCCCTTCGACCGCCCCCGCCAGGCAACCGGCACCCACCGCGCCGGACTGATCGAATTCACCCTCGCACCCCCCACCCTGCACGCACTGGCCCAGGTCGCCCGCCACCACCGGTCCAGTCTGTTCATGGTGCTGCATGCGGCGGTGGCGGGTGTGTTGTCGCGGGTGGGCGCTGGGGAGGACGTGGTGGTGGGCAGTCCTGTGGCGGGGCGTTCGGATGTGGGTTTGGAGGAGTTGGTCGGGTGTTTCGTGAACACGGTGGTGGTGCGGTCGGATGTGTCGGGGGATCCGTCGTTCGGTGAGTTGCTGGGCCGGGTGCGGTCGGGTGTGCTGGGGGCGTTGGAGCATCAGGACGTGCCGTTCGACCGGGTGGTGGAGGCGGTCAATCCGGTGCGTGCGTCGGGGCGGCATCCGTTGTTCCAGGTGATGCTGAGCCTGCAGAACAACGCGGGCGCCCACGGCGACTTCCCCGGCCTGGACACACACTGGGAGTACCCGGCACCCGCCGCCACCACCGACTTCGACCTCCTCTTCGACTTCCGCCAAGTGGACGAGGAGATCGAGGGACGGCTCCTGTTCGCACAGGACCTCTTCGACGACGACACGGCGCGGGGACTGGCCCGCCGCCTCGTACGGTTCGTTGACCAGGTGGCCGCCGACCCCGAACTCCGCCTGAACGCCGTGGACCTGCTGGGGCACGCCGAGCGTGCCATGGTCCTCGCCCGGGGCACCGGCGCCGAGCAGGCATCACTGGACCGGTCGGTGGTGCACCGGTTCACAGCACAGGTGGCCCGCACCCCCGACGCCACGGCAGTGGCGTGCGGCACGCGCGAGCTGTCCTACCGGCAACTCGACGAGAGCGCCGACCGGTTGGCCCATCACCTGCTGACCGCGGGCGCCGGGCCCGAGCAACTGGTCGCGATCGCGATGGAACGCTCCGCCGACCTCGTCGTCGCCCTCCTGGCCGTCCTCAAGACCGGCGCCGCCTACCTCCCCCTCGACCTGCACAGCCCCGCCGCCCGGCTCGGCGCCGTGCTCAACGAGTCGAAACCCTGCGCCCTGGTGGCCGACGCGGCGACGCACACCCGCGCGGCGCTGGGCGACGCGGCACCGACTCTCCCTGTCATCCGGGCCGACGACCCCCGCCTCGCCGCGGCGACCGAGGGCGCGCCGAGGACGCCGTACGCCCCGCCCGTGGCCGGAACCGACCAGATCGCGTACGTGATGTACACCTCCGGCTCCACCGGACGCCCGAAGGGCGTCGCCGTCACCCACGGCAACATCCTGGGCCTCGCGGCGGACACCTGCTGGACGGCTCAGGACCACTCCCGCGTCCTCGCGCACTCGGCGCACTCCTTCGACGCGTCGACCTACGAACTGTGGGTGCCGCTGCTCAACGGAGGCACGGTCGTCGTCGCACCGCGAGACACCTCGGCCGCCGCACTGGAGCGCGCGGTCGACTCCCACGGCGTGACCGCGGCCTTCCTCACCACCTCACTCTTCAACTCCCTCGTCGCGGAACGCAGTGCTGTTCTCGGCGCCCTCAAGCACGTCTGGTTCGGCGGCGAGCAGGCATCGGGCCCCGCCGTGGCCGAGGCACAGCGGCTCTTCCCGCACATCAGCGTCACCAACGTCTACGGCCCGACCGAGAACACCACCTTCACCACGTACGAGCACCTCACCCCCGCCTCCTTCGGCCAGCGCGAGAAGCCGTCCATCGGCAGTCCGCTGGACGGCTCCCGCGTGTTCGTGCTGGACGCCGGTCTTGGGTTGGTGCCGGTGGGTGTGGTGGGGGAGCTGTATGTCTCAGGTGCGGGGGTGGCGCGGGGGTATGTGGGGGCGCCGGGTGTGACGGCGGGGCGTTTTGTGGCGTGTCCGTTCGGGGGTGCGGGGGAGCGGATGTA
>NZ_JBEZNL010000063.1:0-31783 GCF_040653275.1 Streptomyces sp. NPDC048002 | reverse complement strand
CGGGGCGGCGGCCTGGGGCGGGGGCGCGAAGCCGGGGGCCGCGCCCGCCTGGGGCTGCGGGGCCGCCGGGGGCGCTTCCTCCTCGGCGACCTCGCCGCCGAAGTTCTTCAGCAGCGCGTCGAGTCCGCCGTCGAAGCCCTGTCCGACCGCGGCGAACCGCCAGACGTCCTTCAGATAGAAGTCGCCCAGCATCACGGCGCGCTCGGTGCTGAACTCCGAGCCGTTGAAGGCGTACCGGGCGACTTCCTCGCCGCCGGCGACGATACGGATGTATCCGGGACCCACCTGCGACATCTGTCCGGCGCCGTCGATCGTCGCGGTGAACGACAGCTTCTGGATCTGCGTCGGGATCCGGTCCAGGGTCACCCGGAAGGACTCCGTGTCCCCGGACTGGGCGCCCAGGAGCTGGATGGACTCCTCCGGGGACTTCGGCTGGTTGAAGAAGACGAAGTACCGGTCGTCCGAGAGCCGCTCGTCGGCGTCGAGGCCGAAGCAACTGATGTCGAAGGTCAGTCCGGGGCCGGAGATCTGCACGCCTACGTACAGATCCGTGCCCGCGGTGAGGTCACTGATCCTGGCCTTGTGGCCGCGTTGGAATTCCCTGGCCATGCGTTACGACCGTCCCCCATCCCGAATGCGAGTGCGTCGCGTCAGGCTAACGGCAAACTCGGACACTCGACGATGTCGGTACAGAGCCGGTACAGAAGCGGCGCTTCGGCGGTACCTGGTGGTCCGGGGACGGTTACTCTCCGCGTGCGCCGGGCAGGTGCGGCAGCCGGTCGGCGGCGACCACGCCCTCCAGGTAGCCGCGGGCCCGCTCGGTGCGCGGGTACGCCTCCAGCAGCCGCCAGAACCTGGGCCCGTGGCCGGGCACGAGCAGATGGGCCAGCTCGTGCAGCAGGACGTAGTCGACGACGTACTCGGGCATGCCCTGGAGGCGGTGGGAGAGGCGGATGCTGCCCTCGGCGGGGGTGCACGAACCCCAGCGCGTGTTCTGGTTGGTGACCCAGCGGACCGAGCTGGCCCGGGCCCGGCCGCCGAAGTACTGGTCGGAGAGGCGTTGCGCGCGGTCCGCCAGTTCGGCGTCGCCGAGCACCCGCTTGCTCTCCTGGGCGGCCAGCTTGTCGAGCATGACGCTCACCCAGCGCTGCTCCTCGGCCTCGGACATCCGGGCGGGAATGAGCACGACGGTGCGATCGCCCTCGCGGTAGGCGGAGACCGTCCTGCGGCGTCGGGCGCTTCTGCGCACCTCGATCGCGCTCGCCCCGGGGCCGCTCGGCGGCGGGCTCGTCGTACTGCGCTGTGGCATTCCGGCGCGGTGCAGTGGGTCGACGGACACGCCCCGACGTTACCCGCTGCACATGGGGGAAGTCCCGGCTCCGGTACGGTTCGGCGCCCAGACACCACCATGCGTTTGATTTGTGCGACTAATCCCCGGACCTGTGGACAACTTTCGGCGGCCGACGGCGCGGGCCGGGCATGCTGGCTCCCGTCGGACCAGCGGCGGCCGGCCGGTGACAGTTCGGCCGACCGCTCCCGGCACAGGGGAACGAACCAGGACTAACGGGGGCACGACATGCATCCGATGGTGAAGCCGGCGCTCAGGCGGGGCTGGCGCGACCTGAACACCGTGCAGTTCGGGATGACTCCCGCGCACGCGATGACACTCGGTCCGATGGACACGGCGACCGGCAGCTTTCTGGATCTGCTCAACGGCACCCGGGGAGTCGACCTGCTGCGCGCTGAGGGACGCCGTATGCGGCTGCCCGACGCCCATGTCGACACCCTGGTGGCCCGGCTCGCGGCAGCGGGGCTGCTCGACGACGCGCGCGGGGGCGGCACGGGCGGCGCCGCGCTGCGTGAACAGAAGGAGACCCTGGACCGGCTCCGACCGGACCTGGCGGCCCTCTCCCTGACCACGTCAGAACCGGGCGGCGCGATCCACCGGCTGGCCGCCCGCCGCTCCGCGCGCGTGCAGGTCCGCGGCGCGGGCCGGGTGGGCGCTGTGCTGGCGGCGGTCCTGGCGGGCGCGGGCGTCGGCGAGGTGGAGGTGTGCGACGGCGGCCGGGTCCAACCGTGGGACGTGGCGCCCGGCGGACTGCCCGCCGAGGCGGTCGGCGAGCGCCGCGACGAGGCCGCCCGTCGGGCGGTGCGCCGGGCGGCCCCGGCCCGCCCGCCCCGTCGCGGCCCACAGGCTCCGCCCGCCGACTCCGACCCGGGCCGCTCCCTGGTGATCCTCGCCCCGCGGGACGACGTCTCGGTGCACGCGCCCGTACCGTTCGCCGCCGAGCCGCTGATCGCCTCGGGGACACCGCACCTCTACGCGGGGGTGGTCGAGGGAACCGGTGTGGTCGGGCCGCTCGTCCTGCCGGGCGAGACCGGCTGCGCCGGCTGCCTCCAGGAGGGGCGCGTCGACCGGGACCCGGTCTGGCCCCGGCTGGTCGCGCAGTGGCGTTCGGGCGGGGGGCGGGCGCGTGGGGTGCCGGCCTGCGACCTGGCCCTGGCGACCACGGTCGCGGGGCTGGCGGCGGCCCATGCGCTGGCTTTCCTCGACGGCCGCACGCCGTCCGGCGCGGGTGCCCGCTGGGAGGTGTCGCTGCCCGGTCTGACCTGGCACGCGCGCCCGGTCGTGGCACATCCCGGGTGCCCGTGCGGAGCGGCGGGGAGGAGCGCGGAGAAAGGTAAGGCAGGACACACCCCCACGGACGGGGAGGCGCACGAGACAATGGCGGAGCAACGGCCTTCGAGAACGTCACGCCGTAAGGCTGACGCTCGTTCCGTGATCTGGAGGGCGCATGTCTGATCTTCCCCGGAAGGCGGTCACCCGGACCGCCAAGCTCGCCGCGCTCCCGCTCGGCTTCGCCGGACGGGCGACCTGGGGACTGGGCAAGCGAATCGTGGGCGAGTCCGCGGAGCTGGTCGGCAGAGAACTCCAGCAACGCACCGCCGAGCAGATGTTCAAGGTGCTCGGCGAGCTCAAGGGCGGCGCGATGAAGTTCGGGCAGGCCCTGTCCGTCTTCGAGTCGGCACTGCCGGAGGAGGTCGCGGGCCCCTACCGGGCGGCGCTGACCAAGCTCCAGGAGGCGGCGCCGCCGATGCCGACCCGCACGGTGCACGGGGTGCTCGCCGAGCGGCTCGGCGAGGACTGGCGCGAGCTGTTCGTGGAGTTCGAGGACAAGCCCTCGGCCGCGGCCTCCATCGGCCAGGTGCACCGGGCGGTGTGGCAGGACGGCCGCGCGGTGGCGGTCAAGGTCCAGTACCCGGGTGCCGGGGAGGCGCTGCTCTCCGACCTGACCCAACTGAGCCGGTTCGCTCGCCTGTTGGGACCGCTGGTCCCCGGCATGGACATCAAACCGCTGATCACGGAGCTGAAGGACCGGGTCTCCGAGGAACTGGACTACGGGCTGGAGGCGCAGGCCCAGCGGGTGCACGCGGAGGAGTTCGCCGACGACCCGGACGTCGTGGTGCCCGGTGTGGTCCATCAGTGCGACCAGGTCCTGGTGACGGAGTGGATCGACGGCATCCCCCTGTCGGAGGTCATCGCCGACGGCACCGAGGAGCAGCGCGACCGCGCCGGTCAGCTGCTGGCCCGGTTCCTCTTCTCCGGTCCGGCCCGCACCGGTCTGCTGCACGCCGACCCGCACCCGGGCAACTTCCGGCTGCTGCCGGGTGGCCCGGACGACGAGGAGGCCTGGCGCCTCGGTGTACTGGACTTCGGCACAGTCGACCGCCTCCCCGGCGGACTGCCCACGCCGATCGGCGACTCCCTGCGCATGACCCTGGACGGCGACGCGGACGCCGTCTACGAGCTGCTGTGCCGGGAGGGCTTCGTCAAGGAGTCCATAGAGCTGGACCCCGACGCCGTCCTCGACTACCTCCTGCCGATCATCGAACCGGCCGAGGTCGACGCGTTCACCTTCACCCGCGGCTGGATGCGCGGTCAGGCGGCTCGTGTCGCGGACCCCCGCTCCCCCGCCCATCAGCTGGGCAAGCAGCTCAATCTGCCGCCCTCCTACCTGCTGATACACCGGGTGACGCTGAGCACGATCGGGGTCCTGTGCCAGCTGGGTTCGACGGTCCGGCTGCGCGAGGAACTGGAGGCGTGGCTGCCGGGGTTCGTGCCGGAGGAGGACATCGAGGAGGAGTCGGCCGCGGAGGCCTGAGGGCTACCACCAGGCCGAGTCCAGCCGTCCCTCGATCGCGCGAAGGTTCTGCCGGGAGCAGGTGTCGCAGAAGTAGCGGCGCTCGCCGTTCTCCACGGAGCAGGTCCAGGTGGGCGGCGGACCTTCGCCTTGGGCGCCACATCCGGCACACACCGTCGGCTGCCGCTCGGTGGCGGAGCCGTCGTCACCGCTTCCGCCACTGCTTCCGTCGCTGCCTCCGGGAAGACTCGTCACACCGTGACGATAACGCCGTCGCCGCCGTCCCGCGCAGAACGCACCGCGGGGGCCGGTCCGTTCGGACGGACCGGCCCCCGCGGGGAAGCTGCTTTCCTCCCTCAGAGGGAGGCCCTTGCCTCAGTCGGGTCGATTACTGCATGACCGCCATGGCGATGGCGCGGCGGGCACGCATGGAGGCGCGCTCGGCACGGCGCTGCATCCGGCGCGCGGTCACGATGCTGACCGCCCGTCGTTCGCGCTCGGCGTTGTGCAGGCGCTCGTGCATATGCGCACGGGCCAGGGCTTCTGGGATGAGTTGCATCTCGCGGGTCCTGTTCTGGCGTGAGTCGACCACGCCGGTGGTGGTGAAGTCTTCAGGCGCGCTGCCTGCGGGTTCGCTGGTGGACGGCTTCATCGGGGCCTGCTTCTTGGGGTCGTGCGTGAGGGGACGGTCGATGGTTCCTGGGGTGTTCATGCCGTGACCGGGTTCTTGCGCGGGCGGCCGCGCGGCCGCTTCCGGGCGACGACGACACCCTGGACGAACAGCTCGCCACCCCAGACGCCCCAGGGCTCACGCCGCTCCTTGGCGCCGGCGAGGCAGGCCTCCATCAGCGGGCAGGTACGGCAGAGGGCCTTGGCGTACTCGACGTCCGCGGGCGACTCGGCGAAGAAGACCTCCGGGTCGTAGGAGCGGCAGGGAACGGGTACGCCGAGGTTCTCGATGGCGTCGTCGAGCGCGGTGAGCGCAGTCAGCGGGGTCAAGGTGGAGTCCTCCGTGAGGCCGGGCGGGGGGATCGTTTCGGAAGGCGGTACGGACGGGGCGTGCGCTTCGAGTTGCACGGTTCGTCTTCCTCGTCTGGTCGTTCCGGTCGGGTTGGACCGGGTGGCGGCTGGTACCGGGTTCTTTTCTTGTCCCGAGGCCCCTTCGCTCCGCCGTCCCCGTTCGGGGCAAACAGAAGGGCCGCGGATCCCGGATGGGGTTCCGCGGCCCTGAAGGCGCCGGCCTGAGTCAATCAGGCTGGATCACTCCAGGGTTCTGGCCCACGGAAGGCCCACATCAGGTGGTGCTGCGTGCTCTGCGTCCGGAATCCGGCACCGGTTGCCGTAAAGGCATAGGCCTTGGCCTGTGCCACTACTGCCGCTTCCAGTGCCTGGGTCGGTCGCTCATTGCGCTCACGGACGGGAAGACCCGCCAGAGACACGAGGGAGGCCGGACGCACGGCACGGATGCCGGACAGACCGGTGCCCTTGTTGGAGGCGCCGAGCATGCACAGGGAGGCGACGACCGAGGGATCGGTCATTTTCGCGGTGCTGACAATGGAGCTGGCGTTGATGCTGATCACTGGACTCGCCTCCTCTCGGCGTCTAGGGGGACCGGTGTGAACCAGTCCGACGGATACGCAAGTACAACACGGAATCGGGGCCTCAGGAAGGCCTCCGTTTCCGTGCTTAAGAACCTATGGGGATTGCTGGGGCATGCGCAAACTATTTTTTCGACGAGTTCGTATCAGTCCCCGTCCCGCTCTCCCTGGGGCTCTTGGCCTGCGCAGATGGCCAGGACATCGGCCCCGTAGCGGTTGAGCTTGCGTCGGCCGACGCCGGGGATCCGTACGAGGTCGCCCTCGTCGTCGGGGCTCGACTCGGCGATGGCCATCAGCGTCCTGTCCGTGAACACGCAGAAGGCGGGCTGACCGCTGCGCCGCGCCTGGTCCGCGCGCCACTCGCGGAGCCGCTCGTACAGTCCCTCGTCCATGTCGGAGGGGCACTCGTCGCAGCGCATCAGTTTCATCTCGCCGGCGTCGGTGAGCGTGCGGCCGCAGACCCGGCAGCGGGCGACGGTTCGCTGGGTGCGGCGCGGGACGACGTCGGGTCTGCTGGTGAAGCCGCGCTCGACGCCGCTCGAGCGTCCGGTGCCCGAGCGGCCCGCGGTGCCCGTGGAGCCGGGGCGCAGCCCGTCGAGGAAGCGGCTGGGGCGGCGGTTGGCGCGGCCGCCCGGGGAGCGGGCCAGCGACCAGGAGACATGGAGGTGCTCCCGGGCCCGGGTGACGCCGACATAGAGGAGGCGGCGTTCCTCCTCGATCTGTTCGTCGGTCTTTGCGTAGGTGATCGGCATCATGCCCTCGGCGACACCGACGAGGAAGACGACGTCCCATTCCAGGCCCTTGGCCGAGTGCAGGGAGGCCAGGGTGACGCCCTGGACGGTGGGGGCGTGCTGGGCGTTCGCCCGTTCGTCGAGTTCGGCGACGAGGTCGCCGAGGGTGGCGCCGGGTCTGGCGGCGGCGAAGTCCTGGGCGAGGCCGACCAGGGCGGCAAGGGACTCCCAGCGCTCCCGCACCGCGCCCGACCCGGCCGGGGGTTCGGAGGTCCAGCCCTCGCCGGAGAGCACGGCGCGGACCTGAGAGGGGAGGTCCACGGCGTCGTCGAGGAGGGAGTCGTTGCCGCCGAAGCGGGCCGCTCCACGCAGGGCGATCCCGGCCTTGCGCACCTCGGGCCGGTCGAAGAACCGCTCCGCTCCGCGCAGCTGATAGGGGATCCCTGTGTCGGCCAGGGCCTGCTCGTAGGTCTCGGACTGGGAGTTGGTGCGGAACAGCACGGCGATCTCGCTGGCGGGAACCCCGGAGTCGAGCAGTTCGCGGATGCGGCGGGCGGCGCCCTCGGCCTCGGCGGGCTCGTCGGTGTACTCGGCGTAGCCGGGTTCGGGGCCGGAGCCGCGCTGGGAGATCAGTTCGAGACGGTGGTCGGCGGCACGGCCGCGGGCCTGGGCGAGCAGTCCGTTGGCGAGGTGGACGACCTGCGGGGTGGAGCGGTAGTCCCGGACCAGCTTGACGACGGTGGCTCCGGGGTGGCGGGTGCGGAAGTCGAGCAGATGGTCGGGGGTTGCTCCCGTGAACGAGTAGATCGTCTGGCTGGCGTCGCCGACCACGCACAGGTTGTCGCGTTCCCCGAGCCACAGTTCCAGCAGGCGCTGCTGGAGGGGGCTGACGTCCTGGTACTCGTCGACCACGAAGTGCTGGTACTGGGAGCGGACCTGTTCGGCGATGTCGTGGCGGTCCTGGAGGATCGCCACGGTCAGCAGCAGCACGTCCTCGAAGTCGATGACACCGCGCTCGCGCTTGAGGTCCTCGTAGGCGGAGTAGAGCTGGGCGATCTCGGCCGGGGCGCGAGGGGTCTCGCGGCCGGCCTTGGCCGCGGCGAGCGCGTAGTCGGCGGGGACGGTCTGGGTGACCTTGGACCACTCGATCTCGCCGGTGGTGTCCCGCAGCTCGCCCCGGTCCAGGCGGATACGGCAGGCCGCGGCGGCGTCCGCGACCAGTTGGATCTTCCGGTCGACGAGCCGGGGCATGGAGCCACCGATCGCTTTCGGCCAGAAGTACTGGAGCTGACGCAGGGCCGCGGAGTGAAAGGTCCGGGCCTGGACTCCCCCGGCGCCGAGCTGGCGCAGCCGGCCGCGCATCTCTCCGGCGGCGCGGTTGGTGAAGGTGACGGCGAGCACGCTGGACGGCTGGAGGATTCCCGCGCGCACCCCGTAGGCGATGCGGTGGGTGATGGCCCGCGTCTTGCCCGTACCGGCGCCGGCCAGCACGCACACCGGTCCGTGCAGGGCGGTGGCGACCTCGCGCTGCTCGGGGTCCAGCCCGTCGAGCACCGCGTCGGCCGAGTCCGGTGCCTGCGGGAAGAGGGAGGAGTGCGTTGCTGCTGTCACCCTGCCATGCTGCCAGGTCGCCGGGGACGGGTGAGCCGGTTGTCCACAGGCAGGGCCTCGCGGTCGTACTAATACGGCGGGCGTCACGCCCCGATGCGGCGTGCATCGCGCCCCGATGCGGCGGGCGTCACGTGCCCCTGCGGTAGGGGCCACGTCGCCGGGCGCACCCCGGGCGGGAATGGCGGCCGGGCCCCGTACGTTCCCCTCCTGGACGACCCGGTCCCCGAGCCATCGAAGGAGCGCACGAGACATGCAGGGCACTGTGACGATGTACAGCACCACCTGGTGCGGCTACTGCCAGCGACTGAAGAAGCAGCTGGAGCGCGAGGGCATCGCGTACACCGAGATCAACATCGAGCAGGACCCGCAGTCCGCGGCGTTCGTCGAGAAGGCCAATGGCGGAAACCAGACGGTCCCCACTGTGCTGTTCGCGGACGGCTCGACGCTCACCAACCCCTCGCTGGCTCAGGTCAAGCAGAAGGTCGGGGTCTGACGGCTCGCTGTCCGGCGCCCACCTCGAAGGCGGTTCCCAGGGTTCTCCCGGGAACCGCCTTCTGCTGTGTCACATGAAGGTCCTGGTCGGCAGGGGCTTGCCGTACCAGAGTTCGATCAGCCGGGCCGCGATCGAGATGCCGTAGGGCGGCAGCACCTCGCCCGATTCGAAGGCGGCGCCCAGTTCGTCGCGGGAGAACCAGCGGGCCTCGTGGATCTCGTCGCCGTCCACGTCGACCTCGGTGGAGGTGGCGCGGGCCATGAAGCCGAGCATCAGGCTGGACGGGAAGGGCCAGGGCTGGCTGGCGACGTACTCGACCTGTCCGACGGTGATGCCGGCCTCCTCGAAGACCTCGCGGCGCACCGTCTGCTCGATGGACTCGCCGGGCTCGACGAAGCCGGCGAGCGTGGAGAAGCGGCCCTCGGGCCAGTGCACCTGGCGGCCCAGCAGGATGCGGTCGTCCTCGTCGGTGACGGCCATGATCACGGCCGGGTCGGTGCGCGGGTAGTGCTCCGCGCCGCAGGCCGGGCAGCGGCGGATGTGGCCGGCTGCGGCGATCACGGTGCGTTCGCCGCAGCGGGAGCAGAAGCGGTGGGTGCGCTGCCAGTTCTCCAGGCCGACCGCGTGCACCATCAGCCCGGCGTCGCGCGGGGAGAGCAGCAGGCCCGCCTCGCGCAGTCCGGCCGGACGGGCCGACTGGTCGATCCGGCCCGGCAGGGCGTCCTTCTGGAGCGCGAAGTAGCGGACGCCGTCCTCGTCGATACCCAGGAAGTAGCGGTGCGCCTCGGTGAGAGGGGCCTCGAAGGAGGGGGTCATGACGAGTTCGGTGCGGTCGTCCGCGGTCTCGTCGATCAGGACCTGGCCGCCGGAGACCACGAAGCAGCGTGTCGTGGGGTGGCTCCACGCCGCCGCCAGCCATGCCTCGTCGAGGCGGTGGTGTGCGGCGCGGTCGATGCCGCTCGGTGCGGTGAGCGAGATGGGGCGGTCGGCGGTGTGGTCGGTCCAGGTGGTCACGGGTGCTTCCAACTCCCCCGGTGGAACGGTTGATGTGCGGTGGTCGGTTCAGCGGGACGTGGGACGGGAGGGGACCGGGTCCGGCGGACCGCCCTGGGGCGCGGCGGTCCTACCAGTGTGCCCCGCGAGCGGTACCGTCCCGGACGTCGTGGGAGGTTCAGGGCGCACGGCGCCAGTTCTCCGCGAGGTCCTCCCACAGGTACGCGGTGGCCTCGACGCCCTTGAGCAGCAGGTCCAGTTCGACCTTCTCGTTCGGCGCGTGCCAGCCGTCGGAGGGGACGGAGATGCCGAGGAAGAGCACGGGGGCGCCGAGGACCTCCTGGAGCACGGCGGCCGGCCCGGACCCGCCCTCGCGGGTGAAGCCGACGGGCTTGTCGAAGGCACGGCCCATGGCGCGGGCGACGGACTGAAGCGCGGGGTGGTCCAGCGGCGTCAGGCACGGGCGGGTGGCCGGCCCGAAGACGACCTCGCAGCGGATCCCGGCGGGGACCTGCTCGGCCACCCAGGCGCGTACGGCCTTCTCGATGTGCTCGGGCTGCTGGCCCGCGACCATCCGGAAGGAGAGCTTCATCATGGCGTCGGACGGGACGATGGTCTTGCTGCCGGGGCCCTGGTAGCCGCCGCCGATGCCGTTGACCTCGGCGGTCGGGCGGGCCCAGACGCGCTCCAGGGTGGTGTATCCGGACTCGCCCCAGGTGGCGTGCGACTTCGCGGTGCGCAGCCAGCTCCGCTCGTCGAAGGGCAGCGAGGCGAAGAGTTCCCGCTCGCGGTCGGTGAGCTCGACGATGCCGTCGTAGAACCCCGGGATCGCCACACGTCCCTGCTCGTCGTGCAGGGCCGCGACCAGGCGCCCCGCCGCGGAGGCCGGGTTGGGCACGGCGCCGCCGAAGGAGCCGGAGTGGATGTCCTGGTCCGGGCCGTACAGACGGATCTCGCACTCGGTGAGTCCGCGCATGCCGGTGCAGACGGTGGGGGTTTCCTCGGACCACATACCGGTGTCGGAGACGATCACGGCGTCGGCGGCGAGCCGGTCCGCGCGCTCGCCGACCAAGGCGTCGAAGTGCGGCGAGCCGGACTCCTCCTCGCCCTCGATCAGCAGCTTCAGGTTGACGGCGGGGGCCGTGCGTCCGGTCGAGGCGAGGTGGGCGCGGACGCCGAGTGTGTGGAAGAACACCTGCCCCTTGTCGTCGGCCGCCCCGCGCGCGTAGAGGCGGTTCTCCCGGACGACGGGCTCGAAGGGCTCGCTGTCCCAGCCGTCCTCGCGGGCGGCGGGCTGGACGTCGTGGTGCCCGTAGACGAGGACCGTGGGGGCCTGCGGATCGCCGGAGGGCCACTCGGCGAAGACGGCCGGGGCGCCGGGTGTCGGCCAGATCTCGACGGTCGGGAAGCCGGTCTCGGTGAGTTTCGCGGCGAGCCAGTCGGCGCTGCGCCGGACGTCCGGCGCGTGGTCGGGCTGGGCCGACACGGAGGGGATGCGCAGCCATGCGGCGAGGTCGCCGAGGAAGGCCGCGCGGTGCTGCTCGATGTACGTACGGACGGCGCTGACTGCACTGTCAACGGGCTGGCTCATGGTCACGAGCCTATCGGCCCGCGGGGACATCCTTGCTGGGCGGTTCGTCACACGAGGGCTCTCCGGTCAGCAGCCGCTCCAGGGCGGCGCGGCCCGGAAGTCCCTCCGGACGGACGACCTCGCCGCCGCGCACGTACAGGAAACCCGCGGTGACCGACTCCAGCGGCACCCCCTGCTGCTCGGCCCAGGCCAGCCGGTAGACGGCCAGCTGCAGCGGGTCGGCGTCCCGCCCGCGGTGGGTCTTCCAGTCGATGATCTCGTACGTGGCCTGCGCCCCGTCGCCCTGCTTGTAGACGGCGTCGATGCGACCGCGGACGACGCGGCCGGCGAGGTTCAGCTGGAAGGGCGCCTCGACCCGGTAGGGCGTGCGCCGGGCGTACTCGGTGCGCTCGAACGCCTCCTTGAGTGCTTCCAGATCCCGTTCGTCGGCGATCTCCGCGTCCCTGCCGGGCAGCTCCTCCGGCTCCAGCATGGGCAGGGTCAGTTCCTCGAAACGCGCCTCGACCCAGGCGTGGAAGCGGGTGCCACGGCGTGCCGCGGGCTGCGGCGGGCGGGGCATGGGGCGGGCCAGCTCCTGGGCCAGGCCGTCCGGATCCGCGGCGAGGAGCAGCAGCTGGGAGGCGGTCAGGGAGGCGGGCAGGGGAACCTCGGTGACGCTGTCGCGGGCGCGGAGCAGCTCTCCGGTGAGGGCGTCGAGGTCCCGGTCCCAGGAAGCAACCGTGCGGGCCTCCTCCGGGGTGAGGCGCGCCCGTCCGGGAGTGTCGGGGGCGGTTGCCTGGTGCGGAACGGCCGGACGCCCGTGCCTGCCACGGCTCGCCTCGGGGGTGTCGTCCTCGTGGGGCGCGTCTTCGTGGGGCGCGTCCTCGTAGGCGGCGTCGTAGGGCGCGCTCCCGTAGGTGGCGTCGTCGAGGAAGGGGTCCTCGATGAACGGGTCCTCGACGAAGGGGTCCTCCTCGGTGAGGTCGTAGGCGTCTTCCTCGTCGTCCGGGGGCGGCGGCCAGTCCGGGTCCTGGGCGGCCGCAGGGGGGTCGTCGGGGGTGGAGCCGAGCGCCTCCAGGTGGGCGAGGACCGTCTCCGCGGCGGCCCTGCGCCGGGTCAGCGCCGCCTCGTCCAGGGGCAGCGGCCACAGGTGGTCGGCGTCGGCCGCGCCGAGCGCCGGGTTCTCCTCGTCCTCGGCCGGTTCCTCCGCCCACGCCTCGATCTCGCCGTGCCCGGCCGCGCAGTGCTCGTACAGGGCCTGGAGGAAGTCGGAGGGGCCGCGCGGTTTCTTCTGACTGGGGCCCCACCAGTGACCGGAGCCGAGGAGCAGGGAGCGGGGGCGGGTGAAGGTGACGTAGCCGAGGCGGAGTTCCTCGGTGTGCTGGTGGTCCTTCATCGCCTCGTGGAAGGACTTCAGGCCGCGCGAGTCCCAGGACTCGACGTCGGGCAGCGTGTCGGCGTCGCCGCGCAGCGCGTGCGGCAGCACCTTGCCCTGCGCGGTCCACTTCTCGCGGCCCTGGGCGCTCGGGAAGGTCCCGGTGACCAGGCCGGGGACGGCCACCACGTCCCATTCGAGGCCCTTGGACTTGTGCGCGGTGAGCACCTTGACGGTGTTCTCGCCGCCGGGGAGGGCGTTGTCGAGGCCCTTCTCGTACTGGGCGGCCGTGCGCAGGAAGCCCAGGAAGGCCAGGAGGCTCGCCTCGCCGTCGCCCGCCGCGAAGGAGGCGGCGACGTCGAGGAAGTTCGACAGGGTCTCGCGGCGGCGGGCGGCCAGGGCGTGCGGGGACGCCGACAGCTCCACCTCAAGACCGGTGACGGCCAGGACCCGGTGCAGGACGTCCATCAGCGGATCGGACAGGGAGCGGCGCAGTTCGCGCAGTTCGGTGGCGAGGCGGGCGAACCGCACGCGCGCGTCCGGCGAGAAGGGCAGCCCGTCGTCGTCACCCGCGCCGTCCAGGGGCGTCTCCAGGAACGTGTCCAGGGCGTCCGCGAGCGATATCACCTCGGAGGGGTCGACCCCCTCGACCGCCTCGGCGAGCCTCCGGTCCGGGTCGTCGTCGCCGTCCACGCGCGCGTGGGACACCAGGAAGCGGGCGCGGCGCCCCAGGAGGGCGAGGTCGCGGGGGCCGATGCGCCAGCGCGGGCCGGACAGCAGCCGCACCAGGGAGGCGTTGGCGCCGGGGTCCTGGAGCACCTCGCAGACCGCGACCAGGTCGGCGATCTCGGGCAGGTGCAGCAGTCCGGAGAGTCCGACGACCTCGACGGGGACGTCCCGGGCGACGAGCGCGCCCTGGATCTCGGCGAAGTCGCCGGCCGTGCGGCACAGCACCGCGATCTCGCCGGGCGCGGTGCCGGTGTTGACGAGGTGCGCGACGGAGTCGGCGATCCAGCCGATCTCCTCGGCGTGGGTGGGCAGCAGCGCGCAGCGGACCGTGCCGTCGCGTTCGGCGCCGGGGGCCGGGCGGAGGGCCTCCACGCCCGCGTGCATGGCGCGCAGGGGTCCGGCGAGGTCATTGGCGAGGTCGAGGAGGCGGCCGCCGCTGCGACGGTTCTCACTGAGGGCCTGGCGGGTGGCGGGGCTGCCGTCGGCCTGGGCGAAGTGCTCGGGAAAGTCGTCGAGGTTGGCCACGGAGGCGCCGCGCCAGCCGTAGATCGCCTGGCAGGGGTCGCCGACGGCGGTGACCGGATGGCCGGTGCCGGCGCCGAACAGGCCCGCCAGCAGGATGCGCTGGGCGACGGAGGTGTCCTGGTATTCGTCGAGGAGGACCACGCGGAACTCCTCGCGCAGCACGCGGCCCACTTCCGGGATGCCGGCGAGCTGTGCCGACAGGGCGATCTGGTCGCCGAAGTCGAGCAGGTCCCGATCGCGCTTGGCGGCCCGGTAGCGGATCACCAGTTCGGCCAGTTCCCGGCGGGCGGCGGCCGTCTCGGGGACTTTGCGCAGGTCGGCGTTGGTGAGCTTGGCGCCGTTCAGGGTCAGCAGCAGCCCGGCGTCGTGGGCGCGCAGTGCTTCGGGGCGTACGAGGTGTTCGGCGAGTTCGGCGTCGAGCGCGAGGAGGTCGCTGACGAGGTCGGCGAAGGAGCGGGTGAGTGCCGGGTACGGGCCCGGGGCCTCGCGCAGCACCCGGGCGGCCAGCTGGTAGCGGGTGGCGTCGGCGAGCAGCCGGGAGGTCGGTTCGAGGCCGAGGCGCAGCCCGTGGTCGGTCAGCAGGCGGCCGGCGAAGGCGTGGTACGTCGAGATCACCGGCTCGCCGGGCGGGCTGTCCGGGTCGATGACGTCGGGGTCGGTGACGCCCGCCTTGATCAGCGCCTTGCGGACGCGCTCGGCTAGTTCACCGGCGGCCTTGTTGGTGAAGGTCAGGCCGAGGACCTGCTCGGGCGCGACCTGGCCGGTGCCCACCAGCCACACCACTCGGGCGGCCATCACCGTGGTCTTGCCCGACCCGGCTCCGGCCACGATCACCTGCGGGGCGGGCGACGCGGTGATGCACGCCGTCTGCTCCGGGGTGAACGGGATGCCGAGGAGCTCTTTGAGCTGCTCGGGGTCGGTGATACGTGGCGGCACCTCAGAGAGGCTAGCGGCGCGGACTGACAGCGGCGGACGAATCCGCCGCGGGGAGGGAGGAGCCGCAGGTCAGCACAGGTGGTGCCGTCCGTCACTCTGCCCTGGTGTCGGCACTCCGCCGGGTGCTGCCACTCCCCTCGTACCGCTACTCGACGACGTGCCGTCCCTCGGGCCGCGCGCTGCACGACGCCCGGAAGGCGCAGTGGGTGCAGTGCTGCCCGGCGGTCGGCGTGAAGCGCTCGTCGAGGACCTTGCCGGCCGCGGTGGCCAGCAGTTCGCCCACCCACTCCCCTTCCAGGGGCTCCTGGGCCTGCACCTTGGGCAGGGTCTCACCACCGTCCCGCTTGGCCGCGCCCTGACGCAGCTGCACGAGTTCGGCGCCGCCCGGCTCGGGTCGCCGCCCGTCGAACGCCTCGTCGACGGCGCCTTCGCGGACGGCGAGCTGATAGACGGCGAGCTGGGGGTGGCGGGCCACCTCGGCCGCGCTCGGCGCCTGCTTGCCGGTCTTGAAGTCGACGACGTACGCGCGGCCTTCGCCGTCCGCCTCGACGCGGTCCATCTGGCCGCGGATGCGGACCTCGTAGTCGCCCGCTTCGAGGGTGACGTCGAAGTCGTGCTCGCTGCTGACCGGCGTACGGCCGGTGCGGTCGGTGACATGCCACTTCAGGAAGCGTTCGAGCGCCACGCGCGCGTTCTCCTTCTCCTGCGCCGACTTCCACGGCGCGTCGAAGGCGAGCGCGTTCCACACCGAGTCCAGGCGCTCCATGAGGACGGCGAGGTCGGCGGGCGTGTGCCCGGAGGCCACCTCGTCGGCGAGGACGTGCACGACGTTGCCGAAGCCCTGGGCGACGGTCGCGGGGGCGTCGGCCTTCACCTCGCGGCCCAGGAACCACTGGAGGGAACAGGTGTTGGCGAGCTGGTCCAGGGCGCTTCCGGAGAGCACGACGGGCTGCTCCCGGTCGCGCAGCGGGACCTTGCTCTCGGTCGGCTCGAACATGCCCCACCAGCGGTAGGGGTGGGCCGAGGGCACCAGCGGGCGGCCGTCCTCGTCGGCGAGGGCGGCGAGTCTGGCCAGCCGGCCGGCGGCGGCCTCCCTGAGCGCTCCCGACACGCGCGGGTCCACCGTGGTGGCGCGCAACTCGGCGACCAGGGCGGCCACGGACAGCGGGCGCCGTGGGCGTCCCGTGACGTCCTTGGGTTCGACGCCGAGTTCGGTCAGGAAGCGGGAGGGCTGGTCGCCGTCGTCCGCGGGGGCCTTCACGGCGGTCACGACGAGGCGCTCACGCGCGCGCGTGGCGGCCACGTAGAACAGGCGGCGCTCCTCGGCCAGCAGTGCGCCGGGGGTGAGGGGCTCGGCGAGTCCGTCGCGGCCGATCCGGTCGGCCTCCAGCAGGGAGCCGCGGCGGCGCAGATCCGGCCACAGCCCCTCCTGGACGCCCACGACGACGACCAGCCGCCATTCGAGGCCCTTGGAGCGGTGCGCGGTCATCAGCCGGACCGCGTCGGGACGCAGGGCGCGCCGGGTGAGGGTGTCGGCGGCGATGTCCTCGGCCTCGATCTCCTCCAGGAAGTTCAGCGCGCCGCGGCCGCCGGTGCGCTCCTCGGAACGGGCGGCGGTCGCGAACAGCGCGCACACGGCGTCCAGGTCGCGGTCGGCGTTGCGGCCCGCCGCGCCGCCGCGCCGGGCCGCCCGCTCCAGACGCGCGGGCCACGGCGTGCCGTTCCACAGGTCCCAGAGCGCCTCCTCGGCCGTCCCGCCGTCCGCGAGGCGTTCCCGTGCCCTGCGGAGCAGCGCGCCGAGCCGCTGCGCTCCGCGCGCGTACCCGGGGTCGTGGGCAACCAGTCGCTCCGGCTCCGCGAGCGCGCGGGCGAGCAGTTCGTCGGACGGCGGCGGCAGGGCGACCCCGGCCGCCCGCTCCTCGTCGCGCAGGGCACGCCCGAGGCGGCGCAGGTCGGCCGCGTCCATGCCGGCGAGGGGGGAGGTGAGGAGGGTGAGTGCGGTCTCGGTGCCGAGCCAGCAGGCGTCCGCGGTCTGCTGGTCCTCGGCGGGGGTGCCGGTGTCGGCGTCCGCCTCGGTGTCGACGCCGGGATCCACCTCCGGACTGGCATGAGCCTCCGCCTCGGTGTCAGCGTCTGGATCCACCCCAGGCCCGGCACCGGTGCCGGCACCGGGATCCGCCCCGGGCCCGACATCGGAGCCGACGCCGCGATCCGCCCCAGGCCCGGCAACCGTGTCGGCGCCGGAATCCACCCCACGCCCGACACCGGTACCGACACCGGTACCGGCACCGGGATCCGCCCCAGGCCCGACACCGGAGCCGGCGTCACGATCCGCCCCAGGCCCGGCACCGGTACCGGCGCCGGAATCCACCCCACGCCCGACACCGGAGCCGGCGCCGGGATCCGCCCCGGGCCCGGCATCGGCGTCCACCCCGGTGGCACCGTCCGCACCCCCCACGTCGCTCTCCCGGGCCTCCGCCTCCGCGACCGCCCGCAGGGCCGTCAGCAGGGGGGCCACCGCCGGTTCGTGGCGCAGGGCGAGATCGTCGCCGTCTATGTCCAGCGGGACGCCCGCGGCCGTGAGCGCGCGCCGGACCGTGGGGATGGTGCGGGAGCCGGCGCGCACGAGCACGGCCATCTCGCGCCACGGGACGCCGTCCTCCAGGTGGGCCCTGCGCAGGATGTCGGCGACGTTGTCCAGCTCCGTGCCGGCGGTCGGGTAGGTGTACGCCTCTACGCGGCCCCCGTCCCGGACGGGCGCGAGTTCGCGATGGGCGCGGACCTTGTCGGCGGGCAGCCGGGTCAGGGGCATCCGCTGGGTCAGCAGCCGGGTGGCCGCCAGCAGCGCGGCCCCGGAGCGGCGCGAGGTGCGCAGCACCGCGACCGGCGCCGGGCGGCCGTCCACGCGCGCGAAGGCCTCGGGGAAGTCCAGGATGCCGTTCACGTCGGCGCCGCGGAACGCGTAGATCGACTGGTCCGGATCGCCGAAGGCGACCAGGGTGCGCCCGCCCCCGGCCAGCGCGTGCAGCAGCCGCACCTGGGCCGGGTCGGTGTCCTGGTACTCGTCGACGAAGACGGCGTCGTACTGCTCGGCGAGCCGTCGGCCGACGTCGGGGCGCCCGGCGAGGAGCACCGCGCGGTGGACGAGTTCGGCGTAGTCGAGGACGCCCTGGAGGTCGAGGACGTCGAGGTACTCGGCGAGGAAGGCGGCGGCGGCCCGCCAGTCGGGGCGGCCGATGCGGCGGGCGAAGGCGTCGAGGGCGTCGGGGCCCAGGCCCAGTTCGCGGCTGCGCGCGAGCACCGCCCGGACCTCGTCGGCGAAGCCCCGTGTGGTCAGGCAGGCGCGCAGGTCGTCGGGCCAGCGCACGGAGGCCAGGCCGAGCCGCTCCAGGTCGGGCTGGCCCGCGAGCAGTTCACGCACGGCCACGTCCTGCTCGGGCCCGGACAGCAGCCGCAGCGGTTCCACGAACAGCTCGCTGTCCTGGTGGGCGCGGACCAGGGCGTAACAGAACGAGTGGAAGGTGGTCGCCTGGGGGGCGCGCGCGGCGCCGGTGCGCAGGGCCATGCGGTCGCGCAGTTCGACGGCGGCCCTGCGGCTGAAGGTCAGCACCAGGATGCGTGCGGAATCGCCGCCGCGGGCGATCCGCCGTGCCACGGACTCCACCAGCGTCGTGGTCTTCCCCGTGCCGGGACCGGCGAGCACGAGGAGGGGGCCGCCCGCGTGGTCAACCACGGAGCGCTGGGCCGCGTCCAGACGAGGGGGGTCCACCCGGGCCGGCGGGGTACGGAGCAGCCGGTAAGCGCCACGGCTCCCCTGCCGCACCGGGGGGTGCGGCAGGCGCCTGGTGGAGAAGGAGGAGCTCACGTGGTTCGCCGGTCCTGGTGGGTGTGCTGGTGGGTCGGCCCCCGCGTGTGGAAGGCGGGGGCGGCGGGATGAGGGGGATGTGCGCAGCCGACGCTACGCCGACGGATCCGGCGGAAGCAGGGCTTCCGATTCATCCCTCGGGGCGCTCGTGCCGCATACGTCCCTCGGCTCACGAACGTACGTCATGCCACGGACGTGCCCCTGTTCCCCCGTACGCGTCACAGGCCGCACCGCGGCCCGGCGGATGGCCGAAGCTGTCAGGTGTGACTTTCCGCGCGTTCGTCGCCGTCCCATCGCGCCCGTCTCATGTCCAGGCGCGGCAGGTGGTCCTCGGCGGTCCGGCCCGCCTCCTTCAGGGGCGTGCCCTCGGCGCGGTAGTGCCCGAGCGCGCGCAGTTCGTGCCCCGGCAGCAGCGCGCCGTCCGCCCGGACGACACGCCACCACGGCACGGCGCCGCCGTACAGGGCCATCACCCGGCCGACCTGCCTCGGGCCGCCCTCCTGAAGCCACTCGGCGACGTCCCCGTAGGTCATGACCCGTCCCGGAGGGATCAGCTCCGCGACCTCCAGGACCCGCTCGGCATACTCGGGCAGCGCGTCCGTGTACTCCGGGCGGGCGTCCCGCGGAAGGCTCTCCTCGCTCATCCGCCCCATCCTGCACCACCCCACCGACAATGTGACGGGCTCGCGACGGTGCGTGACCCTCGCCCGGAAGCGGCGCGTCGGGCAGACTGTGCGCCCCCGCTTGTGCACCCTGACGCCCCCGTGTGTCGGTGGAGCATGCCACCATCGTGCGGGCGGTGACCTTTGATACGAGATCAAGAAGAGACGATGAAGCAGCAGGGTGTGCACCCCGAGGATGCGGAGAGCACGTCTGAGGATTCGTCGCGCCCGGACGCCGCCGACGACAGGAAGGGCGGGGAGACGAACGACGCCGACCGGCCCACCGGGCGAGCGCCCGCGCCGGACCCAGACGATCCGCACACCGACGAGGTGGAGGGCGACGAACCGCTGCTCCCCGCGCGCGTGCACCGCCCCTCCGACCTCATGCGGCTGCTGGTGGGCGTCCTCGCGGTGGTGGTGCTGCTGGCCGTCGCCGCGTTCGCGCACGGCACCACCTCGGGTCTCGAACAGGACATCAACAAGGGCACCGGACAGGCACCCGACCTGCTCATCAAGATCGCGGGGCTGGCCTCCAGCATCGCGATCCTGCTGGTCCCGGTCGCCTTCGCGATCGAGCGGCTGATCAAGCGCGACGGTCTGCGCATCGCCGACGGTGTGCTCGCCGCGGTCCTCGCGCACGGTGTGACACTCGCCACCGACCTCTGGGTGGCCAAGGCCGCCCCGGACTCGATCCAGGAGGCGCTCACCCAGCCCTCCCCCGGCGACCTCAGCGCTCTCACCGACCCGGTGCACGGCTATCTGGCCCCGGTCATCGCGTACATGACCGCCGTGGGCATGTCCCGGCGGCCCCGATGGCGCGCCGTGCTGTGGATGGTGCTGCTGCTCGACGCCTTCTCGATGCTCGTCACCGGATACACCACCCCCTTCTCGATCATCCTCACGGTGCTGATCGGCTGGACCGTGGCCTACGGCACCCTGTACGCGGTGGGCTCCCCGAACGTGCGGCCGACCGGCCGGACGCTGATGGCCGGACTGCGTACGGTCGGCTTCCACCCGGTCAGCGCGGCCCGGGAGGAGACGGCGGACCACGCCGACAACGGCGACCGCGGCCGGCGCTACTTCGTCACCCTGGAGGACGGCCCGCCGCTGGACGTCACGGTGGTCGACCGCGAACAGCAGGCCCAGGCCTTCTTCTACCGCGTCTGGCGCAATCTCACCCTGCGCGGCATCGCCACCCGCCGCAGCCTCCAGTCACTGCGCCAGGCCCTTGAACAAGAGGCCCTGCTCGCCTACGCGGCCATCGCCGCCGGCGCCAACGCGCCGAAGCTGATCGCCACCTCCGAGCTGGGCCCCGACGCGGTGATATTGGTCTACGAGCACACCGGCGGACGCACCCTGGACTCGCTCGGGGACGAGGAGATCACCGACGAGCTGCTGAGGCACACCTGGCACCAGGTGCGGGCCCTGCAGTCCCGCCGCATCGCGCACCGCAGACTGTCGGGCGACGCGATCCTGGTGGATCGTTCCGGCACGGTGATCCTCACCGATCTGCGCGGCGGCGAGATCGCGGCCGGCGAGCTGCTGCTGCGCATGGACGTCGCCCAGCTGGTGACCACCCTCGGCCTCCGGGTGGGCGCCGAGCGCGCGGTCGCCTCCGCGGTGGCCGTCCTCGGCCCCGACGCGGTCGCCGCCTGTCTGCCCATGCTCCAGCCCATCGCCCTGACGCGCTCCACGCGCGCGACGTTGCGCCGTCTGGCCCGGGAGCGGGCGGAACGCGAACGCGAGGCGGTCCTGGAGGCCTCCCGGCTGGCCAAGCAGGCACGCGCCGAGGCCGCCGCGGAGGACAGCGCCCCGGTCGTGCTGGAGAAGACCGCGAAGAAAACGGTGAGGGCCGAGGCGCGCGCCGAGAAGCGGGCCATCGACGAGGCCATCGAGGAAGCGCGCGAAGAGGACCTGCTCACCCAGATCCGGCACGAGGTCCTGCGGATCAGGCCGCAGGCGCCCGTGGAGCCGGCCCGGCTGGAACGCGTGCGTCCGCGCACGCTGATCAGCTTCATCGCCGGCGCCATCGGCGCGTACTTCCTGCTGACGCAGCTCACCCACATCGAGTTCGGCCCGCTGGTCTCCAACGCCGAGTGGGGCTGGGTGGCCGCGGCCGTGCTGTTCTCCGCGGCCAGCTACTTCGCGGCGGCGATGGCGCTGCTCGGGTTCGTGCCGGAGCGGGTGCCCTTCATGCGGACCGTGGGGGCGCAGGTCGCCGGGTCCTTCGTGAAGATCGTCGCACCGGCCGCGGTGGGCGGGGTGGCGCTCAACACGCGGTTCCTGCAACGCGCCGGAGTGCGGCCGGGGCTCGCGGTGGCGAGCGTCGGCGCGTCCCAGCTGTTCGGTCTCGGCTGCCACATCCTGATGCTGCTGGCCTTCGGCTATCTGACGGGTACGGAGAAGACGCCGTCGCTGTCGCCGTCCCGCACGGTCATCGCGGGCCTGCTCACCGTCGCGGTGCTGGTGCTCGTGGTGACCTCGGTGCCGTTCCTGCGGAAGTTCGTCGTCACGCGCGTGCGGTCGCTCTTCGCGGGTGTCGTCCCGCGCATGCTGGACGTGCTCCAGCGGCCCCAGAAGCTGATCACGGGCATCGGCGGCATGCTCCTGCTGACCGCCTGCTTCGTCATGTGTCTGGACGCCTCGATCCGGGCGTTCGGTGACGAGACGACCTCGATCAGCATCGCCAGCGTCGCCGTGGTCTTCCTCGCGGGCAACGCGCTCGGCTCCGCCGCCCCGACACCGGGCGGTGTGGGCGCGGTGGAGGCGACCCTGACGGTCGGTCTGATCGCCGTCGGCCTGCCCAGCGAGGTCGCGGCACCCTCCGTACTGCTGTACCGGCTGCTGACCCTCTGGCTGCCCGTCCTGCCCGGCTGGTTCGCGTTCAACCAGCTCACACGCAAGGGCGCACTGTAGGTACTCCGGACGGCCCGTGCCCCGAGCGTCCCGTGGTGCGCGACCGCAGGATGGGATCATGCCGAACCCCTCCCGCCTCAGCGCCACCGTCCTGACCGCCACCGCCGTGCTGCTGTCGTCACTGCTGACCGGGTGCGGCGACGACTCCCAGGACGGGGATCTGACGGCGCAGAAGCTGAGCTGGGAGGAGTGCCCGGCCCCGTCGCAGGCGGAGGGCGGCGGCGACGCCCCCTCGCCGTTGCCGGACGGAGACGAGTGGCGCTGCGCCACCATGAAGGCCCCCCTGGACTGGGCCGACCCGGAGGGGGACACCATCGACATCGCCCTCATCCGGGCGGAAACCAGCGGCGACAAGAGCAAGCGCATCGGCTCGCTGCTGTTCAACTTCGGCGGCCCCGGCGGCTCGGGTGTCACCACGCTGCCCGCCTTCGGCGAGGACTACGCGAAGCTGCGCACCCGCTACGACCTCGTCAGCTTCGACCCCCGCGGGGTGGGCCGCAGCGCGCCGGTGGAGTGCGAGAACGACCAGCAGCTGGACGCCTACTTCCAGCAGGACGCCACCCCGGACGACGCCGCCGAGCGCGCCGAGCTGCTGGACAACACCAGGGAGTTCAACGCGGCCTGCGAGAAGAACTCCGAGAAGATGCTGCCGCAGGTCCGCACGACCGACGCCGCCCGCGACATGGACCTGATGCGCCAGGTCCTGGGCGACGACAAGCTGTACTACTTCGGCATCTCCTACGGCACCGAACTCGGCGGCGTGTACGCGAACCTGTTCCCCCAGCGGGTCGGCCGGGCCGTCTTCGACGCGGTGGTCGATCCCACGCAGACGCCCGAGCAGGGCTCGCTCGGCCAGGCCAAGGGGTTCCAGCGGGCGCTCGACAACTTCGCCGAGGACTGCACCTCCAAGGTCGAGGACTGCCCGATCGGGGACACCGCGCAGGACGTGAAGGACCGTATCGCCCAACTGCTCGCCGACCTGGACAGCAAGCCGCTGCCGGGCATCTTCCCGCGCGACCTGACCCAGACCGCGGCGACGAACGGCATCGCCCAGGCCCTGTACTCGCAGGACTTCTGGGAGTACCTCACCGAAGGGCTCCAGCAGGCGTACGACGGTGACGGCAGGATCCTGATGCTGCTGTCCGACTCGATGAACGGCCGCAGCGAGAACGGCGAGTACAGCAACATCGCCGCCGCCAACGTCTCCATCAACTGCGCCGACGACAAGCCGCGCTACACCGCCGACTACGTGGAGTCGAAGCTGCCCGAGTTCCAGGCGGCCTCCGAGCTGTTCGGCGACTTCCTGGCCTGGTCGATGGTCAGCTGCACGGACTGGGCGGTGGCCGGCGCCGCCGACCATCCCGACGTGAGCGCGCCCGGTTCGGCGCCGATCCTCGTCGTCGGCAACACGGGCGACCCGGCGACCCCCTACGAGGGCGCCCGGAAGATGGTGCGGGCCCTCGGCGAGGGCGTGGGCGTCGAGCTGACCTACAAGGGCCAGGGACACGGGGCGTACGACAGCAAGAACCGGTGCGTGCAGGGTGCCGTGGACGGCTACCTGCTGAACGGAAAGGTGCCCGCGGCCGGGACCGTCTGTTCCTGACACCCCAGCACATTCCAGCAAACTCGCAGGTCAGAAGGTTATCCACAGGCTGGAACGCCTGGGTTGCGCTCCGCCTACTATGGCCTGACAGCCATCCGCTGCACCGGTGCGGACGGCCTGCGAGGGGGTAGGGCACATGGCGCGATTCGTACGATGGGCGGCCCTGACGGCCGCCACCGCACTCCTGGTGACGGGCTGCGGCTCGGGGGGCGACGACGGCGGTGACGACAAGGGCGGGGAGACCAGCAGCGGGACTCCTTCGGACGGTTCCCCTGACACCGGTTCGCCGCTGCCCGCCGCACTGACCTCGCAGAAGCTCGACTGGGAGGAGTGCGAGGCCACCGACGACTCCGCCGCACCGGGCGGTGACTGGCGGTGCGCGACGCTCAAGGTGCCCCTGGACTGGTCCGAGCCGGAGGGCGAGACGATCGGCATAGCGCTGATCCGCTCCGAGGCGACCGGCGACGACCGCATCGGCTCGCTGCTGTTCAACTTCGGCGGCCCCGGCGGGTCGGGCGTGTCGACGATGCCGTACTACTCCACCGTCGCGTCCGACCTGCACGAGCGCTACGACCTGGTCAGCTTCGACCCGCGCGGGGTCGCCTCCAGCGAGGGGGTGCGGTGCCGCGGTGACAAGGAGATCCAGGCCGCCGAGGCCGTGGACGGCACCCCGGACACCGCGGCGGAGGAGGCTGCCTACCTCAAGGACGCGGCCGACTTCGGCAAGGGCTGCGAGAAGTCCGCCGGGAAGCTGCTGGCGCACGTCTCCACCACCGACACCGCACGCGACATGGACCTGATGCGCCAGGTCCTGGGCGACGACAGGCTGCACTACTTCGGCATCTCCTACGGCACCGAACTCGGCGGCGTGTACGCGAACCTGTTCCCCCAGCGGGTGGGACGCCTGGTCCTGGACGCGGTCGTCGACCCGACCGCCGGCACCGTGGACCACGCCAAGAACCAGGCCCGGGGATTCCAGCGCGCGCTGAACAACTACCTGAAGTCCACCGGCCAGGACCCCGAGGAGGGGTCGCGGAAGATCGCCGACCTGCTGGACCGGCTCGACGCGAACCCGCTGCCGGCCTCGTCGGGCCGCGAGCTGACCCAGACGCTGGCCGTGACGGGCATCGTGCTTCCGCTGTACAGCGAGTCCAGCTGGCCGACGCTGACCAGCGCGCTGGAGGCGGCCGAAGAGGGCGACGGCTCGGAGCTGCTCACGCTCGCCGACAGCTACAACGACCGTGACGCCTCGGGCGGCTACGGCACGACGACGCACTCCCAGCGGGTCATATCGTGCCTGGACGCGAAGCAGCGGCCGACCGCCGCGGAGACGAAGAAGCTGCTGCCGGAGTTCGAGCGGATCTCACCGGTCTTCGGCTCGTTCCTGGGCTGGGACACGGCCGGCTGGTGTCACGACTGGCCGGTGCCCGGACAGCACGACACCCCGGAGGTGAGCGCGCCCGGGGCGGCGCCGATCCTGGTGGTCGGCAACACCGGGGATCCGGCGACCCCGTACGAGGGCGCCCGCAGGATGGCGGACGAACTGGGCAAGGACGTCGGTGTGGTGCTCACCTGGAAGGGCGAGGGCCATGGCGCGTACGGCAGTGGCAGCAGCTGCGTCGACTCCACGGTGAACGCGTACCTGGTGTCGGGGACGATTCCGAGGGACGGCAAGGTCTGCTCATGACTACGGCGGGGGCTCCAGGTGCCTCGGGCACCCGGAGCCCCCGCCGCTCAGGCCGGGGGTTCGGCTCAGTAGACCGGCTTGTCGGGCTCGATCTGGTTGACCCAGCCGATCACGCCGCCGCCGACGTGCACGGCGTCGGAGAAGCCCGCGGACTTCAGGACCGCGAGGACTTCCGCACTGCGGACACCCGTCTTGCAGTGCAGGACGATCTTCTTGTCCTGCGGCAGGCCCTCCAGGGCGGTGCCCATGAGGAACTCGTTCTTCGGGATCAGCTTGGCGCCCGGGATGGAGACGATCTCGTACTCGTTGATCTCACGGACGTCGATGATCTCGATGTTCTCGCCGTCGTCGATCCACTCCTTGAGCTGCTTGGGAGTGATCGTCGAACCGGCGGCCGCCTCCTGGGCCTCCTCGGAGACGACGCCGCAGAAGGCCTCGTAGTCGATGAGCTCGGTGACGGTCGGGTTCTCGCCGCAGACCGCGCAGTTCGGGTCCTTGCGGACCTTGACCTGGCGGTACTGCATCTCCAGGGCGTCGTAGATCATCAGTCGGCCGACCAGCGGATCGCCGGTGCCGGTGAGGACCTTGATGGCCTCGGTGACCTGGATGGAGCCGATGGACGCGCACAGCACACCCAGCACGCCGCCCTCGGCGCAGGAGGGGACCATGCCCGGCGGCGGGGGCTCCGGGTAGAGGCAGCGGTAGCAGGGCCCGTGCTCGGACCAGAAGACCGAGGCCTGGCCGTCGAACCGGTAGATCGAGCCCCACACGTACGGCTTGTTCAGCAGGACGCAGGCGTCGTTCACCAGGTAGCGGGTGGCGAAGTTGTCCGTGCCGTCGACGATCAGGTCGTACTGGCTGAAGATGTCCATCACGTTGTCGGCCTCGAGCCGCTCCTCGTGAAGGATCACGTTCACGTACGGGTTGATGCCGAGGACGGAGTCGCGCGCGGACTCCGCCTTGGAACGGCCGATGTCGGCCTGGCTGTGGATGATCTGGCGCTGCAGGTTCGACTCGTCGACCTCGTCGAACTCCACGATGCCGAGCGTGCCGACGCCCGCGGCGGCCAGGTACATCAGCGCCGGCGAGCCCAGGCCGCCGGCGCCCACACAGAGCACCTTGGCGTTCTTCAGCCGCTTCTGCCCGTCCATCCCGACGTCGGGGATGATCAGGTGGCGGGAGTACCTGCGGACCTCGTCTACGGTGAGCTCAGGAGCTGGCTCGACCAGGGGTGGCAGCGACACGGGGGCTCCGTTGGTCGGTTCATCACTACGGTTGTTCTCCCCGTAACAGTGCCATGGCCTTTTTCATTCCGAGACACCCGTTCCGATCCGCGAGACGATTTCGTCCCAGTAGCCGGGCATGCTCTCCCAGGGGTCGAGGCGGCCGCCGCCGTCGGTGCGGTCGGTGAACCAGATCGTGGCGGCCCCCTGCCAGCGGGCGATGCGCAGCGCTTCCTCCAGATGGCCGCGGGGCATTCCGTGGACGAAGTGGCAGAAACGGTCGGGGGGATAGTCCGCGGTCCACTCGGCCACCTGCGACCAGCGGTAGTCGCTCCACGGGCCGGAGAAGGTGACCAGTTGGTCGGCGACCTCGGCGTAGCCGGGGTAGGGGTGCAGGCCGTGGCCGAGGACGAGGTGGGCGCCGTCGCGGAGCGCGCGCAGGGTGGCGAGGGTCCGGCGGATCTCCGGAAGCGCTGTCCGCTCCGCGGGACAGCGGTCCAGCAGGAAGCCGTCGACCTGGTACCAGTCGAGATAGCGGTGCGCCTCGGAGATCACCTCCCCGAAGGGCCTGGCGCCGTAGGTGGTGTCCAGGCGGCCGAGGACCCGCACTCCGGCGTTGCGCAGCCGGACGACGGCCTGTGCGCAGTGCGGGTCGGGGCGGCTCCCGGGGCCCTCGGAGACATCGAGGGCCGCCCAGTGGACGGGCGTGCCGGGGCGGGTGAGTTCGGCCCACTCGGTCGGGGCGACGAGCGGGTGGGCGAACCCGGGGACGCCGAGACCGGTGCGCAGACCGGTGTCGGCGGTGCCCGGCGCGGCGCTGGTCAGATGCGGCATGCCGCCTCCATCCAGATGTCGGCGAGGGACTCCTCCAGGTTGATCCGGGGGCGCCAGCCGAGGCGGTCGCGTGCGGTGCGCACGTCGGCCTGCTGCCAGTTGCCGCAGCCGTCGGGGTACGGGTACGCCACGGGCGCGGCGTGGTCGGACTCGGAGCGGGGGTGGCCGATGGCCGCGCGGAGCGGTCCCGGCGGGCCGTCGAGTTCGTGGAGGGCGCCGCCGTATCCGGCGACGCGGGCGAGGACGGCGGCCGCGTCGCGGAGCCGGACGGCCCGGCCCGAGCCGATGTTGATGACGCCCTGCGCGGCGGAGAGCGAGGCGGCGTGCACCGCGCGGGCGACATCGCGGACGTCGACGAAGTCGCGCTGGGCGCCGAGGCCGCCGAGCTTGAGTTCGCCGTCGCCGGACTGCATGGCGCGGCGCATCGCCTCGGCGAGCCGGCCGAGCGGGGAACCGGCCGGTGTTCCGGGCCCGGCGGGTGAGAACACGCGGAGCACGACGGCGTCCAGACCGGAGCCGAGGACGAGTTCGGTGGCGGCGAGCTTGCTCACCCCGTACGGGCCGCCGGGGCGGGGCACGGCGTCCTCGGCGGTGGAGGAGCCGGGCTGGCTGGGGCCGTACTCGGCGCCGCAGCCGATCTGCACCAGGCGGGCCCCGCAGCCGCTGCGGCGCAGCGCCTCGCAGACGGTGGCGACGGCGACGGTGTTGTGGCGGGTCAGCTCACGGGCGCCGCCCCGGGTGGCGCCGGCGCAGTTGATGACGACACCCGGGTGGACCGCGTCGAGGAAGCGGGTGAGGGCACCGGGGCTGCCGGACGCGAGGTCGAAGCGGACATCGGCGTCGTCGCCGCGGCCGAGGGCGGTGAGCTGGACGGCCGGGTCGGCGAGCAGGCGGTCGGCGACGAACCGGCCGAGGTAGCCGTTGGCTCCGATCAGCAGGACTCTCATCGCGCGGCTCCCGTGGCCGAGAGCTCGGGTCGGGAGGTGATCATGTGAGGTTCTCCTTCAGAGGGGTGGTCCGGTCCTGCGGTGACCCGGGCGCGCGGAGGGAGCACGCGCCCGCACGCAACGGGCGCGTCAGCACGGGGTGTCCGGTGCGGCGTGGGCCGAGGCCCGGGTCAGGGTGCGGGAGGAGTGGATGAGCAGGGTCAGGGCGCCGAGACCGCAGGCGAGTGCGGGAACGGCGCCCGGCCCCCACGCGGTGACGAGCGACTCCACGGGGGTGGCGAGGAAGCCGCACCCGGGGAAGCGAGCGGCGAAGGCCGAGGCGAGCGCCACGGCTTCGGCGGCCGTCACCACGGCTAGGACCGCGGCGGGGGCGTGGGTGAAACGGCGGGCGGAGAGGAGACGCGCGAGGAGCAGGAGGGCGCCCAGGGCGAGGAACCGGGGGTACGCGGCCGTCTCGCCCAGGACGGCCGCGCACAGGGCCAGCAGGGCGGTGAGCGCGGCGAGGTACAGGGCGAACGCGCCCAGCAGCAGGGGTTGTACGGAGGTCGCGTACTCGGCGAGGCCGCGGCTCGCCGCGAGTCTGCGGCGGGCACGGGTGGCGAAGAGGTGGGCGCACGCCGCGGCGGGGGCGCAGGACAGCGCCAGGGCGAGCAGCCCCGAGGTGTCCGGCGGCCACGGTCCGTCCGGGAGGCGGGTGGGGAGGATGTCGGGCCCCGGCGCGAGGAGCGCCCGGAGCACCGCGTCGCCGAGCACCGCGTAGGCGATCAGGCCGTAGGCCCAGAACGCGGTGGGGCGCGGGGCGCGGTCGGCGATGCGCAGCGGGCCTCGGGACAGGGCGACGCGCAGGCCCACCGCCACGGCCAGGATCGTGACGGCCACCACGGCGAGACGTGCCTGTCCGTCGGTGAGCCGGATCCCTGCCACTCCCGCCGCGCACAACGCCCCGGGGAGCAGGGCGAGTACGGCCCAGTCGGCCCGCACCCGGGGCGCGTCCGGGATCGCGGTGCGTGCCGGGGTGTCGCTGTCACGGGGCACGCGCGCGTACATCTCCTCGGCGAGGGAGAAGACGTCCCGGTGGCGGAAGCGGGCCGCGGTACGGTCGGTGACGCCGTGCGCCTCCAGGCCCGCGGCGATCTCCAGGGGGTCCACCGCCCGTTCGCACAGTTCCCGATGACGGTGCATCAGCGCCTTCACCGGGTCGGCCCCGGCCCGGGGGCGGACCGGGGTCCGCCGCCGTTCCACCGGGACGGACGGGACGGGGGCCTCCAGCCGTACGGCCGCCTCCGCGGGGACGCCTCCCTCGGGGATCGCAGCCTCCGGTGACTCCGCCGGCCCGAACCCCACCGGATCCTCGTCGGCCCCGGAGGCTCCGGGGCCGGTCGGTGTACCGGGGCGGTCCAGTTCGCCGAGGCCGCTCATCGCGCTCCCTCCGGCGTGATGTGCGAGGTGGCCCGCACGGGCGGGCCCGGAGGCCAGCCGGGGCCGCCCCGGGCGGCGAGTCGCGCCGGCGAGCCCGTCCAGCGGCCGGGCACGTGGGCCTCGGCGGGGAAGGCGAACGGCAGGGGCTCGCCCGCCTCGTCGAGCACCACCCGGCGGACCGGGCAGCGCGCCACGATCTCCAGGTAAATGCCGTGAAATGCCGTGACGTTCTGCTCAACGGTGAAGAGTTCGAGGGCCCGCGCGCGTGCGGCGGCGCCCAGGCGGTCCCGGCGCTCGGGATCACGGAGCAGAGCCACGCACGCCTCGGCGAGCGCGCGCGGATTGCGCGGGGGCACGACGAGTCCGGTGCCGCCGACGACCTCCACCACGGCGCCGACGTCCGTCGAGACCGTCGCGCGGCCGCACAGCATGGCCTCGACGAGGCCGAGCGGAAAGCCCTCCACGACGCTGGACAGCACGGTCACGGCGCCCGCTGCGTACGCGTCGGCGGGCGTCGGCAGCTCCGGGCCGCCGGTCTCCTCGAAGGAGACGGGGTTGTCGCCGACGGCGTGCAGCCCGTCCGCCTCGTCGGGGAACAGCTGCGCGGCCAGTGCCCTGCAGTGGCCGAGGTACGCCTCGCCCTCGGCTCCCACGGGACCGCCGACGACACGCAGCCGCGCCTTCGGTTCCTCCTTGCGGATCTCGGCGAAGGCGTGCAGCAACGAGACCAGGTCCTTGGCGGGTTCCACCCGGCCGGCCCAGACGACGGTGTCCGGGTCGGCGCTCTCCGGGGCCTCGCCGATCTCGGCGAAGCGGGAGGCGTCCATGCCGGGGTGGACGGTGCGCTGCTTGGCGCGGTCGGCGCCGCAGTGTTCCTGCCAGCGGCGGGCGTGCGCGTTCCCGGAGGTGACGATCTCGGCCCGGCCGTAGATCTCCGCGGCGAGCCGGCCGTGGAAGGCGGCGAGCAGCGCTCGGACGGCGGGCGGGTCGTCGGTGGCGGCGAGGTAGTGCGTGCGCAGGCGCACGCCGTACTCCGTGACCAGCAGGGGCACGCCGAAGAAGTGGCGGGCGAGCAGTCCGGGAAGCGCCGCGGAGCCGCCGGAGGCGGCGTGGCAGAGGTCGACCGAGCCCAGCCCGTCCTCCTCGTACCAGTCGAGCGAGAGGGGGCGCAGGGCGCGCTCCAGGGCGGCGGCGACCGTGAGCAGTTCGGGGACGCGCGCCTCGCGGGCCGTACGGAGGGCGCCCGGCGCCCGGCAGGCGCGCTCCAGGGCGCGTACGGCGGTCTCGGAGCGGAGTGCACCCGCCAGGCCGCCCTCGTCCCGGGCGAGTTCGGCGAGCCCGTACAGCGCGCTGCCGAAACGGTCCGCCATGTCGGCCGACGTCTCGGCGGCGCGTTCTCCGTCCGCTCCGGCGCACACCACCGTCGCCAGTGCGCCGTAGTGCTCCATGAACCGCCGGCGCGCGTGGCGGCCGCGCGCCCATCCGTCTCCGGTGACGACCCTGCCGACCAGGCCCTTGAGCCGGCCCGCGCCGAGATCGTCGTCCGCGTTCCAGAGCGGCGCCGTCCGTACCCGCCTGACCTGCGGCGGCAGCGGGACCCAGCCCTCGTCCTCCTGGTGCTCGCTGCGGCTGAGCGCGTAGACGTCGAATTCGTGCTGCCCGAGCCCGCGCACGAGCCGGTCGCACCAGAGCCTGGCGTCACCGCTCACATACGGATAGCCACCCTCCGTAAGCAGTCCGATGCGCACGTGTGCACCCCCGATCTCCCTTAAGGGGAGCCGCCGTTGACCCGGCGGCTCGCAGCGGGACGAACGTATGCGGACAAGGCGGTGGGGGGGGGGCGGGGGGGGGGGGGAGGCGCCCCCGAGGGGGGGTGGAGGGAGTTATAAGCTAGGGGGGCCGGGGGGGGGGAGGGTGATATAGA
>NZ_JBEZNL010000062.1:0-32800 GCF_040653275.1 Streptomyces sp. NPDC048002 | reverse complement strand
CCGACTGCCGCAGTCAGGGAGAGTTCCTCGTTCTCTGCGCGGTCCGCCGACGCGCCCCGCACCGCCGACACCCCGCCTACCGCCGACGCGCCGCGCGCCGCCGAGGCGCCCCGCACCGACGACACCCCGCGCGCCGACCAGGACCCCTCCGCCGCCGTGCGTGTCGTCGTCGCCCTCGGGCTGCGTGACGTCGGTGAGCGTTCCTCGCCGTCCTGTTCCGCCGCCCTTCCCTCCCACCGCGCCCACGGCTGCCCGTCGAGGGCCGTCGTCGCGCGGGACCGGGGCCGCCCGGCGCCCGGTTCGGCCCGCAGGCCGGGCCGGCACGCGCTGCGCGCACCCCCTCCGTCCCCAGGCACCGAAGCGACCACCACCCCCTTTCCCTGACCGCCGCCACCCACGTGGCCGCGGTGTGCCTGCCGGAGGCCCGTGTGAAACGACGTCCCCGCGTCCGAGGGCTGCTCGCCCTCGTCGCCGTCGCCCTGTCCCTGTACGTCACCCTGACCGTGCCCGTCGACCTGGGCCTCGACCTGCGGGGCGGAACCCGCATCGTGCTGGAGACCCGTCCCGGGGACTCGGCCGCGACGGACGGCGAGGTCACCGACCGCACCGCCGAAGTGCTGCGCGGCCGTATCGACGCCCTCGGCGTCGCCGAGCCCACCGTCACCCGCTCCGGGGACGACCGGATCGTCGTCGACCTGCCCGGGGTCCAGGACCCGGCCGAGGCCGCCGCCGTCCTCGGCCGTACCGCCCAGCTCTCCTTCCACCCGGTGCTCGGCACGGCCGACGGCGCCGACGACACGAGCCGCCCGCTGCCCAAGCGGCCCCGCGAACAGGTCCTCGCCGACGAGTCGGGCCGACTCCTGCGCCTCCAGGCGGCCCGGCTGACCGGCGACGACGTGGCCGAGGCGGCCGCCCGCCTCGACCCGGCCACCGGGACCGGATGGCACGTCACCCTCGACTTCAAGGAGTCCGGCCGCGCCGGGTGGGCACGGCTGACCGGCGAGGCCGCCTGCCGCGGCGTGGGGGGACCGGCCCGCCGTGTCGCCATCGCGCTCGACGACCGGATCATCTCCTCGCCGCAGGTCGACCCGTCGGTGCGCTGCGGCACCGGCATCGGCGGCGGCTCCACCGTGATCACCGGATCCTTCGACGCCGACGAGGCGCGCGAACTGGCCCTGCTCATCAACGGCGGAGCCCTGCCCGTGCCGGTCGAGACCGTCGAACAGCGCACCGTGGGCGCCACCCTGGGGGAGCGGGCCATCGAGGCGAGCGCCTGGGCCGCCGCCATCGGCACCGCGCTCACCGCCCTGTTCGTCATCGCCGTCTACCGGTTGGTGGGCGTCCTCGCCACCGTCGCCCTGGCCTGCTACGGCCTGATCTCCTACGCCGCCCTGGCCGCCCTGGGCGCCACCCTCACCCTGCCCGGCCTCGCCGGATTCGTGCTGGCCATCGGCATGGCGGTGGACGCCAACGTGCTCGTGTTCGAGCGCGCCCGCGAGGAGTACGTGGCCCGGCACCGGCCCACCGCGCGCTCGTCCCTGGCCGCCGGCTTCCGCGGCGCCCTCGGCGCGATCGCCGACTCCAACGTCACCACCCTCATCGCCGCCGGCCTGCTGTTCCTGCTGGCCTCAGGGCCCGTACGGGGCTTCGGGGTCACCCTGGGCATCGGCGTCCTCGCCTCGATGTTCAGCGCGCTGGTGGTCACCCGCGTCCTCGCCGAGTACGCCGTCGCCCGCCCCGCGCTGCGCCGCCGCCCCCGCCTCACGGGCATCGCGCACACCGGCGCCGTCCGCGACCGACTCGCCCGAGCCCGCCCGCGCCTGCTGAGCCACCCCCGCCGCTGGCTGGCCGGTTCCGCCGTCGCGCTCGTCCTGGCCGGCTCCGGCATCGCCCTGCGCGGCCTCGACCTGGGCGTGGAGTTCACCGGCGGGCGCCTCATCGAGTACGCCGCCCCCGCCGGCCCCGACCGGGCCCGCACCGCGCTCGCCGACGCGGGGTTCCCGCACGCCGTCGTCCAGTCCTCCGGCGACGGCACGCTCACCGTGCGGACGGGCCCGCTCACCGAGGCGCGGGCCGCGGAGATCACCGAGGCGGTCCGGGGTCTGACCGGCGGTGCGGAGAAGCTCCGCGACGAGGCCATCGGCCCCAGCCTCGGCGAGAAGCTGCGCCGGGGCGCCCTCATCGCCCTCGCCGTCGCCCTGGGCGCGCAGCTCGTCTATCTGGCGGCGCGGTTCCGTCCGCTCTTCGGTACGGCGGCGGTCGCCGCGCTCGCCCACGACGTCGTGATCCTCGTCGGCGTCTTCGCCTGGCTGGACAAGCCGGTCGACGGGGTCTTCCTCGCCGCGCTCCTGACGGTCGTCGGCTACTCGGTCAACGACTCCGTCGTCGTCCTCGACCGGGTCCGGGAACTGACCCGGCGCGACCGCGCGGCACCCCTGGCCCGGGTCGCCGAGCGGGCGCTGCTCCAGACCCTGCCGCGTACCGTGCACACGGGTACGGGCGCGGCCCTCGTCCTGACCGCGCTGGCCGTCCTCGGCGGGGACTCCCTGACCGACTTCGCCCTCGCCCTGCTCATCGGCCTGGCCGTGGGCACCTACTCCTCGATGTTCACCGCCCTGCCCCTCGCTGTCGTGCTCCACGACCGCGCGGTCCCCCGCCCCGCCCGGGACCCGGTCCGGGCGACGTGAGGGCGGAGGGCACCGCGCGGGACCGGCCCGCGCGGTGCCCGAGGGAGGTCGGCTGCGCCGGGGCGAGGGCAGCGGGCCGCTCGCCCCGGCGGGCCTGCGGGGGCGAGCCCGGTCAGCGCACGTCGACGTAGTCGTCCGCGGAGACGGCCGCGGCGGTGCCCGAGGAGCCGGCGTACGCCCAGCGGTAGGAGCCGTCGGTGTACGCGCGCACGGTCGTCGAGACGGTGCCGTCGGCGGCGGTCCGGACCGTCCTGAGGGTGGTGTAGGCGGTGCAGCCGGCCTTGCGGAACTGGAGTTCGACGGGCAGGCCGGCGGCCGCGGGCCCGTGGACGCCGGTCGCCCAGCCCGCGTGCCGCACCTCGCCCGTGACGGTGAGGAGCCTGCCCCGCTTCACCGGCTCGGGCGTCGCGTCGGCGGTGACCAGGGTTTCGCGCTGCACGGTGAAGGTGGCCGCGGTGTCCAGGAACACCGCGTCGCTGTCGGGCGAGATGGCGTAGGCGCTGACGTTCCAGGTCCCCGCCAGCGCGTCGTCGGCGGGGACGGTGCCCGGGGTGAGGGTGAAGGTGAGGGTGCAGGTGCTGGTCGTGTCGGTGGTGGGACCGCAGGCCGCGTCCGAGGCCACGGTGGCGTTCTGGGCGCCGAACGAGCCGTGGTACAGGGTGGCGTTGATCTGGTCCAGGCCGGCCGGGTCGGTCGCGGTGACCTCGACACTGACGGTTCTCGCGGCCGTGCCGACCACGACCGGGGCGCCGTCGTTGACGACCACGCTCGTGATGTCGGTGTCGCCGTAGCGCTCGTCCGCGTGTGCGGTCGGAACGGCCAGGGCGGACAGGGCCATGACGCCGCACGCGGCGGCGACGGCTGAGGTGATGCGCATGCGAACTCCCGAAAAAGAGAACAACGGCCCGTCAATTCATGCTGTGCGGGCCCGAATTGACGGTGGGAAGCGTAATCGCTTTCCCGGGTTTCGGGAATGTTTTCCGGTCGCCCGTTCTTCTCGGTTGCCGATTCCCCGGGATGCGGAACTGCGGCGAATATCCGCTGCGTTGATTCGCTGGAAAACCGAAGGGGAAACTCGATCCGAATTTCCGCGCACCTGGCGGCCACCTGTGCGTACCTGCGCGTAACTCGACTGGTTCGTAGGCTTGTTGACGGACCGGCGTGTCCTTGACGTTGCCTTAGGGTCGTAGGTGTGAACGAGGGGCAACATTCGCGTGAAGCATGCAGATTGCACTTAACGAGGGCGATCGTCCACCACTCCGGTCTCACTAATCTTCGTCTGCCGCACGATCGGCGAACCACGGCCGGTTCGGGCTGCTTCCTGAAGCTGTGAACACAGGGTGGAAAAGCAGGGGTGGGGATGGATGACGGCAAGACGGCGGGGCGCGGCCATGCCGGGCACGCGCTGCCAAATAGACATAGGGCCGGACAGCGCTTACGCGTGGCGGCTGATGGCGACGAACGGCCGGGTGATCGCGGTGGCCGGGCGTACTTACCCGGACTACGGCGAATGCCGGGCCGCGTTCGAACGGCTCTGTGCCGAGGTGGCGGAACTACCGGGGGCTGTGCACCACACCGTGGAGGGGAGCGGTTGGGTGTGGCGGCTGCGGGACCGTGCCGGCACGGTGCTGGCGGTGTCCTCGCGGGCGTACGAACGGCACTCGACGTGCCAGGCGGCCTACGAGCGGTTCCGGGGGCTGCTGGCCGAGCTGGGGTCGGGCCGCGCGATTCCGTGGGGCGAGGTGTGAGGGGAAGCCGGGGCCGCGGGGTCTGACGCGGCGAGCGGACCGACGGGGGGCCGGGGCGTGCCGAAGGGGCACGCTCCGGCCCCTTCGGCACGCCCCGGACCCGACGGCCCCCACGGCCTCCGTGGTCGACACGTTCACGTCAACACCGGAAGTTGCCCCTCGGGGGCGTCCCGTTCATGTGCGCGTGCGCGGGCGTCCATTCCGCCTCACGAGCGTCGTCCCATGTGAAGACGCGAAGAATCGGGCAGCCGGCGACCGCCGCGGACGACCCCCGAAGACGCCTGTACGTCGACTCCCCGCTGCCCGACCGGGTGTTCCGGGGCGTCCTGGTCGGCGGCGGCGCGCTGGTGCTCGCGATCATGCTGCTGGTCGGCGGTTTCCTGACCTACCGGGCCTGGCAGGCGCTGTCGGTCGCGGAGTGGGGCTTCATCACCACCGAGGCGTGGGAGCCCGACGGCGGCAACTTCGGCATCGCGGCCGTCCTGGTCGGAACGATCCTGATCGCCCTGGTCGCCATCGCCTTCTCGGTCCCCCTCGCGCTCGGCACGGCGCTGTACATCTCCGAGTACGCGCCCCCGCGGCTGCGGCCGACCCTGATCAGCGTCGTGGACCTGATGGCCGCGGTGCCCTCGGTGGTCTACGGGCTGTGGGGGCTGTTCTTCTTCCAGGGCCACGTGGTCACGGTCTCCCGCTGGATCACCACCTACCTCGGGTGGATCCCCCTGTTCGAGGTCGACGGCGCCGATCCGCGGGACCCGCTCGCCACCGCGACCGTCTTCACCTCCTCCACCTTCATCGCGGGCATGGTCGTGTCCCTGATGGTCGCGCCGATCATCTGCTCGGTGATGCGGGAGGTGTTCTCGCAGGCCCCCGTTGGCGAACGCGAGGGCGCCTACGCGCTGGGCGCCAACCGGTGGGGCATGATCCGCAGCGTCGTCCTGCCGTTCGGCAAGGGCGGCATGATCGGCGGCACCATGCTGGGCCTGGGCCGGGCCCTCGGCGAGACCATCGCCGTGTACCTGATCATCTCGCCGGTCTTCGTGATCCAGCCGCACATCCTCCAGAACGGCACCAGCTCGGTCTCCTCGCTCATCGCCCTGCGCTACGGCGAGGCGACCGACCTCGGCATGTCGGCGCTGATGGCCGCAGGCCTCGCGCTCTTCCTGATGACGCTCGTCGTCAACTTCGCCGCATCGTCGATCGTCGCCCGCAGCCGTTCCGGCGCGGCGAGCGACTCCTGAGGGGACCGACTCCGATGACCGTCACCGCACCCCAGAGCCCGCCCGGCGACCAGGGCCCGCGGACCGGCCCCGCCGACCCGCAGCCCCCGGTCACCACCCTGCCCGGCCGCCGGCCCGGCGGCCCCGCCGGCCGCGGCGAGGCGCGCCGCAACCTGTCCACCGTGCGCGCCACCGACGTCTACGCGCTGACCGGGGCCGGCGCCGCGGCCCTCGCCCTGACCTGGCTGATGTTCGACCGGCTGCTGCCCTTCAACGGCGCGCTGGGCTTCCTCCTCGTCGCCTACGCCCTCTTCCTCGGCCTGTACGCGCTCCTGGTCTCCTTCGACGAGGACGGACCCGCGGTCCGCGACCGGGTGGCGGCGGCCGTCGTCCAGAGCCTCGGCCTGGTGATGCTGGCCGTCCTGGCCTTCGTGGTCGTCTACACCCTCTACGAGGGCCGCGAGGCGCTGCCGCACCTGAACTTCTACACGGAGTCCATGGCCGACGCCGGTCCGGTGGAGCCCCTGGAGGTCGGCGGCATCCTGCACGCGGTCGTAGGCACCCTGTGGCAGATCGGCATCGCCCTGGCCATCTGCATCCCGGCCGGGCTGATCTGCGCGGTCTTCCTCAACGAGGTGCCCGGCGGCTTCAGCCGGTTCGTCCGCACCATCGTGGAGGCGATGACCGCGCTGCCGTCCATCGTGGCGGGCCTGTTCATCTACGCCACCTTCATCCTCGGGCTCGGCTTCGACCGGTCCGGCCTCGCCGCCGCGCTCGCCATCTCGGTGATGATGCTGCCGATCGTCATCCGCGCCGCCGACGTGGTCATCCGGCTGGTCCCCGGCACCCTGCGGGAGGCCTCGTACGCGCTCGGCACCTCGCGTTGGCGGACGGTCTGGCACGTCGTGCTGCCCACCTCCCGGTCCGGACTGACGACCGCGGTCATCCTCGGCACGGCGCGCGGGGTCGGGGAGACCTCGCCGGTGCTGCTGACCGCCGGATTCACCGCCGAACTCAACGCCGATCCCCTGCACGACCCGATGGTGTCGCTGCCCCTGGCCGCCTTCGAACTCGTCAAGTCCCCCGAACCCACCTACATCGCCCGCGGCTTCGGCACCGCGGCGGTGCTGCTGATGCTGGTGCTCGTCCTGTTCGTGGTCGCCCGTGTCCTCGGCGGCCGCGCACCGGGACAGCTGACCCGACGTCAGGAACACCGCCGGGTCAAGGCGTCGCGCCGAGACGCCCGGCGCCTCGCGGCCCGTACGGCCACCGGCCGGCCGCCCGTCAGTCCCGCATCGACGAGGAGCACCCCGTGATACCCGCACCCGTCCGTCGCGCACGCGCCACCCGCGTGCTCCAGGCGCTGGCGCTGTTCGTCGCCCTCGTCTGCGCGCTGCTCGCCCTCGACCCGCCGAACGCCCACGCCGCCACCTACGTGAAGATCAGCGGCTCCGGCTCGACCTGGAGCGCCAACGCCGTGGAGCAGTGGCGCCGCAACGTCCGCCAGCAGGGCATGACGGTGAACTACTCGGCGGTCGGCTCCACGGTCGGCCGCACCCAGTTCGCCAACGGCACCTCCGACTTCGGTGTCTCCGAGATCCCCTACGGACTCACCGAGTTCGGCACCACCGACACCCCGCCGAAGCGCAAGTACGCCTACATGCCCATCGTGGCCGGCGGCACCTCGTTCATGTACAACCTGCGGATCGGCGGCAAGCGGGTCACCAACCTCCGGCTCTCCGGTGACGTGCTCACCAAGATCTTCACCGGTCGGATCACCCAGTGGAACGCGCCGGAGATCAAGGCCGACAACCCCGGGCTCGCGCTCCCCGCCCGCCGGATCGTGCCGGTCGTCCGCTCCGACGGCTCGGGTACGACCGCCCAGTTCACGCTCTGGATGTCCAAGCAGCACGGCAGCCTGTGGAACGACTACTGCCGTCGCGCGGGCAAACCCACGCCGTGCGGTCTGACCTCGTACTTCCCCAACATCCCCGGCTCCGGCTTCGTCGCCCAGTCCGGCTCGCTCGGCGTGGCCGGCTACACCAAGCAGCCGCAGGCCGAGGGCGCCATCACCTACGTCGAGTACTCCTATGCCAAGAACGCGGGCTTCCCCGTGGTCAAGGTGCTGAACCGCTCGGGCTACTACGTCGAGCCGACCGCCTCCAGCGTGGCCGTCGCGCTGACCCGGGCCAGGATCAACAACGACCCGCGCTCCGCGAACTACCTGACGCAGAACCTCGACGGCGTCTACTCCTTCTCCGACCGCCGCACCTACCCCCTCTCCAGCTACAGCTACATGATCATCCCGACCAAGGAGGAGATGGGCTTCACGAAGGCCAAGGGCCAGACGCTCAGCGCCTTCGGCAACTACTTCCTCTGCGAGGGACAGCAGCAGGCGGACCGGCTCGGCTACTCGCCCCTGCCGATCAACCTCGTCGAGGCGGCCATGGAACAGGTGCGCAAGATCCCCGGGGCCGTGGCGGAGGACATCGACATCAAGAAGTGCAACAACCCGACCTTCTCCAGCGACGGCAGGAACGTGCTGGCGCAGAACGCGCCCTACCCGGCGGCCTGCGACAAGAAGGGCGCGGACCAGTGCGCCACCGGCACCGGCGGCGCCAAGGAACCCACCGCGCCGAGCGGCAACGGCAGCGGCGGCACCACCGGGGGCACGACCGGCGGCTCCGGCACCACCGGCGGCTCCGGCGGCTCCGGCACCCAAGGCTCCGCGGCGACCGGCGGTTCGGGCTCCGGCGGGGGCAGCGGCGGCTCCTCCGGCGACACCACCGGCGGCACGGGCGGTACGGAGGGCACGACCGGCGCCACGGTCGTCGACCCCGACACCGGCGAGGTGCTCAGCGCCGACCAGGCCGCCGGTGACACCTCCGTCGTCGCCAACCCGGTCACCCTCGGCGACGGCGACGCCCTCGGTCTGCGTACCGCGCTGATGGCGCTGTCGGCGGCCCTGCTGCTCGGTGTGGTGATCGGGCCGCCCCTGGTGGGCCGGGCGATGTCCGGCCGGGCCCGCCGCAAGGGCGGTGCGCTGTGACGGCCCCGCGGACGCGGACGGCCCCGCGGACGCGGCCGGCGCCGCGTGTCCTGGCCGCCGTGGGCTGTCTGCTCAGCGCGCTGGTGGTGGCCCTGCTGCCGCTGCCCTCCACGACCGTCCCGGCGAGGGCCGCGGACGGCTCGGCGGTCACGGTGACGGGAAGTAAGGGGCCCCACGACGACTTCTCCGGGCTGAAGGTGACCGTCCACCAGACCCGGGACCTGCGCTCGCAGGGGGTGCGGATCACCTGGGAGGGCGGGGCGCCGACCCCGGCCGGCACCCTGGACCGCAACGTCCTCCAGATCATGCAGTGCTGGGGGGACGACGAGCAGGGCCCCACCCGGGAGCAGTGCGTCTTCGGCGGTTCCGGCGTGGTGGGCGCCAGGGGCCTGCTGACCGAGTCGCGGACGGTCGACGCCGGAACGGGCGGCGGCGCGGCCGACCCGGCGGAGGCCGACTACACCGGACCGAACGCGTTCGTCCCGTTCCGGCCGGTGGGCGGCCTGCCGCCGACCACCTCCGCCAAGGACCCGACCTACTTCGGCGCGCTGGACACCAACGAGGTGACGGCCGGCCGCACCTTCGACAACGGCACCGGCGAACTCACCTTCGAGATGCAGGACGGCATCGAGGCGCCCCACCTCGGCTGCGGGATGAACACCGCCGCCGAGGGCGGCCCGGTGACCCCCCGGCGCTGCTGGCTGGTCGTCGTGCCGCGGGGCACCCACAACCAGGACGGCACGGACGTCACCGCCCCGGGCGAGGACGGAACGGTCGACGGCTCACCGCTGTCCACCACCAACTGGGCCCAGCGGATGGTCGTCCCGATGCACTTCCTGCCGGTCGACGAGTTCTGCGCGGCCGGCCAGGAGGAACTCCCCGTCGCCGGTTCCGAACTGGCCACCGACGCCGTCACCTCCTGGCAGCCCAAGCTGTGCGGGGTCGCCGGCAGCGCCTTCGCCCTCACCCAGGGCGGGGAGGAGGAGGCCCGCAACCAGGTGCTCGGCTCGTCCGCCCAGGCACCGCTGCTCGGTCTCACCGTCGAGCCGGTGGCCCCGCAGGAGGGCGGCCCGCGGATCGTGCACGCGCCGGTCGCCGTCTCCGGCCCGGTCATCGCCTTCTTCATCGAGAGCGCGGACGGCGTGCTCCGGGACATGAATCTGACCCCCCGGCTCGTGGCGAAGATGCTGACCCATTCCTACGTCGACGACGTGACCCTCGGCCCGGCTCCCGCACATGTCGAGGGAAACCCGCTCTCCCTCGTCGACGACCAGGAATTCAAGAAGCACAATCCGGGATTTCCCGAGCTGGACAGCAGGCAGTTGCGGACCCTGATGGTTCCCCTTCAGAGTTCCGACACCACACGGCTCGTATGGAAATGGCTCCAGTCGGACGCCGAGGCCAGGGAATTCCTGTCCGGTGAACCGGACCCCTGGGGAACCCGGGTGAATGCGCACTTCGACGAACTGGACCTCGCCGAGAACACCACGCTGTCCGACTATCCCAAGGTCGATCCGACGACCACCGCGGCCCTGGCCAACGGCACGCCCCCGCTCACCTACGGCGTCACCGACCTCGACCCCTACACCTCGGACCTGCACGACGGAGCCGTGCGGACCCGCCGCGGCAACAACAACCGCACCATCCAGTGGGCGCAGGGCGGCTCTCAACTGGAGCCGGCCAAGCTCATCAACGACGCCCCGCTGTCCGGCCGGCGCGCCGTGATGGCGGTCGTCGACGCCGTGTCCGCGCAGCGCTACGGGCTGGCCACGGCGGCCCTGCGCAACGCCGACGGCACCTTCGTCGCACCCTCGGCCGACTCGCTCGCGGCCGCGGTGGCCGCCATGCGGCCGTCGCCCACGGACGCCTCGGTGCTCGCCGCCGAACCCGCCCGCGCCCAGGGGCGGGCCTATCCGCTGACGGCCGTGACCTACGCGGCGGCCTCCGTCGACCAGGACGCGGCCGACCGCGAGGCGTACGCGGACTTCATCCGGTACGCGGCGGGACCCGGCCAGACGACCGGCGTCTCGGCAGGTCAGCTGCCACCCGGCTACGCCCCGCTGGCCCCGGCGCAGCGGACGCAGGCCGAACGGGCCGCGGACGAGCTGGAGCGGGGGGCGAGCGGTGAGAGCCCGGCACCGGGCGGCGACCCCGGCGGCACCGGCTCCGCGGGAGACGGTGACGCGGGCGCCGGGGACGGCGCGGGCACGGCGGCGGACGGCGGCACCGGAGCGGACGGCGGCGCCGGAGCGGACGGCACGACGGGCGACGCGAGCCCGGCCGCCGGCCCCGTCGGGTCCGACGGACCCTCCCCGCCCGGCCGGGCCGAGACCCAGCAGAAGGTCGCCGACGCCACCGGCGTCACGCCCGGCGAGGTCCTCGGCGTCATCCGCTGGGTCCTTCTCGCGGTTCTCCTCATCGGCGGCGCCGCCGGACTCTCCGGTCCGGTCATGCTGCGGTTCGCACACCGGAGAATTCCCTAGGAGACACCTAGGAAGCCTCCCCGTAACCTAGCCATCCTTGGGAATTGGTTGGCCCCCGGACAAAGATTTGGAAATGTATTCGGTGGCCGGTCGACGGGTCGGCAGTAAAACAATCCGGATTCAGCTTGCGCGTCCAGTCTTCGAAATCCAGTCTTCGCAAAACGAAAACAAGGGGTTCAGAAGTGAACGTCAAGTCCTACGCCAAGGCCGGTGCTGCTCTCGGTGCCGCGGCCCTCGGTCTCGGCATCCTGTCCGCCCCGGCCTCGGCCGACCCGAACCCGACCACGGACTACCGTCAGCTGGCCGGCGTCGGTTCGGACACCACGCAGTACGTCGTGAACGGCCTCGGTGAGGTGGTCACCAACGCGAGCGGCAAGATCGTCGCGTCCTGGAACGCCACCGGCACGGCCACCGTGAAGACCAAGGCGACCAACTGCACCATCACGCGCCCCAACGGCTCCTCGGCCGGCATCAACGCGCTCAACGCCGACCTCGCCGCCGGCACCAACTGCATCGACTTCGCCCGCTCCTCGCGCGGCCCGGCCGACACCAGCACCACGGACCTGACCTTCATCCCGTTCGCCAAGGACGGCGTCACCTACGCCACCGACCTGGGCAGCACGCTGCCGACGAACCTGACGACGGCGCAGCTCGCCGACATCTACAAGTGCACCTCCACCACGTACCCGAACGCCCAGCCGCTGCTGCCGCAGTCCGGCTCCGGCACCCGCTCGTTCTGGCTCGCGGCCATCGGCATCACCGAGGCCCAGGTCGGCTCCTGCGTCAACCAGAGCGTCCAGGAGCACGACGGCATCGCGATCGCCAACGGCAACCAGCTCATGCCCTACTCGATCGCCCAGTGGATCGCCCAGGGCAAGGGCTTCGCGGATGTCCCCAACCGCCGCGGCGAGTCCCGCCTGCGCAACATCAACGGCACCGCGCCGACCACGGGTTCGGGCTCCTCGCTGGCGCTGAACACCGGCTTCACCGCCACCTTCCTGCGGGACGTCTACAACGTCGTCGAGTCCGCCCGCCTCACCGGCGGCACGAAGGCGTCCCCGGTGCTCATCGAGACCTTCGAGGGCTCCACCTCCAAGGTCTGCGCCGCCTCCTCCACGATCACCAACTACGGCTTCGGCACCGTCTCCAACTGCGGTTCCGTCGCGCTGAAGGCCGAGCGCTGACCGGTGAACGTCCTCTGATCCTCGCGTGACGGCCGGGCACCTCCCAGGTGCCCGGCCCGCACGTGCTGTCCCCGTCCGTCCGACTACCGCCCCCGGGGGGCCCACGCAATGACCGCGCTACAACCGTTCCGCAGAGCCGCCGCCGCGGTGGCCGCCTGCGTCGTCCTGGCCCTGGGCCTGGCCTTGGCCGCCTCCCAGTCCGCGCCCGCCCGCGCGGCGGCCTCCATGGGCGAGTTCACCTTCACCGCCACCAGCGGCAAGCTCAGCGATCCGGAGCCCTTCGGCCCCTCCCTCGTCACGCCCGCCCCGTGCCCCGACTTCGAGGTCAAGGACGAGCAGGGCAACGTCCTCGAAGCCATCCCGATCAACTACACCCTCACCCTGCGGGTGGCGCAGCCCGGCGGCGGAACGGCCGTCGCCATGGGCTCGATCACCAGCGCCACCCCGTACGACGCCGCCAAGACCGCCTCGCTCGCCGCGGCGGACAACCCGGACCTCGGCCTCGGCGACCTCAGCCAGGTCTTCACCTCCGACGGCACCTACGAACTCCAGCTGCTCTGCCTCGACGACTTCGGCGGCGCCCACCCCGACGAGAACTACTGGACCCAGAAGATCACCGTGACCGGTGACACCTGGGTGGCCGGCGAGGGCGCCGAGGCGACCGGCGTCGAGGTCACGGCCGACCCCAGCGTGATCGAACCCGGCAAGGAGACCAGGCTCGTCGCGGCCGTCTCGCCGGCCGAGGCGGCCGGCAAGGTCACCTTCCTGGAGGGCGAGACCTCCCTCGGCGAGGCCACCGTCGCCGACGGGAAGGCCGAGCTGACGGCGGCCTCGCTCACCGAGGGACGGCACGACATCACGGCCCGCTTCACCCCCGACGACACCACCAAGTGGGCGGCCTCCGCATCGGCCCGGCCCTTCACGGTGATCGTGCAGCTGCCCCGCTACGAGATGCACGACGAGGCGGGGGAGCGGCTCGCCGACAACCCCGAACTCCGGCGCGGGCAGACGGTGAAGGTACTGATCCGCGGCTGCGAGCCGGGCACCGAGTACACGATGTCCCTCCCGCGCAACGACACCGGGTTCCCCGCCGCCACCGCCGACGCGGACGGCACCGTGACCTGGCCCGCCCTGACGGTCCCCGAGGACGCGGTGGCCGGACAGAACAGCTGGGACTACGAGAGCGACTGCACCGGACCGGGCTCCGTCGGCGCCGTGCAGTTCACCCTCGACGACCCGTCCTCCGGATCCCCGTCCCCGACGGACGACCCCACCGACGACCCCACGGACGACCCGACCGGCGATCCGACCGACGACCCCACCGGCGACACCTCCGGCACCACCGGCGGTGACCTCACCGGCGGCTCCGGCACCACCGGCGGCTCCTCCGGCGGCTCGGGCTCCGGGGGCACCTCCCCGACCGGCGGCCTCGCCTCCACCGGCAGCCAGATCGCCCTGTTCTCCGGCATCGGCGCGGTCGTCCTGGTCGCCGCTGGCGTGTTCCTCGTGCGCCACGGCCGCCGCAACGGGCTGCTCCGCTTCGGCGCGCCCGGCGCGTAACCGCCCCCGCGGGTACGGGCGGTGCCCTCCCGGAGCCACGCCGCCCGTACCCCCGAACCCCTACGACGTCCCCCTCCACAGGAGCGCCCCGTGACCGTGCTGTCCCCGCCGCCCCCGGCCGCCGCGCCCCCGGCGCCGTCCCCCGCGCCCGAGCCCGCCGCCGGACGCCCCGGGCGTGCCGAGCGGTCCGGCCTGGCGTTCGCCGGGGCCGCGCTGTGCGTGCTCGCCTCCCTGCTCATCGGCTTCGCCGCCAACCTCACCGTCGTCGGCCACCTCCAGCACGCCCGGGACCAGGAGACCGCCCACGACGAACTGCGCCGTCAACTCGCCCTCGGCATCGCACCGGTGGGACAGCGGACCTACGAGGGGGAGCTGCTCGACCCGGGCGCGCCCGTCGCGCTGCTGCGCATCCCCGTGCTGGGCCTGACGGAGGTCGTCGCCGAGGGCACCACCTCGGGCGTGCTGATGTCCGGCCCCGGCCACCGCCGGGACACGCCGCTGCCGGGCCAGTCCGGCACCAGCGTGATCATGGGCCGCCAGTGGGGCTACGGCAGCCCCTTCAACGACCTGAACCAACTGCCGGCCGGCACCGAGATCAGGGTCACCACGGGCCAGGGCACCGCGCGCTACGAGGTGACCGCCGTCCGCCGCGAGGGCGACCCGCTGCCGCCCGCCCTCAAGGAGGGCGAGGGCCGGCTCACCCTGATCACCGCCGAGGGCGGCCCCTACACCCCCTCCGGCACCCTCCGCGTCGACGCCACCCTGCGCGGCGAGGCGCGGCCCGCCCCGCCCCGCCCCCTGGCCCTCGGCTGGATCGACGACTCCGAGCAGGCCCTGGGCGGTGAGGGCGACGCCTGGCTGCCGGTCTTCCTCTGGTCGCAGGCGCTGCTGCTGGCGGCCCTGCTCACCATGACCGCGCACCGCGCCTGGGGGCGCTGGCAGACCTGGATCGTGGGCGTGCCGGTGCTGGCCGCCCTCGGACTCGCCGTCTCCGGCGCCGCGACCCGCCTGCTGCCCAACCTGATCTGACCGGACCGCCGGCACCCCGGCCGCCCGCGGCACCACCCGGGCACACGGCCCCCCCACCCCCTGACCCGCCCCTGACCGACCCCGGCCGCCCGCGGCACCACCCGGGCACACCGCCCCCACCCCCGACCCGCCCCTGACCGACCCCGACCGACCGCTGAACGACGAGGAGTTCCGCCACCATGCCCGAGCCGTCCGACGCGTCCGACACCCTCGTCGACGAGATCCTCGACCCCACGCGGCGCATCAAAGCCGCCCGGCCCGCCCCGGCCGGCACCGCGAGCGACCCCGCCACCCTGGAGGCGGACTCCGTCTCGGCCTGGTTCGGCGACCACAAGGTCCTGGAACGCGTCTCGCTGACCATGCCCGCCCGCCAGGTCACCGCGCTCATCGGCCCCTCCGGCTGCGGCAAGTCGACCTTTCTGCGCATCCTCAACCGCATGCACGAACTGGTCGGCTCCGCCTCCCTCGCGGGCCGGGTGCTGCTCAACGGCGACGACATCTACGACCGCGGCCGCCGCATCACCCACGCCCGCCGCCAGATCGGCATGGTCTTCCAGAAGCCCAACCCCTTCCCCGCGATGTCGATCTACGACAACGTCACCGCCGGTCTCAAGCTCGGCGGCATCCGGGCCGGCCGGGAGGACAAGGACCTGCTGGTGGAGGAGTGCCTCACCAAGGCCGGCCTGTGGAAGGAGGTCCGCGACCGGCTCCGGCAGCCCGGCGGCGCGCTCTCCGGCGGCCAGCAGCAACGCCTGTGCATCGCCCGCTCCCTGGCCGTACGGCCGCGCGTCCTGCTGATGGACGAGCCGTGCTCGGCGCTCGACCCGACCTCGACCCGGCGCATCGAGGAGACCATCCACGAGCTCTCCGCCGAGGTGACCATCGTGATCGTCACCCACAACATGCAGCAGGCCGCCCGGGTCTCCGACACCTGCGCCTTCTTCCTCGCCGAGCAGGGCACCCCCGGGGCCGTCGTCGAGCACGGCAGCACGGAAGCGATGTTCAACCACCCCCAGGACCCGCGGACAACGGACTACGTGAACGGCCGCTTCGGCTGAGGCGTGTTCGCGACGTCCCGCCCGCCCGACTCCGCCCCGCCCACTGCCAGGAGTGCCCGCCATGCCCCGCCCGTTCGCCAGACCCGTCCGCCGCGGACGCGCCCGGTCCCGCGCCCGCCGCGGGACCCTCGCCGCGGCCACCGCCACCGTCGCCGCGGCCCTGCTCACCGCCGGTTCCCAGGCCCCGGCGCCGTCCGCCGCCGGCTCCGCGCCGGACGACGGCTCCGCGACACCCGTACGGCTCACCGGCCCCGGCACCCCACTGCCCGAGGTGCCCTCCCAGGGCGACGACTCCTACCACGTCGAACTCCCGCCCCTGGAGAGCGCGAAGGGCACCGCCCGGACGCGGGGCGGCACACCCTCGACACCCCGGACCCGGCGCGTCACCGCCGAGGCGGGACTGCCCGCGAGCGTCTTCGCCGCCTACCGCGCGGCCGCCGCGTCGGTCGCCCGCACCGACCCGGGCTGCCGACTGCGCTGGGAACTCCTCGCCGCGATCGGCAAGGTCGAGTCGGGGCACGCGGGAGGCGGAGCCGTGGACGCGAACGGCGACACCCTCACCCGCATCACCGGACCCGCCCTCGACGGCAACGGATTCGCGCTGATCCTCGACAGCGAGAACGGCGCCTGGGACGGCGACCCCGTGTACGACCGCGCGGTGGGGCCGATGCAGTTCCTGCCGACCACCTGGAAGAGCTGGGGCGCGGACGGCAACGGGGACGGAGTGGCCGACCCGAACAACATCCACGACGCCGCCCTCGCCGCGGGCCACTACCTGTGCGCCGGCGACCGCGACCTCGCCACCGCGGCCGGCCTGGAGCGCGCCGTGCTCAGCTACAACCACTCGCGCGCCTACCTGAACCTGGTCCTCGGCTGGATGGAGTTCTACCTCCGCGGAGTACACACCGTCCCCGACGGCGAGGGCGTCGTCCCCGAGAGCCCCGGAGCGGGCGGCCCGACCCCCGCGACCCGCCCGGTGCCGGACCGCGACGACGAGAGGCCCGCCGCGCCCGAACGGCCCGACGACCCGGACGGGGCACAGCCGCCGGACGAGCCGGCAGGGAACGGCGACGGCGGGGCCACTCCCGCCCCCACCTCCCCGCCCCGCCCGCCCGTCCTCCCCTCGCCGTCGGCACCGACGCCCTCGCCCTCCACCGGCGCGAGTGCGTCCCCGGACCCGACCGCCGAGCCGACGCCCACCACGACCCCCGAGCCGACGCCCGGCGACAGCGCCACGGACCCCGCGCCCTCGCCGGACCCCTCGGAGTCCGCCACGCCCACCCCCACGCCCACCCCCACGGAGTCCCCCGCGGCCACCCCGTCGGGCGAAGCCGCCGGCTGACCCGCCGGAGGAACGACAGAGGGCCGGACGGGGACGCAGCTGACTCGGGCTGCGTTCCCGTCCGGCCCTCACGCGGTTCTCCGGTGCCCCGCCTGTGAGTCCAGGGGCGGCGGGAGCACCTCGGGGGCGGATGCCCCCAAGGGGGGGTGAGGGGGCATCCGTACCGCGGTTAGAGCATGCGTCGGCCGCCCGGTGACCGGGCGGCCGAGGAGCGAGCGGCAGCCCAACTCCCCATGAAGGCGGGTGGTCCGGGCGTACGGATCAGATACCGGCCGCCGCCGACAGGTCCCGCTTGACCGCGGCGAGCAGCTCAGTCGCCCGCGCACGGGCGGCCGGGAGGGCCGAGCGGTCGGCGACCGGGACGACGACCTCCAGGTAGCACTTGAGCTTGGGCTCGGTGCCGCTGGGCCGGACGACGACCCGGGCCCCGTCCAGCGTGTAGCGCAGGCCGTCGGTGGGCGGGAGCCGGTCCGTGCCCCGGGTGAGGTCCTCGGCGCGGGTGACCGCCAGACCGGCCAGCGCGGCGGGCGGCCGCTCGCGCAGACGGCTCATGGCGTCGGCGATGACCGACAGGTCCTCGACCCGCACCGATAGCTGGTCGGTGGCGTGCAGACCGTGCTCCACGGCGAGGTCGTCGAGGAGGTCCAGCAGGGTGCGGCCCTGCTCCTTCAGCCCGGAGGCCAGCTCCGTGACGAGCAGCGCGGCGGTGATGCCGTCCTTGTCGCGGACGCCCTCGGGGTCGACGCAGTAGCCGAGCGCCTCCTCGTAGCCGTAGCGCAGGCCCTCCACGCGGGCGATCCACTTGAAGCCGGTCAGGGTCTCCTCGTACGGCAGGCCCGCCTTCTCGGCGATCCGGCCGAGCAGCGAGGAGGAGACGATCGACTCGGCGAACGTGCCCCGGGCGCCGCGCCGGACCAGGTGCGCCGCGAGGAGCGCGCCCACCTCGTCGCCGCGCAGCATCCGCCAGTCGCCGCCGTCGGGGACGGCCACGGCGCAGCGGTCGGCGTCCGGGTCGTTGGCGATGACGAGGTCGGGGCCGGTCTCGCGGGCCCTGGCGAAGGACAGGTCCATCGCGCCGGGCTCCTCCGGGTTGGGGAAGGCGACGGTGGGGAAGTCCGGGTCCGGCTCGGCCTGCTCGGCGACCAGCTCGGGGGCCGGGAACCCGGCCCGCGCGAACGCGGCGAGCAGGACGTCCTTGCCCACGCCGTGCATGGCCGTGTACACCGTGCGGGCGGTGCGCGGGGAGTCCGCGGCGAGGACGGCGTCCGTGCGGGCGAGGTAGGCGTCCAGGACGCCGTCGTCGAGGGTCTCCCAGCCGGAGGCGGGGCGGGGGACGTCCGCGAGGGAGGCGACCGCGTCGATCCCGGCGGCGATCTCCGCGTCGGCGGGCGGCACGATCTGCGAGCCGTCGCCCAGGTAGACCTTGTAGCCGTTGTCGCGGGGCGGGTTGTGGCTGGCGGTGACCTCCACGCCGGCGACCGCGCCGAGGTGCCTTATGGCGAAGGCCAGCACGGGGGTGGGCAGCGGGCGGGGGAGCACGGCGGCGCGGAGGCCGGCGCCGGTCATGACGGCCGCGGTGTCGCGGGCGAACTCCTCCGACTTGTGGCGGGCGTCGTAACCGATGACGACGAGGCCGCCGGTCCGCCCCTTGCCGTTCAGGTACGCGGCGAGACCGGCCGCGGCGCGGATGACCACCGCGCGGTTCATGCGCATCGGACCGGCGCCGAGTTCGCCGCGCAGGCCCGCCGTGCCGAACTGGAGGGTGCCGGCGAAGCGGGCGGCGAGCTCGCCGGCGTCACCGGCCCCGATGAGCTCGGCGAGCTCGTCCCGGGTCTCCGGGTCGGGGTCCTCGGCCAGCCACGCCTCGGCCCGGGCGATGAGATCGTCGTGCACGACGGGTCAACCTCTCGTGTTCGTGGGATGTTTGTCGCCCCCGCCGCCCCTACCCGTCCCGATCCAGGGGGCTCCGCCCCCTGACCCCCGCTCCTCAAACTCCCCCGGAGGGGGTACCCCAGAGGGGCTGAATTCTGCCGCGACCGGCACTTTCAGCCCGTCCGGCGCTTGAGGACGAGGCCCTTTCGGGGCCGATCGGGGGTCCGGGGGCGGAGCCCCAGGTGGGGGTGCCCCCGGTGGGAGAGGGACGAGAAGAGCCGCGGGGGCTGAGAAGGGCCGTTACAGGCGGTCCAGCACCCGCGTCAGCAGCTCGCCCATCCGGGTGGCGCTGTCACGGCCGGCCTGGAGGACCTCCTCGTGGTTGAGGGGCTCACCCGTCATCCCCGCGGCGAGGTTCGTCACCAGGGAGATCCCGAGCACCTCCGCCCCCGCCTCACGCGCCGCGATGGCCTCCAGCACCGTCGACATACCGACCAGGTCCGCCCCGATGACCCGGGCCATCCGGATCTCCGCCGGGGTCTCGTAGTGCGGGCCGGGGAACTGGGCGTAGACACCCTCCTCCAGCGTCGCGTCGATCTCCTTGCACAGGGCCCGCAGCCGAGGCGAGTACAGGTCGGTGAGGTCGACGAAGTTCGCGCCCACGATCGGCGAGGTCGCGGTGAGGTTGATGTGGTCGCTGATCAGCACCGGCTGACCCGGGCGCATGCCCTCCCGCAGACCGCCGCAGCCGTTGGTCAGCACGACCGTCTTGCAGCCCGCGGCGACCGCGGTCCGCACCCCGTGCGCGACCGCGGCGACGCCCCGGCCCTCGTAGTAGTGGGTGCGCCCGAGGAAGACCAGCGCGCGCTTGTCGCCGATGCGGTACGAGCGGACCTTGCCACCGTGGCCGGCGACCGCGGGCGGCGGGAACCCGGGCACCTCGGTGACCTGGAACTCCGCTTCGGGGTCGCCGAGCGCGTCGACGGCCGGAGCCCAGCCGGAGCCCATCACGAGGGCGACGTCGTGGGTCTCGGCGCCCGTCAGTTCGCGCAGGCGAGCGGCGGCGGCGTCAGCGGCGGCGTACGGGTCGCCCTGGATGTCGTCCGGAAGAAGAGATGCGTTCACGCCGACGAGGGTAGCCGGTCAGGGCCTACGCGCGTAGATGACAGAGCCCACGGGATGGCGATCGTTGTCTTGTTGTTTCCGACGAAGCGGACGCGCGGGCGCCGCCCGCGCGGGCCTCAGCAGGGCCGTTTGCGCAACTCCATCACGTAGTCGTGGGGCGCCCCCGCGGACTCCGCCGCGTCGGCGACCTCGCCCAGGTAGCGGGCCGAGGGCAGGCCGCCCTCGTAGCCGTTCAGGACGTACGCCCAGGCCGGCTCCTCGCCGTCCAGGGTGAGCACCCGTACCCGCGTCCGGCGGTACACCCCGAGGCCCACGCCCTCCCAGCGGTCCAGCGACTCCTCGTCCATGGGGGCGATGTCGTACAGCGCGACGAAGACCTGCGACTCGGGGTCCTCGGCCAGCGTCGCCAGGGCGCCCTCCCAGCCCATCTGCTCGCCCCCGAAGGTCAGCCGCCACCCGTTCAGCCAGCCGGTGGCGCGCAGCGGCGAATGCGGGGCGCGGCGGGTCATCAGCCGCGCGTCGAGGTTGCCGGCGTAGGCGGCGTAGAGCGACATGGGGAGAGGGTACGGCAGGGCGCAACGGCCGCCCCTCCCGTAACAGTGGGGTCTCGGGCGGGGCCCTGGGCGGGAGCACCCGGGAGCGTGCGGGACAATGGAGTACGTGACTCGGATCGTGATCATCGGTGGCGGACCCGGCGGATACGAAGCGGCGCTGGTCGCCGCTCAGCTCGGCGCGGAGGTGACCGTCGTCGACTGCGACGGTCTGGGCGGGGCGTCGGTGCTGACCGACTGCGTGCCGTCGAAGACCCTGATCGCCACGGCCGAGGTGATGACCACCTTCGACTCCTCCTACGAGGAACTGGGCATCATCGTCGCCGACGACACCCCGCACGTCGACACGCCCGCCCGGGTCGTGGGCGTGGACCTCGGCAAGGTCAACCGCCGGGTGAAGCGGCTCGCGCTCGCCCAGTCGCACGACATCACCGCCGCCGTCACCCGCGCCGGCGCCCGTGTCATGCGCGGCCGGGGCCGGCTCGACGGCATGCAGGCGCTCGACGGCTCCCGCAAGGTGATCGTCGCCGCGGCCGACGGCACCGAGGAGACCCTCGTCGCCGACGCCGTCCTCATCGCCACCGGCGGCCACCCCCGCGAGGTCCCGGACGCCCAGCCCGACGGCGAGCGCATCCTCAACTGGACCCAGGTCTACGACCTCGACGAGCTGCCCGAAGAGCTGATCGTGGTCGGTTCGGGTGTGACCGGCGCCGAGTTCGCCGGCGCCTACCAGGCGCTCGGCTCCAAGGTGACGCTCGTCTCCTCGCGGGACCGCGTGCTGCCGGGCGAGGACCCCGACGCCGCCGCCGTCCTGGAGGACGTCTTCCGCCGCCGCGGCATGAACGTCATGGCCCGCTCCCGCGCCGCCGCCGCCAAGCGCGTCGGCGACCGGGTCGAGGTCACCCTCGCCGACGGCCGCGTCATCACCGGCTCGCACTGCCTCATGGCCGTCGGCGCCATCCCGAACAGCGCCGGTCTCGGCCTGGAGGAGGCCGGGGTCCGGCTGCGCGACTCCGGGCACATCTGGACCGACAAGGTCTCCCGCACCACCGCCCCCGGGGTGTACGCGGCCGGTGACGTCACCGGTGTCTTCGCGCTCGCCTCGGTCGCCGCGATGCAGGGACGGATCGCGATGTACCACTTCCTCGGTGACGCGGTCGCCCCGCTGAACCTCAAGACGGTCTCCTCGAACGTCTTCACCGACCCCGAGATCGCCACCGTCGGCTACAGCCAGGCCGACGTGGACGCGGGCAAGATCGACGCGCGGGTCGTCAAGCTGCCCCTGCTGCGCAACCCCCGTGCCAAGATGCAGGGCATCCGGGACGGCTTCGTCAAGATCTTCTGCCGCCCCGGCACCGGCATCGTGGTCGGCGGTGTGGTGGTGGCTCCTCGCGCCTCGGAACTCATCCATCCGATCTCGATCGCCGTCGACAACAATCTGACGGTCGAACAGATCGCGAACGCGTTCACCGTGTACCCGTCCCTTTCGGGGTCGATCGCCGAGGTGGCGCGGCAGTTGCACACCCGCAAGACCGGCGGCGAGGGCTGACGGCCGAATCCGACTCCCCGCTGGTCACGGGGAGTTGTCGAGCATGCGTACGGCATAGGCACCCGGGTTAAGCCCTATACCACTTCGGGTGCCACCATGCGAACAACTTCTGTAATTCGGCGCAAACTGCTGAAACCAGACGGTCGTTGGGGTTACTGTCAGTTTCGTGTTCGCTGCAGAACGTCGCCAATTGATCCTCGAAATGGTGCGAGCGAACGGGGCCGTGTCGCTCCGTGAACTCGCCCGCGTCGTCCAGACCTCCGAAGTGACCGTACGGCGGGACGTGCGCGCTCTGGAGGCAGAAGGACTCCTCGACCGCCGGCATGGCGGTGCGGTATTGCCGGGCGGGTTCACGCGGGAGTCCGGCTTTCCGCAGAAGTCACATCTCGCGACCGCCGAGAAGACGGCCATCGCCGACCTCGCCGCGAACTTCGTCGAAGAGGGCGAGGCCATCGTGGTGGGGGCCGGTACGACCACGCAGGAGCTGGCCCGCCGGCTGGCCCGGGTTCCCGGGCTGACCGTCGTCACCAACTCCCTGCTGGTGGCCCAGGCGCTGGCCCACGCGAACCGGGTGGAGGTCGTGATGACCGGCGGCACCCTTCGCGGTTCGAACTACGCCCTGGTCGGCTCCGGTGCCGAGCAGTCCCTCCAGGGGCTGCGGGTCTCCCGGGCCTTCCTGTCGGGCAGTGGCCTCACCGCCGAGCGCGGGCTCTCCACGTCCAACATGCTCTCGTCGTCCGTGGACCGGGCGCTGGTGCAGGCCGCCGCGGAGGTCGTGGTCCTCGCGGACCACACGAAGCTCGGTACCGACACGATGTTCCAGACCGTGCCCACGGATCTGATCACCCGTCTGGTGACCGACGAGCCGCCGGGGCACGACGACCGCGCCCAGACCGAGTTGCAGGCCCTGGCCGATCAGGGGGTGCAGATCGCCGTGGCCGGGGCGAGCGGGAGCCCGGGGGGTGACGAAGTCCCGGCGGCGCGGCGGGCTCGGTCGGGGGCCGTGCCGGGCCCTAGGCGGGCGGCGCCGGCGGGACTTCGGTCGGCTGTGATGGGGGAGAGGGAGCGGGAGCGGGAGTCGGTGCCGGGGGGCGAGCGGGCTCGGGTGGCTGATCTCCGGCGTCGGTGACGGTGGGGCGTCTGGTGCGGCGCCGTTGGGGCTTGTCGCGCAGTTCCCCGCGCCCCTAAGAGGTGGGTGCGGTTGCGTGGGGGCTTGTTGCGCCGTTCCCCGCGCCCCTGAGGGGTGGGTGCGGTTGCGTGGGGGCTTGTTGCGCCGTTCCCCGCGCCCCTGAGGGGTGGGTGCGGTTGCGTGGGGGCTTGTTGCGCCGTTCCTCGCGCCCCTGAGGGGTGGGTGCGGCGCCGTTGGGGCTGGTCGCGCCGTTCCTCGCGCCCCTAAAGGCGCTTCGTTCCTCGCGGCCCTAAAAGGCGCGTCGTTCCTCGCGGCCCTGGAGGGTGGGGGTTGGCTTCAGGCCCTTGAGGGTTAGGTGGAGGAGTCTGGGGGCCAGGTTGGGGTCGGAGGGGGTTTCCTCCGCTGCCAGGGCGATGGCGTGGGTGAGCTGGAGCAGGTCGCCGATGGCCACGTCGGAGCGGATCGTGCCCTGTTCCTGAGCCCGGGTCAGCAGCGCGCCGCCCGCCTCCCGGATCGGGTCGCTGCACCGGGCGAGGGCCGAGGAGTCGTCGTTCGTCACGGACATCAGGGCCCGTGACAGACCCCGGTACTCCACGGCGTGCTCGACCACCTCGCCCAGCCAGGTCACCAGCGCGGCGCACGGCTCCGCCGCCCCGCCCAGTTCGCGGGCCCGGGACAGCAGATCGCTCACCGCGTCCTCGAAGACCGCGCTCAGCAGGGCGTGCCGGTTGGGGAAGTGCCGGTACAGCGTGCCGATCCCCACCCCGGCCCGGCGGGCCACGTCCTCCAGCGAGGCGTCCGTGCCGTGCTCGGCGAAGGCGCCCCGGGCCTCCGCCAGGAGGCGCTCGTAGTTGCGCCGGGCATCGGCACGCATCGCGCGCGGCGCGACCCGCGGCGCCACCGCGTCGTCGCCCCCGGCCGTCCCGCGCGAGGTCACGCCCACCATCGCTCCCACCTGCTCTCGTCCGTGCCGGGGCCCTCCCTCAGGATGCCATCGCGCGGACCCCGGAAACGAAAGCGCCCGGCGGCCGCATCGCTGCGGTCCGCCGGGCGCCCGGTGCCGGGTGGCTCAGTCCTTGATCTCGCAGATCGCGGCGCCCGAGGTGAGCGAGCCGCCGACCTCCGCCGACAGGCCCTTGACGGTGCCGGACTTGTGGGCGTTGAGCGGCTGTTCCATCTTCATGGCCTCCAGGACGACGACCAGGTCGCCCTCCTTGACCTCCTGGCCCTCCTCCACCGCGACCTTGACGATGGTGCCCTGCATCGGCGAGGCGAGGGTGTCGCCGGAGGCCACCGGGCCGGACTTCTTCGCCGCGCGGCGCTTGGGCTTGGCGCCCGCCGCGAGCCCGGTGCGGGCCAGCGACATGCCGAGCGAGGACGGCAGGGAGACCTCAAGACGCTTGCCGCCGACCTCGACGACGACCGTCTCACGGCCGGACTCCTCGTCGCCCTCGGCGTCGGCCGGGGCGGCGAAGGGCTTGATCTCGTTGACGAACTCGGTCTCGATCCACCGGGTGTGGACCGTGAACGGGTCGGCGGAGCCGGTCAGTTCCGGGGCGAACGCGGGATCGGTGACGACCGCGCGGTGGAACGGGATGGCCGTGGCCATGCCCTCCACCTGGAACTCCGCCAGGGCGCGGGAGGCACGCTCCAGCGCCTCCTTGCGGGTGCGGCCGGTGACGATCAGCTTGGCGAGCAGGGAGTCCCAGGCCGGGCCGATCACGCTGCCGGACTCCACACCCGCGTCCAGGCGGACACCGGGACCGGTCGGCGCGTCGAACAGGGTGACCGTGCCCGGGGCGGGCAGGAAGTTGCGGCCCGGGTCCTCGCCGTTGATGCGGAACTCGAAGGAGTGGCCGCGCAGCACCGGGTCGCCGTAGCCGAGCTCCTCGCCGTCGGCGATGCGGAACATCTCGCGCACCAGGTCGATGCCGGCGACCTCCTCGGTCACCGGGTGCTCGACCTGGAGACGGGTGTTGACCTCCAGGAAGGAGATCGTGCCGTCCAGGCCGACGAGGAACTCCACCGTGCCGGCGCCGACGTAGCCGGCCTCCTTCAGGATGGCCTTCGAGGACGAGTACAGCTCGGCGACCTGCGCCTCGGAGAGGAACGGCGCCGGGGCCTCCTCCACCAGCTTCTGGTGACGGCGCTGGAGCGAGCAGTCACGGGTGGAGACGACGACGACATTGCCGTGGCGGTCGGCCAGGCACTGGGTCTCCACGTGGCGGGGCTTGTCGAGGTAGCGCTCGACGAAGCACTCACCGCGGCCGAACGCGGCGACCGCCTCACGGACCGCCGACTCGTACAGCTCCGGCACCTCTTCGAGGGTGCGGGCGACCTTCAGGCCGCGGCCGCCGCCACCGAAGGCGGCCTTGATCGCGATCGGCAGACCGTGCTCCTCGGCGAACGCGACGACCTCCTCCGCGCCCGAGACCGGGTCGGGGGTGCCGGCGACCAGCGGGGCGCCCGCGCGCTGCGCGATGTGCCGGGCGGCGACCTTGTCACCGAGGTCCCGGATGGCCTGCGGCGGCGGGCCGATCCAGATCAGGTCAGCGTCCAGGACCGCCTGGGCGAACTCGGCGTTCTCCGACAGGAAGCCGTAGCCGGGGTGGATCGCGTCCGCCCCCGACTCGCGGGCCGCCTTCAGGACCTTCTCGATGTCCAGATAGCTGGTCGCCGGAGTGTCACCGCCCAGGGCGAACGCCTCATCCGCGGCGCGGACATGCAGAGCGTCCCGGTCCGGGTCGGCGTAGACGGCCACGCTCGCGATACCGGCGTCCCGGCACGCCCTGGCCACGCGGACAGCGATTTCGCCACGGTTGGCGATGAGCACCTTGCGCACGATTGAGGCTCCCTCCTTGAAACAAGCCGAGTTTAGGGACTGCCGACACGGCACTTCGACCCGTCCCCACTGGTGAGCTTGCCCACACGGAGCGTGATTCGAGGCTCGCTCGACCCGCGAAATCCCTTGTCGCACCGCGGTACGCAGGACTACTCGGGAAAACCCTAGCCCTCTGATGTGGTCAAGGTCTCTGTGAGAGCGTGCTGCGCCGCACTCTGATTCTTTGTGGAGTCCCTACGAATGGCCCAACGATTCTTTGCCCCTCCCGGAACCCTTGTCCCGTGGTTTACCCGTTAGTAGCGTTCGCGGTGTCTCGAACGTACTTGGAGTAACCGCAGTCCTGCTAGGACGGCGCTGGAGCGCTCGGAAGTGGGTGGGGGCCGGTGGTGCGCAGACCGGTGGCATGGGTGGTGGCGGTCGTGCTGTTCGCCGAGGCGGTCGGCATCGCGGCGGTCCAGTGGTTCATGGGCGTCGTGGTCGACCGCCAGGACATGTCCCTCGCGGGTCTCGACCCGGATGTGATGTCGCTGTCCTCGAAGATCGGCGGCATCGTCTTCGGGCTCTACTTCGGGCTGTGCGGCCTGGTGGCGCTGCTGGTCGCCCTCCGGGACCGGCCGGCCTCGACGCTCGGCCGGGTGCTGCTGATCAGCGCGGCGGTCGTGCACGGCCTGCTGGGCGCGTTCGCCTGGGGTCTCGTGGGCTGGCCGGCGTTCCTGTTCATGATGGCGGTGCTGACCCTGATCGTGCTGCTGCTCATGACGTACGAGGAGCGCCCGCAGGTGGCCGAACCGGCCGACGTCCGCCCGGAGAGCGGCCCCGAGCCCACGAACGGGGCGGCACCGGCGTAGAACACGCCACCGGGCCACCCCCGGGCCGCCGCTGAGGCACGCTCAGCGGGCGGCCGGCGCGGTCACGTCCACAGGTCGGTGATCGGCGTGCCCAGCCGGCCCAGCAGGCGCCGCACGAGCGGCAGGCTGATGCCGATGACATTGCCGTGGTCGCCGTCGATGCCGTCGATGAACGGGGCCGAGCGGCCGTCGAGCGTGAACGCGCCCGCGACATGGAGGGGTTCGCCCGAGGCGACGTACGCGGCGACCTCCTCGTCGCTGGGCTCGCCGAACCGGACCACGGTGGAGGCGGTGGCGGAGGCGTACCGTCCGCTGGCGGTGTCCCACACGCAGTGGCCCGTCTGGAGCGTGCCGGCCCGCCCTCGCATGGCCTTCCAGCGCGCGGTGGCCTCCTCGGCGTCGGCGGGCTTGCCGAGCGCCTGGCCGTCCAGGTCGAGGACCGAGTCGCAGCCGATCACCAGGGCGCCCGCCACCTCGGGCCGGGCCGCCACCACGGACGCCTTGGCCTCCGCGAGGGCGAGCGCCAGCTCGGCGGGGGTGGGGGCGGTGACGGCGTCCTCGTCGACGCCGCTCACGATCACCTCGGGGTCCAGACCGGCCTGGCGCAGCAGACCGAGCCGGGCGGGGGACTGGGAGGCGAGGACGAGCCGGCGGCGGGGCTGATCAGTCATGCCGTCAGCGTATCGGCGCGGCGGGCGGGGCTCAGCCCAGACCGGTCACGATCATCGCCACCACCATGGCCAGCGCCATGAGGAGCCCCAGTCTGCGCAGCATCACCTGCATGGCGCGCATGTCCTCGGGGGGCTCGTTCTCGGGGTCGGACCACAGCATGCTCCCGATGGTGCGGTCCGACGGCCGCCGGGCGCCTGAGTACGCGTACTCAAAAGCGGCGCCCGGCGTTCCACACACCTTCGCGGGACGGACGGCTAGCCGGGCCAGCCGCTGCGGGCCCAGCTCGTCGGACCCGGCCGGGGCAGGCGGTGGGCGGCGATCCGGGACGGGTCGGACCAGGCGTCCCGCGGGCGGTCCGCGCCGGGCGGAGCGGCTGCCGCCGCCGCGGCGCGGGCGCGGACCACCGCCAGTGCGGCGGCCAGCTCCTCCGGTGTCGGGTTGCCCCGCAGCACCTTGATCGTCATGACGGCTCCTCAGGCTTGAGGGGACTTGAGGGGAAGGGAGAGGGCTAGAGGGGGATGTTGCCGTGCTTCTTCGGCGGCAGGGACGCCCGCTTGGTGCGCAGCTGGCGCAGCCCCCGCACGATGTGGCGCCGGGTCTCCGAGGGCATGATCACGGAGTCGACGTAGCCGCGCTCGGCCGCGATGTAGGGGTTCAGCAGCGTGTCCTCGTACTCCTGGATCAGCCGCGCCCGGGTCGCCTCGCCCTCGCCGCCGGCCTCCGCCTCGGCGATGGTGCGCCGGTGCAGGATGTTGACCGCGCCCTGCGCGCCCATCACCGCGATCTGCGCCGTTGGCCAGGCCAGGTTGAGGTCGGCGCCCAGGTGCTTGGAGCCCATCACGTCGTACGCGCCGCCGAACGCCTTGCGGGTGATGACGGTGATCAGCGGGACCGTCGCCTCCGCGTAGGCGTAGATCAGCTTCGCGCCGCGGCGGATGATGCCGGTGTGCTCCTGGCCGACGCCCGGGAGGAAGCCGGGCACGTCCACGAAGGTCAGCACCGGGACGTTGAACGCGTCGCAGGTCCGCACGAACCGCGCGGCCTTCTCGGACGCGTCGATGTCCAGACAGCCCGCGAACTGCATCGGCTGGTTGGCGACGATGCCCACCGGGCGGCCCTCGACCCGGCCGAAACCGGTGAGGATGTTCGGCGCGAACAGCGGCTGCGTCTCGAAGAACTCGGCGTCGTCCAGCACATGCTCGATCACCGTGTGCATGTCGTACGGCTGGTTCGCGCTGTCCGGCACGATCGTGTCCAGCTCGCGGTCCTCGTCGGTGAGTTCGAGGTCCGCCTCCTCCGGGAACGCCGGCGGCTCGGAGAGGTTGTTGGACGGCAGGTACGACAGCAGCTGCTTGACGTACTCGATGGCGTCCTTCTCGTCCCCGGCCATGTGGTGCGCCACGCCCGAGGTGGAGTTGTGGGTGCGCGCGCCGCCCAGCTCCTCGAAGCCGACGTCCTCACCGGTGACCGTCTTGATGACGTCCGGACCGGTGATGAACATGTGCGAGGTCCGGTCGACCATGACCGTGAAGTCGGTGATCGCGGGGGAGTACACCGCGCCGCCCGCGCACGGCCCGACGACCAGAGAGATCTGCGGGATCACACCGGACGCGTGGGTGTTGCGGCGGAAGATCTCCCCGTACGCGCCGAGCGAGGCCACACCCTCCTGGATGCGGGCACCGCCGGAGTCGTTGATGCCGATCACCGGGCAGCCGGTCTTCAGCGCGAAGTCCATCACCTTCACGATCTTCTGCCCGTAGACCTCGCCCAGGGCGCCGCCGAAGACGGTGAAGTCCTGCGAGAACACCGCGACCGGGCGGCCGTCGACGGTGCCGTAGCCGACGACCACGCCGTCGCCGTAGGGACGGTTCTGCTCCAGCCCGAAGTTGGTCGAGCGGTGCCGGGCGAATTCGTCCAGCTCGACGAAGGACCCCTCGTCGAGGAGGAGTTCGATCCGCTCACGGGCCGTCAGCTTGCCCTTGGCGTGCTGCTTCTCCACGGCACGTGCGGAGCCGGCGTGTGTCGCTTCCTCGACGCGCCGCCGAAGATCCGCGAGCTTGCCCGCGGTGGTGTGGATGTCGATCTGCTCTTCCGGCTCGGACATCGGGATCGCGGCTCCCTGCCTGCTCAAAAGGGGGGACGGTTACTCATCCGTAGAGTAGTGGCGCGCCTACCAGTCGGCAGTGCGGCGTTTACCACACCTAGGGTGGCTTGCATGACGCCTCAAGATGCCTCAGACGACAGCCGCTGGTCCGACCTGGACCGCCCCCCGCTCAACGCCGCGGCGCTGCGGCGGGCGCTGGTCCGTGACGGAGGCCACGGCGGGCTCTACCGCGACGTGGACGTGGTGCAGCGCACCGGCTCCACCAACGCCGACCTGGTCGACCTGGCGGTCGCGGGCACGGCGGAGGAGGGCGCGGTGCTCGTCGCGGAGGAGCAGACGGCCGGGCGGGGACGCCTGGACCGCCAGTGGACCGCGCCGCCGCGCTCGGGCTTGTTCTTCTCGGTCCTGCTGAAGCCCGCGGACGTACCGGTCGCCCGCTGGGGCTGGCTGCCGCTGCTCACCGGGGTGGCGGTCGCGACGGGGCTGTCCCGGGCCGCCGGCGTCGACACGGCACTCAAGTGGCCCAACGACGTGCTGGTGAGCGTGGAAGGAGAGGAGCGCAAGACCGGCGGCATCCTCGCGGAGCGCGCCGGGGACGACGGCGTGGTGATCGGCGTCGGCGTCAACGTCACCCTCCGCGCGGAGGAGCTGCCCGTCCCCCAGGCGGGCTCCCTCGCCCTCGCCGGAGCGGTCGGCACGGACCGGGATCCCCTGCTGCGGGCCGTACTGCGGTCCCTGGAGGACTGGTACGGGCGCTGGCGCGCGGCGGGGGGCGACCCCGTGGCCTCCGGGGTGATGGAGGCGTACGCGGCGGGCTGCGCGACCCTGGGCCGGAAGGTGCGGGCGGAGCTGCCCGGGGACCGCACGCTGGTCGGCGAGGCCGTCGCGGTGGACGGGGACGGCCGACTGGTGATCGCCACCGAGGAGGGCGTACAGGCGCCGGTCGGGGCGGGCGACATCGTGCATCTGCGTCCCGCGTGAGCCCGCGCGCCGGGCGGGCCGGACCCACCCGCCCGGGTACGAGGGCCCCGGTGGAACCGACCGTACGTACAGGACCGGACGGGTTCGGGAAAGCCTCGGCACCGCTTGACGGAGTGAGCTGGCGCACACCTGCCGTAGAGTTGGGGCCGGTCGATACCTGACCGCGGCAGATCGGAAGGGCAGCAGGCGTGACCGTCGACGACACGGGCTCCGGCATGGACCCCCACGCCGCCGACCCCGGCGAGGATCCGCTCGCTCTGCGTCTCGAAGGGCTCATCCTCGGCGCGGAGCGGCGCTACACCCCTTTTCAGGCCGCCCGCAGCGCCGGTGTCTCCATGGAGCTGGCGTCCCGTTTCTGGCGGGCCATGGGCTTCGCCGACATCGGGCAGGCCAAGGCGCTGACCGAGGCCGACGTGCTGGCGCTCAGACGCCTGGCCGGTCTGGTCGAGGCGGGGCTGCTGAGCGAGGCGATGGCCGTGCAGGTGGCCCGGTCCACCGGGCAGACCACCGCCCGGCTGGCCGAATGGCAGATCGACTCCTTCCTGGAGGGCCTGACCGAGCCCCCGGAGCCGGGCATGACCCGCACCGAGGTCACGTATCCGCTGGTCGAGCTACTCCTGCCCGAGCTGGAGGAGTTCCTCGTCTACGTCTGGCGGCGGCAGCTGGCCGCCGCGACCGGCCGGGTCGTGCAGGCCGCCGACGACGAGGAGATGGTCGACCGGCGCCTGGCCGTCGGCTTCGCCGACCTCGTCGGCTTCACCCGGCTGACCCGGCGGATGGAGGAGGAGGAGCTCGGCGAGCTGGTCGAGGCCTTCGAGACCACCGCCGCGGACCTGGTGGCCGCGCGCGGCGGACGGCTCATCAAGACCCTCGGCGACGAGGTGCTCTACGCCGCCGACGACGCCGGGGTCGCCGCCGAGATCGCGATCCGGCTGATCGAGACCATGGCGAACGACGAGACCATGCCCGAACTGCGGGTCGGCATCGCCTTCGGCACGGTCACCACCCGGATGGGCGATGTCTTCGGCACGACCGTGAACCTGGCCTCCCGGCTGACGTCGATAGCGCCACGGGACGCCGTCCTCGTCGACAGCGCCTTCGCCGAGGAACTGATCCGCACCGGTGAGGCGCCCGCCTCCGAGGCGGAGGCGGCGGAGGCCGCGGCGGCCGCGGAGAAGGAGGGCGAGGAGCCGCCGACGTACCGTTTCGCGCTCCAGCCCATGTGGCAGCGGCCGGTGCGCGGCCTCGGCGTCGTCGAGCCCTGGCTGCTCTCCCGCAGGGACGCGCCTCCGCTCTAGCTCACCGCCCCCTCGCGTTCAGCGGGTCCACGCACAGGCCGATGACCGGGATGCACACGCCCGGCAGACCGGTGGGCCCGGCCGACGGCGGCGGGCTCGGGGTGGCCGGGGGCCTGCTCGTGCCGGGCGCCGGCGCCGGGGTCGTCGTGGCCGCGGGCGGCGGCGTGGCGGCGGAGGTCGGGCCGGCCGGAGCGGGTGTGGTGTCCGGGGCGGTCGGGACGGTCGTCACCGGGGCCTGCGCCCGCGGACGGTCGGCGGCTCGGGCCGGACCGGGGCCGGGATCCGTCGGCTCGGGGCTCGCGGTCGCCGTGGGGGCGGCGGTCCGGCCGCCCATGGCCGAGGTCGCGGAGGGGCTCACCCGGGGCACGGTGAGTCGGCGCGGCCAGCGTGGCGGCGGCCGATATCGATGCCTTCGCAGCCGCCGCGATCGGCCTCAATGCCGCGGCGAACGGCGTCTCGGTCGCGCCAC
>NZ_JBEZNL010000061.1:0-33057 GCF_040653275.1 Streptomyces sp. NPDC048002 | reverse complement strand
GAAATCTCGCGGGACCGTCAAGCATCAGTCCGGTACAGACTGTCCAACTTCTCGTGGGACTTCACACTACGGGGAGAACGACATGGCCGTTGACACGGGCCGGCCCGCCCGGCCACGGGATACGTCGGACGAGGCGCAGCAGCCCGCCGGCGCGGCCGGGCGTACGGCGATCCCCGGGCGGACAGTCCGGGGCGCAGCTGAACGGGCCGCGGGTGAGGTGAGACAGCGTGCGAGGGTGACGCTGCGCGATGCTCTTGGAAGAGCAAATCCTGAACGATGTACGGGATTTCCCGGTGGCACCGGACAGCCCCGAACACCGCGCTGAACACCCCCGACCGGCCGGACCGTCGGCAGTAGCAGCGTCGGCCGCTACGACGCTCCCCGCAGCAACACCCTCCTCCTCGGCACCCGCTCGTCGCGGGACTCGCCCGCGAAACCCCGCTGGGAGCCGCCGTACTCGAAGACCTCGAACAACACGGCCCCACCCAACCCGTATGGACACCCCTCACCGGAGGCACACCACAAGCATGGACCGAGCTGTAAGGCCCCGGCGCGAGCGATAGCCAACATGCCTCCACACCTCCGACGCATGGGTGGCTACCGAGCCGCCGGGCCTTCAGCCGGGCCGTGGACGGCTCCTTGGTCTGGCCGGCCACGTCGTCAGGGGGCCGCTGCCGGAGCAGGCCCAGGCAGCAGCGCAGCCGCGCACCGGACCCGGCCGGCGTCCCGTATCCAGTCCCCGCACTACCCCTCGTCAGCAAGCCGGCGGGGACGAAACGTGTTCCCCACCCGCGGTGAAACTCACCGTCAGGCGGCAGTCCAGCGCTGCGGCGATCCGCTCCAGCAGGGCAAGGGTGGGAAGGTCTCTGCCCGACTCGATCCGGGAGATCGCCGCCTGCCCGGTCCCGGCCAGCTCGGCAAGCCGCGCCTGGGACATCCCCCGCTGCCTGCGCCAGGACCGCACCAGCTCCGCGGTATCACTCACAGTCCGGCGTCCGCACCATAGCGAGGAAGCCCGGCCGTATCGATCTTCCACCCGGCGACCGTGACCGTGTCCCCGAAAAGGTAATGCTGCCGATTGTCGTAGGCCGGCTCACCGCCGCGCCGGGTGGGTGCCCAGTAATGGACGGCGCTGCCGTCACGGGGGTCGACGATCAGGTAGTGCGGGATTCCCATGGCCGGGTAGTCACGAAGCTTGCCCTCGTAGTCATTGGCCGGATGGGACCGCGAGACGATCTCGATGACCAGGTGGGAGCGGCGCGGGTCGATGGCGTCGCTGTCGCGGGTGGCTTCCTCCGCGTCGATCACGACGAGGTCGGGCACACGCAGAATCCCCAACCCCGCGTCCTCCATGTCTGTTCCCGCCATCAGCACCAGGTCCGCTGCCAGCTGAGGCTCAAGCCGGGTACGCAACCGGTGAGCGACCAGCTGGTGCTGCTTCTTCGGGCCCATCATCATCAGCAGCTGGCCGTGGCTGATCTCCGGCCAGGCAAGAGGTTCGGGCTTGTCGAAAGCCTCACGGAACTCCCGCAGATAGCGGTAGACGCTCTGCCCGGTCACACGCGCACCGTACATGACGAAATCATCATGACCCTGTGACGGCACACCCCCCACCAGCCCTCAGACACGCACTGCAAAGGCCACACAACGCCCAGGACGCGGGAAGTACAAGAACGGGTTCTTCAGACGGCAAGGAGACGGACCCGCAGCACCCAGTGCAGCTGCGGGACAGAAAGAGGCCGAAACCCTCGTCCACGTCCCCCGCACACTCCTCACCCGCTTCGCTCCCCGCACCAGCACGCCGGAACTGACCCTCCCGCAGCGGATGATCAGCAGCGATTCGATGAAGAAGCAGTCCGCGACTTCACCGTGACCATCCAGAACGCCGCCGCGGACGAGAACACCTTCCGTGCCCGGCTCCCCCACCAGCTCACCCACGCTGAACAGCAACTGGAAGAAGCCCTCGCCGACACCCGGGCGCAGGAGACAGCACGCACAAAACTCGCCGGCGTACGGCAACGAAGCCCAGCCCGTCGGCCGGCGCAGACAGGCAACCACAGGCCCCGCATGGCTGCGCCGGTATCCCGTCTTCCCCCGTGTGCTCTTCGTCCTCACCGGTGCCTCCCGGGCAAGGCTGGAGAACCGGATCAGCGACCTGCAGGCGATGACCGGCCAGCATCCACTCGTCGCCACCCTCGCCCGCCACACACCCCTCGGCGCCGCCACACTCAACGACATCGAACAGCACAGCCCCAGCGCGGACGTCTGGACACCACTGGCCGGCGGCGAACGCCGGGCGTGGAGCGAGTTGTAACCCCCCAACCCCCAGGCAGCACAGAGGGGCGCTGACGAGATGCCGGACTGCCATACCCCCGCACAGCGCACCAGCAAGAGCCGCGCGCAGCCGTACAGGCACTGCCCGTCCGCGGTGCGAGGCGGCATGCCCCCTCCGCCCCACGACAGCAGAGGCTGCGCAGTCACCGGCCAGACGGGTGCGCGGTGAGTGATCATGACCGACGAGTGCACACCCCACCATGAGCCCAACCACGGGGCGTGCACAGCCGACCACAGGCCATACGCTCCTCGAGCGCACAGGGCGGCGCAACCGCTGCGCAGCCCGGCAGGCGAGGAACCGAGCGAGGGCCTGGGTGCCCCGGTCAGCGTGCGGCGCCGAGCAGGAGTTGTTCGATGGCGGGGAGCGTGTCCTCGCCCGGCCGGTGCGCCGAGATCGCCTGGAGGGTCCGCTCGTCCAGGACGCGGGCAGGATGTTGCGGGCGGAATGGATGCCCACGCAGGTGCGGGTGCTTGCCCCGCTGTGCTTGTGTCGATGCCCTTTCGGGGGTGAGCGGTGCCAGTAGGTCGTCCATGTCCCGGCCGGTGTGAAGTGGTGGATCCGGCTCGGCTGTTCGTGGTTCATGGGGGGTGGGGTCCGGCTCGGACACGCTGCCGTCCGACGCGGTTGCGGTCTGGGGGGTCGTGACGGTCCCGTCGCTGGTGAGGTTGGCGCCGGATGCGTGTGTGCCGGAGCGGCCGTCGTCACGTTGCGGGGCGGGCCGGTCCGGACGGTGCAGGGTGTCGGGCGGCGGGACGGTGAGGGTGCGGCAGGTGTCGGCAGACAGCAGGACGAAGATCTCCGCTGCGGTCACGTCGTGGGGGGATGCGAGTTGGCTCGCCCACATCTCGGTGAGGTGGGCGTCGAGATCGTTGCTGCTGGCGGTGCTCCAGATCCGCCACGCGTCTGCGGCATCGGGGGCATGGTGTTGCAGGAGGTCGGCGAGCGAGCGGCCGACCACGGGCGCGGGCCAGGTGAAGTCCAGGAAGCGCACTCTCGGTGCCGGGCTGGGGAAACGGCTGTGGGTGCCGGAGAGTTCGGTGCGCAGGGTGGTGAGGGCGAAACGCACGTCGTCGGTCACGGGGCGTTCGGTGAAGGGGCGTGCGCAGGCAATGATCTCTGCCAGCACGTCCACGTCCTGCCCGGTGCGGTCGGGCTGCGTGCTCCTCGAGCGGCGGTGGGAGCCGTCGGCAGTGGGCAACCACAGCGTTCCCCGCAGGTCCTCGTCGGTCCGGAGGGCGGGCAGGCCGAGCGCATGATCGCCGGGGCAGACGTCGACCTGTGTGGGGCCCAGGCATGCGGCCAGGTCGCTCAGCACACTCAGGGCCCGGTGGGGGGCGGGTGCGCCGGACGGTGCGGCAGTGACGGAGCAGCAGTCGACGAACCACAGGTGCGCGTCGTGGGCGTCCGGGCGGGCGACGAGGGCCTGCAGGAGGGCGGCGAGGAAGGTCCTGTCCGCCGGCCGGGAGCCGTCCAGACCGAGCTCCGGGCCGGACGTGGTGTCGGCGCGGGACAGGAGTTGTGGTGCGGAGGATCGTAAGGAGGTCGGCGGCCAGGGTGCACAGGCCGGTCCTGCGGTGCCGGTAATGGTGGCGGTGGTGGCGCCGTCTGCGGGAACGCGGCGGAGCCGGTCGAGGGCAGTGGCGGGATCGGCGGGAGTGAGGGACCGGGTGAAGTCGTCCACGGCGGCCCACAGGTCCAGCTCTGCCGGGTCCCCGTCCTTGCCTCGCCCCTCCAGGCCGACGTTGTCCGGCGCGGGCAGGCCCTCGTGTCCGCGCGGGTGGTCGCTGCTCATGTGCATCCCCCTTTCCGTGTCTCCGCGCGGGTGGTTATCGCTCATGTGCATCCCCCTTTCCGGGTTGTCGTGCCGCGTATCCGCGAAGTAACTGCGCCAGGCGGCCTCGGGCGGTGTGCCATGTCGCTTTCACCGTGCCCGGGGCGAGGCCGATCTCCTCGGCGATCTGTGTGAGAGTCCGGTCACCGAGCAGGACCAGGACGGCTACCTCCCGCTGCCGTGGCGACAGTTCGGCCAGGGCCCGCACCAGATCGATGCGGGTCGTGGCCGACGCGAACGAATCCGCGGTGAACCCGCTCGCCCGGCCGCCCATGAACGCGGCGTCGTGCACGGCCTGCGCCTCGCGGACCGCCCGTGAGTAGTGGCGGCGGGCGTCGTTGAGAGCGACCTTGTACAGCCAGCTGTCCAGTCGTTCATAGCCGGATATCGCCGGCCACGACCGGACCGCTTTCTCGAACGTGCGCTGGACGATGTCCTCGGCCAGGTGCCGGTCATCGGTCATCGCGGCCACCACATGCACCAATCTTCCGTAGTGCCCCTGCACCAGGGCCACAAAGCGCGGGTCATCGGCCGGATGGCCGCCTGCCGGCACCGTCCGGCCGGCAAGGCCATGCGCCGGGGGGATCGTCTGTGCCACCAACGTGGCCTCCTGCTCGCTGGTCAACCGTGGGACTCCTTCCGAGCCGTTCCACCTCAAACCCCTTCGTCACAGGACCCGACACCCCGTAAAACCCCTTCGGTGCCAGGCCGGCCGCAAACCCCGAGCGGCCCCCCACGCCCACCACCCACCGGCCGCAGGAGAACGACCGGACGAACACGCGCAGCAGGCTTTCCACCACGACAAGCCCTCCCCCACCCCCAACGGCTTACCCCCGACCGGAAAAGGGGAGCAGCCGACGCGCGAGCCGCAGCCCCCGCAAACAGCCTCCAGCCCCAGCAGCACCCGGGGCCCCACAGGCGGCCGCTCCCCCGATCCACCGCCCCAGGGCCTCCTTCGGCGCCCCGGCGAAGACCCGTGCCAACACCCAGCCCCCGCCCACCGGAAAAACAGGAGGGGCCCGGTTCGGCCGGCGAGCCCGGCCCGCCGGCCCCTCGTGCCGGGGTACAGGCCCGTCCGCTCAGGGCTACGGGCTCATCAGCAGCGCGAAGCGCACGATCACGTACGCAGTGCCGGCAGCGGCGACCCCGGCGCGGTCGACCATCCCCCAGCAGGTGTGTTGCGCCGGGATGAAGACACGGCGGGACGCGCTGCCGGCCGTCGGTACGCGAGCGCGTGAGACGGTCGTGTGCTGCGCGATGACCGTCCAAGGGCAGTCCGCCACGGAGGAAAGGCCGTGCAGGCTCTCAAGGAGCCCCTGCGCGGCGTGGTCTGCGCGGCAGCCGGCGCGCGGTGACGGCCCGGTACCAGGAACCGGCCTCGGACCGACCGCACCCCCGCCACCGCGGGATGTGAAGACGCCGGCCGTGAAAGCCGAGCCCCGCGGCGCGGCAGGGCCCGGCTGCCTTGCCGCCGACCGGCCCAGGACCGCGCCACAGCCCGGATGAAGAGGTCCTTGTTCGGCATCCAGCAAAACCCCGACTGTAGGCAGAAGAAGGGAGCCCCGGGGCGCAAACCCCTGGCCTGTATGCCGGAGAGCAGCGATGATCGACGCGTGAAGCGAGGTGCCCTCGACGACATCCCCCTGACCGCTCTGTTCCCTGACCTGTCGCCAGCCGGCGTCGCGTCCCTGAAGGACGCGGCCCGTGCTGTTGACACGGCCCGCGTCAACGATGAGGCGGAATGGGAATGGGTGCTGGGCCACGCCGTCTTCCCCGGACTACAGCCAGGGACACCGATCATCCTCGGCATGGACGTCATCACGCACGCCAACGACGGAGAGCAGTTGGAGTTCCTGCTCCACGTGGTGTGGACAGACCCGGGGCGCCTCGCGGTCGAGACGGCAGTGAACGTGGCCTGCTGGTGCGACAGCGATCACGCCAGCCACGACGTCGACCCTGTGAGGCATGCCGTCGACGATCCGGCCCTGCTGCCCCACGCCTTCCGCGCCGGGGCTCAACGCCTGAACGGATGGCTGGCCGACCCCCGCGACGCAGATCACTGGCGCGCCACAGCGGGGCTGCCTGCCCGCCCCTCGGCCCTGCCAGGAAACCGGCGGTATACCGACACGGCGAGAAACCCCCTTCCGCCTGACCGACCACCTCGGCAGCGCACTCCATGACGGCGCCCCGGTCCGTGACCCGGCAGGCGGCCGCCAGCGCCGACATAGGAGACGGCATCGCAGCAGTGCACGAGGCACTCGAGGACCGCAGCGGCAAGAGGCCTCATCGCCGAACGCGCAAGGGCCTCATCGCCGAACGCTCGTTCCCCGATCGCTGAACGTGTTGTTTCATGGCCCGGATCATCGAGCCCTCGTCGTGGCCCGGGAGATCACCTGGAAGACACCCGCGGGGCCTGCGCTCGTCCCCGCGGGCAGCCGACCTCATGAACACTGGGAACTCTAGGCCGGAAAGCGGCTGCGGACCATGCTGCTCACACGCCCGACCTGCCGCCTGAGGGCGCCTGCCCGCACGGCAACCGCCCTCTCGGTTCCACCCGCCGGCCCGCCCGGACCGAACCACCCCCCGCCCGCGGCGGTCACGCGACCGCGGTCCACGCCCGGCGCGGTCACGCGATGAGGTGATGGAAGAACGACACCGCACCCGCGAACGCGCCGCCCCCCGCCAGCACACCCACCGCCGGGACCGCACCCCCCAACCACGTCAACACCCCCGCCCCCACACCCACCACCACCGCCAAACTCAAAACCAACGCCGCCCGCAACGACAACAACCCCTCACCAGCCCCACCACCCGGTGTCCGTCCCGCACCCATCACAACCCCCTCCTCCCCACCTCCTGCACGCACCCTGCGCACACCACGAAAACCCCCACCCCACCCCAACCGGCTTACCCCCACCCCACACCCACACCCACGCCCGTGCGACAGACAGACACACCCGGGAACCGAACGGCATCAAGCCGCCCCGCTTCACAGTCAACCCAGCCGTGCCGGATGAGGCCGTGCCGTACCGCGTTCCACAGAGCACGGGCCCGCCAGAGGCTGCTCCGGGCGCGGGGACGGATCACCCGAGAGCCCGCCACTCTGGGCAAGCCGCGAACAAATACGCCAGGCAGCGAACTTGAGAGTGCGCCGGAATCCGGAGAACCGTTCAGCAACCGGTCCCCGCCGGGAGACCCCGACCCACGGCTCTCCCCCGGGGGCTTGTGCAGCGGATGATGCCGGACGGCTTGTGGGAGTTGTTCGAACGCGTGGTGCCGCCGGCGCCGGAACGTCCTCAGGACGGTGGCCGGCGTCGGCACGGGGATCGAGAGGTGCCGGCTGCCATCATCTTCGTGGCCACCCCTGGGTGCACCTGGACGGCGGGCTGGACGCGCCGCGCGGCTTCCGCTACTCGCGGCTGAGGGTCTGATACTTCCCGTACGAAGGATCCGCCACAAGGCGCCGCATCTCCGGATGCTTCTTCGAGCCGCCGAACTCCCACGGGTTGCCGTCGCAGACGGTGACCGACACATTCTCCGCTTCCTCGTCGTCGGGATACACGCCCCACTCGCCGGTGCCGCTGCACTCCGACACCTTGTCGCCGTCGTCGTTGAACTCGGCCAGGTCAGTTACGACGACGGTGCCGTCGTCCTTGAAGAGCACGGTCCCGGTATCACCCTCGGTCCAGGTCCCTACGATGTCGGCCCGAGCCAGCGCCTGCGGCTGCCACATGCACCCCGAGGCCAGCATCGACACCGCAACCGCCAAGACCACCCCACGCAACCCCGCAGCAACTCGCCCTCGTTCCACACGCATGACTCCCCCTCACGCACGCCACACCCCGGGCCGCTTCACACAGCAGATCACCAAGCACCCACGCTGCCACGAAAGTTGAACATGTTCAACTCCGCTCGGTGCGCACTGTGAGTGGGTGCGCTCATGGCAGCCATCCACACCGCATCGAGCGGCGCACCCTGGCCGCTCGCCTCCAGGCAGCTGCCGCGCCGTCACCGAGAAGGGCAGCAGCGGCTGCGCACAGCACTGCTCCCACGGGTGCACAGACTTGTAGCCGGCGGGAGCGCAGCCCCGACCAGGAGCCTGCGCAGCCCCGACCACGAACCCGACCGCGGGCATGCGCAGCCCCGACCACAAGCCCCACCACACCCGGCCACAGGGGTACTGCGCACCAGCGCAGGGGCTGCGCAATCTCCGCGCAGCCCCTGCGGGTGTGAGTGGGTGCGCTCATGGCAGCCAGCCACCCCACAGACGGCACTTCACGACAGCAGTGCGGTCACCCCGTGACAGCCATGATCACAACCACCACGTTGCATGAGCAGGAAGAACCGGTTCATCCCGGCTGACGCCCACGTGCGGCCACCCACCGCCCGCTCACACCCACCGGCGGGCGGAACAGATTGACGAAGACCATCTCCCTGTCGGCGGTCGTACCTGCGGTGTCGCGTTCGTGCTGGTGGTCGGTGTAGAGCGCGACCAGATCGGCGGTGACCGGCACGATGCACGGGCGGCGGGACTTGGCCAACGCGCCGTTGGGGTTGTCGCCGCGGCGGCGGACGTGGAGATGCGGGCCATCGGTGCCGCAGCCCAGCACCCGGGACGAGGCCAGCAGATGCAGATCCTCCCGGCGCAGCCCCAAACCCTCCCCGGCCAGCCGACGCGCGTTCTTCGGCACCAGGCACGGTTCGAACTCGCCATTGCGATCCCGCGGCACCGCCAAAGTGACCGCTCCTGCGTCGGTCAGCACCGTCTTGGGCGAGGTCCCGTTGCGGGAGTTCCCCGACCCGTAACCCGCCCGGTCTCCGCGTTCGTAGCCGAGGTGTTCGCTCATCTCGGCTTCCAGGGCCCGCTCCAGCACGGCCCGGGTGATCTCCGTCAGCAGCCCGCCCTCACCGAGCAGGGCCGCCCCAGAGGCGTCAGCCTTGTCGAGCAGCCGCTCGACGACCTCGCCGACCAACTCGCCGCCGCCAACAGATGCGGCCGCTTCGTCTTTGTCTGCCATGACTCGTCCGATCCACCCGGCCCGAGAGCCCGAGGCCGAGCCCCGAGCCAGGCTTCCACATCACGGACTTACACGATCTTCCAGACACGCTCCAGAGCGCTGCGCTGCGGCCTCGACGAAGTGCTCTCAGATATCGCTGGCTTCCTTGAATGCAGCGTTGCGTGCCCGTTGGGCGGAGCTGTTGCTGTGGCCTTCCATAGCTCTGCGAAGTTTCCGCGCTGTTTGGGGGACGGGGCGCAGGGCGGTGCCGATCGCCCGGGCGAGCGTGGTTTCGGCTGCGCGCAGCGTGGGGGTCAAGGTAGCCACGAGATCGTCGGGTGCCGTGTTCGGGTGATGCTCGATCAGAGCGGCAACAAGTGCTGCCGCTCGGGTGGCGGTGCTCTGGTCCTCGGCCATGACGGACAGGACATGTTTCCAGATCACACCGGGCTCGTGTACGAGTGCAATGGCCGCGTTGGCCATCTGCGGGGTCCACTCCGGTTGTGCCAGTCGGTTGTTGAGGTACAGCACAACTGCTTCGTCGAAGGCGGGGGCATCCTGGATCAGGTCGAGAAGGGGGCTGATGTGTTCGCCAGCGCTGACCAGCGCGGCGCTCAGCTTTTGCTCGTCGGCGTGGGTGGCGCTCTGGGCTAGTGCTGGGCAGCGGGCGTCGGCGTGGGCAAGCAGGCTACTTTGCTGGTCCGCGTTGACATGAGGCCACAGGGCGTCGGCGTACTGCCAGGGTTCGCTGGCTTCGGTTTGAAGCAGATGTTGAACCAGGTGGTCGCGCAGTGTCGGCACGTTGCTCAGTTCCGGACGTGTGGCTGCGGCGACGGCGAGGTTGCGCGTACTTGGGGAAAGATTGCCCCAGTACGAGGCGAACCAATTCAGCCAGTGCACGTCGACGGCGGGTGTGGCGATGTAGGGGGCGGCGAAGTCCAGCGCGAGGTGGGGGTGGGCGGTATGCATGAGCTGCTGGGCCTGGCGTAGGGCGGTGGGGAGGTGAGCGTCGCGCGCTTGGGGATCGTGTAGCAGGACATGCAGGCTGAGCAGGAGTTGCTGTGCGCGGTCGGGGTCAGGAGCGAGGGCACCGGACAGTCGTTGGATCAAGGACGCTGTCATGTCGATGCCGCTCGCGGTGGTCAGGACCTTGGGCAGGTTGCTGCGGGCAAACTGTCCGGCGGGAGAGATGGCTTCCACGTCCGTGGTCAGCGCGGCAAGGCACGTGGCGACAGCTTGTTGGGTGGCTTCTGCTGTCGAGGTCTCGCTGCGGCGGACGTATTCGATCAGCACGTTGCTTAGAGCGGTTCCTACGGTGTCCTCGGGATCGCGGTAGTCGGCTAGTGCTGCAGACATGGTGGTGGCACAGGATGCGGCCTGCTCTTCAGGGAGTTGTTCAAGGATGGCACCCGCGGCGGCGGTCAGGTCCTCGCGGACGGTGGCTGCGACGGCGGCAGCGTCCGCGATGGCTGCGGTGGCGTGCCTGGCCTCGGGTAGTTGCTGGGCTGCGGGGAGCCAACGGGTCAGGAGCTCTACGGCTTCGGACATCGGCTCTGTGTCGTCCTCGTTGCGCAGAGCACGTGCCACAGCCTGGATGATCTGGGTGGCCAGCAGCGTGGTGTCACTGTCTTCGACTCCGGTGCCCCAGTCCACGGAGGGCTTGGGGGCGTGGCAGAGGATCTGAACCGCTTCGTGCCGGACGGAAGGGCTGGAGGACAGGCACTCCAGCAGAGCCAGCAGGACGGCGGGGTCCCATGCACGGTCATCGCTGCGTCGGGCGATCAGCGTGCCGGCTTGGCGGACGGCGTCGGCTTTGTCCTGGACTGCTCCCATGATCAGCAGAGCGCCGAAGGCGGATGGTGGCCACGTGGTGGCGTTGGACTGGCTGCTGCGGTTCCCCCAGAAGTCCAGATCCTGGCCGGCACCGTCGCTGGCGAGGGCGTCGAAGTAGGCGTCCAGGGAGGGTGCCAGGTATTCGGTGTGTTCGCCTGCCGGTAGGTCGAGGAGTGTGGCAGCCCAGGTCCGGGCCTCGGGTGCGTCCGCGGGGACGCGCTGCAGGATCTGCCGCAGGCGCTGCACATGGGCGGGGACGGTCAGTTCGAGCAGGGGAACAAGCACATAGCTGGGTACGGGCAGGGTGAGACGGTCGTGCTGGCGGATGATGCAGTCTGTCAGCGCGTGCACGGCGTGCTGTTCGTCTTCGTTCGTGCCGTCGGCAAGGAGACGCACCGAAGATCCGACGGCCTCGAGGGCGGCAGCGACCGCGTTGTCGAGGTCCTGCCCCACGCGTGCGGCTTCCAGTGTCGCGGTGGCGGCTTCCAGGACTCTGACACGTTGTCCTTGTTCGGTGAGGCGGTCGGCCAGCACGGCTCCGTTGCGCTGGATGAGTCCGTGTTCGATCTCGGTGGCCATCTGGCTGCCGAGGAGACGGCTGGCGCGGGAAGATCCCAGAGTGATCAGCGGTCCAAGGTGGGACGGACGCTGGGTCCGGGCGCGGGCGGCTGTGGCTTTCAGGTAGGCCAGGCCGGGACGACGCTCCGGGTCGATCCGTCTGCCGGGCGTGGTGTAGGGGGCAAGGAGAGGATCGGCGAGGGCTTCCTGTCCTCCCAGAAGGGCGTCGTCCAGGAGATGCAGCAGGCGGTGCTCGGCGTAGACGTCGTCGTACAGGTCTCGGAAGTCGTGCCTGAGGACAGTGAGTCGCGCGAGTTCGATGGGGTGGTTTGTGGCTTCGCCAGGGGAAATGCGTGCAGGGCGGGCGCCTACCGGTAGTTCACGTCGGCGGGCGAGCTGGTAGTCGCTGAAGAAGGAGTTGAGGAGCCGGAGAACGTGGCGGGGATCGCGTACCTGGCGGTGGATAAGCACCTCCAGCAGCGTCCGGGTCTGAGTGGGTCCGCCGAGTTCCTCCACGACAGGGTGGTGCGGTGTGGCGCCCAGGAGCCGTTCTTCTGCGTAGTCCCGCAGGTCCGCGTCGTAGTGGGCGGGCAGGACCAGGCGGAGGGTGAACAGTTTGTTGAGGTACTCTTGTGCGGCTTCTTCGGTTGCCTTGCGCACCGAGGCCGGCATCGGTTGCGCCTGTGCGGGGTCCCGATCGACGTCGGGCTCGGTGGTGTACGGGCCGGCTGCGGGACGATGGGCGAGGCCGGGGCGGACGCCGACGATCGCCTCACGCACGATGTCCTCATCGCAGGAGAGCAGGAACACCGGCTTGTGCCGGTGCTGGGTTCCCGTCAGCAGAAAGCTGCGGACTGTGGCGAGCGCATCGAGAACGTCCGAGGCTGCCAGCCGGTCGATGTCGTCGACGGCGATCACAAGGCGTCGTTTGACGTAGTTCAACAGGCGTGCGAAGGACTGCTCGAACTCGTCCGTGGATTCCGGCCGAGGGCTACTGACGGTGATCTCGTATGCCTTCAGTGACTGCAGCGCCCCTTCCCGGCCGGCCGCCAGGATGGCCGCGATGGCGGCCGCGCTGACCAGCACGCCGGTCAGTGATGTCGCGCCCTCGGGCGCGAACCAGGTCCAGGCCGACAGGTGTCGTCCGGCCCCCAGCGCCTGAACAACGGCCACCGCGCTAACGCCCAGCAGCCACAAGAGCACGAGCATCGCCAGGACCCAGCCCGCGCCCGCGCCCGCTGCGCGCAAGTAGCGCCGCCAGGTGGGCTTGCCCGGCATGCCCGATTGCGGACTTGCCCGGGGCAGTGTGCGCTGCCTGCTGCCCTCAAGGCTCGAGCGCTCCGCGGCATAGGTGTCGTCGTCGATCAGTTTCTTGTGGTGTGCCGCCTCCAGCAAGGCGTACAGCAGGGCACGTGCCCGCGCGACGCCGGTGTGGTGCTCGGCGCTCACATGCAGGACCGCCCAGTCACCATTCACTGCCAGTTCGTTCGTCAGAAGCTGCACCACTGAGGACTTGCCACTGCCGAACGGCCCGATGAGCCCCACTGCCAACGACCCGGTCGTGTGCCGGATCGTCCGGGAGAGCTGCTCGGCCACCGAATGATGATCGAACAGATCCTGATCGCTCCGGGCAATCGCGACGTCCTCAATTGCCCACGGTCCCGGTCCAGGAGACACCATTTTTCACGTCCGTTCCACAACTCACTCGTGTCCAGATGGTACGAGTGGGCACTGACAACGGCCCCGACTACCGACCGAAGCGCTGCGGTCGGTCCGCCGACAACGCCTTTGACTTCTTCCACTTCTTCGCCCAACCCAACAGATTCATTCTGCTAATGACTATCAATCAAGAGTTGTTAGCAGATACAATGGCCGAGTCACCGAGAGGAGCCCAAGTGCCCACTGTGAGCTTTCACTTCGACCGATACATCTTGGACAGGCTGACCACCGCCGCGCCGGACGAGACCATCCACATCACCCTGTCCATCGACACCGCGCCGCATAGCGCATCATCCAATGCGAATCCGAGTGCCAGCCAGGCTGTAGCTCCGCAAGGCCCACTGGCCGAGCTGCTCCTCCGCGAACTCCTTCACGCGGGGGACGTGCTGTCGTTCCAGCAACGCCGGGCGGGCCGACAGGCCACGGCCACCGTGACGGCCGAGGGCAACCTGATCGTCGAAGGCCATTCCACCCCCTACAAATCGCCGTCAAAGGCGGCAATCGCCGTCACGGGGAGCCCCATCAACGGTTGGACACTGTGGCGCACACAGGAAGGCCTCACTCTCGATGCGCTCCGCAACCAACTGCGGAATGACTGATTCGGACAGCATGAGGGCGCACCCTCGGCAGGCTGCCTGCCACTCCCCATGACCGATGCCAGCGTGCCGTCCGAACAGCGCGCTCGGCCCCGCCACCACCCTGGACACACGCCTTGGCTGGCCAGCAGGACCCTCCTGGCCGGCCCGCCAAGGCGGAAGCGCAGGCTGCCGCAGGCGCTCACACACACCGGTCCGGAGACGCGGGCCAGAGCCTGCGCCTGACGGTTGACCCTTCCAGCGTCGGCAAGCCGGGGCTTGACCGAACGGCCTGAGGGCGGCGGCGCGGCTGGCGGGCAGCCCCTGGAGCGCCAGTGTGCGCCTGTTCACCAGGGGACTTGAGCAGGTGCCGCGAGTACGCAGTCCGGGGAAGCCCCGGCAACCACCAGCAGACGGCGCAGTTCAAGAGGCTGGACTGCAAACGGAGTCCGCCACGACCAAACGGCTGACAGCGTTCCTGATACCGCGCGCTCACCGCCATCCGGGGCCCAACAACCAGGGCGGGCTGCCGCGTTGCGGGGGTGACGGCTGCACCTGCGAATCGGCGACACTCACCGCTCACCCACACGAGTGAACCGTGACGTTTCCCTTCGGTCGACGTCACGATCAGCACTCCTGTAGAGCACTGCCCTGTGACACATACTTCTGGATCTCGGATGGGGTAGCCATGACTGACGCTGCACTCGCCGCCGTTGCCCTGATCGCAGGCAATCTGTGCACTGTGCTGATCGTCTGGATGCGTGTACGGAGCAGGGCGCAGATGGACAGGCAGAAGCAGGAGACATGGCGGGCCGGAATGAGGCATTTGCCTCCCGGGAGCCAGGTGAAGCAGGACGAACATGGAATCACGATCTGCATCGGGGCTCCGACCCCACAGGAAGGGACACGCACGTGACCATGGCCGACTTGGACTGGCAGGAGCAGGCGCTGTGCAGCACCGTCCCGAGCGAATCGTTCTTCGCAGGAGGCTCGCCGTCCTTGGTCGTGGAGGCACGCGCCAAAGCGATCTGCCGCACCTGCGTCGTGCGGGTGCCCTGTCTTGGATACGCCCTCAGCGACGTGGAGCCGTACGGAATCTGGGGCGGTCTCACAGCACGCGAGCGGCGGCATCTGCTGCGCCGGCAGCCAGGTGTGGCCAACTGGGAACACCTGCTGCAGACGGCGATCAACGAGTACGACCTGGTCGCTGTCACGTTCGAACAGGACTTCGCAGACCTGTTCGCCTCTCACTTTTCCAGACTAGTGGGCTTCCTCATCACCGGTGGTGCACGACGCCAGGATGCTGAGGACGCCGTACAAATGGCATTCGTCGAACTCGCCCGTAATTGGACTCAGGTCAGCGAGCGCCTTGGGTGGTTGAGACGAGTGGCACACCGGATGTGGGCCAACATCATCGCCAAGGACAAACCTATGGAGCTGACTGCTGACGTCACCGATGACATCGGGGTTCCTGGGAGCGACGAGCACGTGCTCGGCCATGCGCAGGTCCTCCGCCTGCTCGAACGTCTTCCCGAACAGCAGCGCATCGCCCTCGCCTTCGCCTACGACGGCTGCTCACCAGCCGAGACTGCCCAGGCCCTGGGTGTCCCGGTCGAGCGCATTCGCCAGAACCTGCATCGCGGCAGGGCAACGTTGGCCCGCCTGATCACAGAGGAAGGGATCCTGGAATGACCACACCCACTCCCGAAGTGAAATACACAGCGGAGATGGACATGGCCATGCGGAGAGGAGTTGCCCAACTCCAAGCTGAGCTCGCCTCCTGCCTGGACATTCAGGAACACCTGGAACGCGTCCGCCAGCTAGCCGATCCCGACGGTATCGCCGCAAGCTGCATGGACGCCGAGGAGGAGGGTGCGACCGTACCCGTAACGTCACCCACGGCATCGAAGGCTGGCTGACGAGCCCCGGCCGCGGCGGCCGCCGTCCATCCTGCTCAACCAGGTCGAGAAGGTCATCGCCGCGACGCTGGAACCCACTCCGGGCCAGGACACGCACTGGCGCGGGCATGACCGCCCAGCACCCCCTCGTCGCGGCACTCGCCCGCGAAACCCCGCTGGGAGCCGCCGTACTCGAAGACCTCGAACAACACGGCCCCACCCAACCCGTATGGACACCCCTCACCGGCGGCACACCACGAGCATGGAGCGAGCTGTAAGGCCGCCGGCGCGCTACCACGGCTGAGTGCTCGGGCAGCCTTCAGTGGGGGTCGGCTGGTGTGGGTGTCGAGCTCAGGGGCAATTCGGTTGCAGCATCCGGGGTCTTGGGCCAATCCTGGCCGGTTCACTGAATGCCGTATCAGGAAGGCAGGCACGGCCCAGTATGGAGATCAAGACGCTCGAGCAGTTGCAGGCGGTCGACGAGCGGACGCTGCACTTCACCCCCTGGGGCCTCGGCCGGATGCACGCGGAGGACTCAGCGGAGTACCAGCAGCGGGTGATCGCCCGGCTGGAGCTGGCGGACGAGGTCGCCGAATCAACGCGGAACAAGTTCGAGCAGCTGCGGGCCGGGTTCAGCCACGGGGTGCTGTGCTACGAGCTCTTCACCCTCGTCGAGGACGCGACCCGTCTCACCTTCGAGCAGGCCCTGCGGGACCGCTTCGTGGCTTACTACCAGAACCGCACCGTCGACGTGCGCGACCGCCGGGGCCGGGAACACCAGGTCGCCATGACCAGCTACTCGGCCTTCTACCAGCAATTCCGGGACGTGCGAGGCGCCGAGATCCGGATGGGTGCTGCCGGGGACTGGGAGCGCTTCAACGGGATGCTCGGCGGGCTGCTGCGGTGGGCGCGCCGCGAAGGTCTGGTACGCGGGCAGCGCAACCGGAGCCTGGAGCCGGTCCAGGGGGAGCTGCGCAACATGGTCGCGCACGGCTCCTACCATCTGAACTCGCCGGTGGAGGCCGCCCGCACCCTGTCTGACCTCGCCGAGCTCATCAACCACCTGTGGGGGCAGCCTACGCCGGGCGGACGGCTGTACCCGGCGCCGCTGGAGCGGGACATCGTCGCTATCGGCTGGAGCGAGAGCGGGCACACGATCCTCGCCGGCCTGGCCGAGCATCTGGCTTCGGCGCAAGACGAGGAGCCGCTGACCTACCTCTTGGTCCGTGCCCTGGTGGACGACCCGGGCCTGATGGAGTTCGACGCCCGCGCCGCGGCAACCGTCTTCCCGTCCGAGTATCTGTGGGGGCCGGGAACCCGCACTGAGGCCGTTGACTGGCTGGACGCGAACCGGCCCAAGCCCGACCGGTGTGACTACCTCGACCAGGTCGTCCTCGTCCGTGCTGTGGACGGGCGGGTAGACCTGCCCGTGCATCCCCAGGTCGCGGCCGCCATCTCCCCTCAGGAGCAGCGGGGGACATGGTACGCGGTGCGGGTCGACCGGGCTCTGGACGCCTTCAGCCACGTCCGGGCGCTCATTGCCGCTCAGCCAGGGCACGAGCCGGAAGGAGAGTGCCGGCAGTGCCCCGCCGAGACACTGGCCACGGGCGACATCGGCACCGTGATGGCTGCTGCCCAACAGGCCGGCGCGAACACCGCCGCGTTGACCGTACCGGACGTGCGCACCCCGCTCGCCAGCCGCTTCCGTCGCCCCGCCGAGTAGACCCGGGCAAGCCCCAGGGGCACGGGCTCACCTTGCGTCGGCCAGAACCGCGGAAGCCGTGGATGGAGTGACGGCATGTCAACGGCATCTGGTAGCTCCGGCCCGGCCGGCGCCCTGCCCGCGGTGTCCGTCGACGGGGATCCCGACGAGCTGCTCGGTACGGCTGAGGTCGCCAGTCCGTTCGCCTACGGCAGTGTCGCTTCGTTCTCCAGCGCTCTCTCCCAGGGGCGCATCCCCGAACTTGCCGAACTGGAGACCCTGGAGAGGCGGGCAGGCAGCCGCGGCGGAGCACGCAAGAAGTGGCGCCGGGCCACCGTCGTCGCCGCCCGCGAACGCGGCGTGCTGCCACTCACGTCTGCACAGCGGTGTGCCAGGGCATAGCTCGTCCGGTTTGTGGATGCCTGGTGGCCGATCCTGCTGCAGACCTCCCCGAGCACCGGCTACTCCCCCGGTCACTCTTGTCTCCCGCTTCGGTCCGCTCAAGGATTCGAACTCTTCGGTCCGGCTCATTGGCTGGAGAGCAGAGACCGCCGTTGCGCTGCCAGGATGCCCCGGATTCGAGGAGCGGGGACCCTTTTTGCGCTGTCACAGGGCCCCGGTAGTCGCCGGGGGCCTTCGTCGTTCTTCGGAGGCTTCTCGTTGACCACGCTGTCCACCGCACGCCTGGGCTCCAACTCGGCCGGATACAGCGTCGTCGAGTCGAAGAAGAAGATGAAGCAGCGCGGCATGAAGTCCCCCGACCGCGCCGACGCTGCCCTGCTCGCTGTGTACGAGCCCGGGCCGATCAACGCGCCCCGCCGCCGCGGACTCCTCAACTGATCTCAGGCCACGGGCCCTTCAGGGCATCCGCCTAGACTTCGTTGCAAAATTCGCGCAAAGTGCGATCTTCACCCAATAGGGGAATGGGGAGGGCAATGGATCCGAACGTGACGCCTGCCGACGAAGGACAGGCGGCAGCCCGCGGCACTGCGGACGCTGACCAGGGCCGCTCTAAGCGCGCCGTGGCGGCAGTCTCCCGCCGCTTCGCCCTGGGCGTCGCCCACGGCGCCGGTACGGCCGCCGGCAGTCTCATGATCACCGCCGTCGTCTGGTGGATGAGCACCCACTGACGTCGGCCTCCAGGGGGTTCGGCTGCAGACGAACCCCCGCATTTCCTTGATCGTTCAAAGCGTCCTCATCGCCGTCTTCGGTATGCGGCTGGTCTTCCCCCTCACCGACGGCACTGTCCGCCGGACAAGGCACACTCTTGTGTCATGGAATCGACCGTCCGCCACCACAGCATCAGCGGCACCCCCATGGCGCCTGCGGTCGCCCTGCACGCCGTCCCTGACCAGGCCCGGCCCTCCGGCAGCTCGAGCGGGTCCTCGACACGTTCCGCACCGTCAACCAGCGCGAGAAGGCGATCGTCCCCGACGCGCGGCCGCAGCAATACGAATGGGGCGCCGGCGAACTCGCCCTCGCGCTCCCGCTCGGCCTGTCCGAGACCGAGGGGGACTCCCAAGCCGATCTCCACGCCCCGGGGACCTGCTGGCGGCCGCGTGCCAGGTCAACGGGGCGCCGGTAGGATCAGCGCTCCCATGGGGGCTGCAATACGAACATCAGGGCCGGGCGGTGAGGGGCAGAAGTACGCCCTGACCTCGGATGAGGACGACGCTGACTTCTGGGCCTTTGCTCACGAGGCCGAGGGGTTGTTCACGCCACTGCCGGACGAAGAGGGAACACGCCGAGTGCACCTCACGGGCTGCATCCCGCAGGGCGGCCTACTGAAGAGCGTGAGCCGCATCGGCAGTCGTCGCGCCGTGGCGGGGAATGCCTGGTTCGAGCTCCTCGACGGTGACGGTGCCACCATGGGGTCCTACTTCGTCAATGAGGTCACCGTCATTGACGTCAAGCCCTCCGCCTGCAGGGCCGGCCTCGTCGACCTCACGATGACGCTGTGGTGCGAGAACGCCGTGGCCGGAGCGGAACAAGTATGGGACCTGATCCGCACGGGTCATCTGGACCGCACCGGCATGTGGCACGAGCTCGCCCCTGAGAACAGACGAGCATGGCTGTCGGTGACACTGTGGTCCCAGGAGTACCAACGCCAGGGAAAGGCCAACGCTCCTGCAGGCCAGGTGTTCACCTTGGACGGCCGGCACATCGTTGACAGCGACAGCTTCTACTGCGCGATCGGCGAAGCCATCAACGGCCCCGGCGGATACTTCGGCTGGAACCTCGATGCTCTCAACGACTGCCTCAGAGGGGGTTGGGGTGCCACCACGCCGTTCACCGTGCACTGGGATTCCTCAGCCCAGGCCAAAGCACGGCTGCAAGAGCGTGTGCCCTCCGGAGAACGCGAAACCGCGCTGTTCGACCTGCTCCTGGAAACCCTCGAAGAACAGGGCGTGAGCATCATCCTTCGGTGACAGTCTGATCAGCCCTGGCGGCGACGGCCGTGAGGCAGGCCGAGGCGCACCGCGGTTCGCTGCACGATCCTTTCGGCCTCGATGCGCTTGGCCCGAAGGAAGGCCAGCGTCTTGTCGACGCCCTCGATCTCCCAGCCATCCTTCGAGTTCGGCCCGCTCACGCCGCAGCATCGGGTCCTTCTCCAGCTCGTCGAGCCCCGACAACATCCTGGGGTTGACCTGGAGGACCGGGCAACGGATGCAGGCTTCTCTGAACTTGCCGGTTGGACCCCTGGACCACCTCCGAGGCCTCGATAGAGTCGGAGTGATGACTGGGGACCGAGGTCGTTGGCCGAAGATCGATGAGGAACGTGGCGTCGAGGACGTGACGCTTCTGATCTTGGAGTGGCTGGGCGAGCAGGGTGTGAATGCCATGATCAGGATGGACGCCGGGAGACTGGCTGACAACGCGCCGGCGTGGACGTTCACTGCCAGCGGCGGGCCGTTGGCGCATGGGATGCGAGCCGATGGGAGGACTGTTCAGCAGTGCATGTCCGTTGCTCTGGCCCGCCTGCGCGACTCCGGTCTGTCGGTTCCGTTCTGATCTTCGACCGCCTCTGCTGAAACCTCGCCTTGCGAACTCAGTTGGAGCGATCTGATTGCCGGAGGGCCGGTCAGGGCAGGAGCGGTCGGGTTGCGGTCCAGGTCACGAGTCGTTCCCGCACCGGGCCGGGTGCCAGGTAGCCGACCAGGCTTTCCAGATGGGCCGTCAGGTTCTTGTGTCGCCGCAGCTCTCGGATCTGCCCGGTGGGAAGGTCGCGCCAGCCCTCGGCGGGAGAAGGTGTCCACGACGAAGGCGATGTAGACGACGCCGGCGAATGTGGTGACGTGGGTGAAGTCGGCGACCCAGCAGCGGTTCGGGGCCGGGGCGACGAAGTCACGGTCCACCAGGTCCGGGGCCCGCTGAGCACTCGTATTGGGGATCGTGGTGATCACCTTTTTGCCGCGGACCGCTCCGGTGATGCCGAGGTCGCGCATGAGGCGTTCGACGGTGCAGCGGGCTACCGGCACGTTCTGCCGGTTCAGGTGCCGCCAGATCTTCCTCGCGCCGTAGACGCGGTAGTTGGCCTCGAACGTCTGAGTGATCAGGGTTTTCAGCTCGGCGTCGCGGACGGTGCGGGCCGCGGGTGCGGTCTGGCGTTTGTGGTGGGCGTAGTAGGTGGAGGGGGCGATCTTGCAGTCGTATGTGGTCAGCACACGGCAGATCGGCTCGACGCCGCCGAAGCGGTCCTTGTGCTCGTCGATGAACGCTACGAGCGTGTGTGTGGCCGGTCGAGCTCGGCCGCGAAGAAAGACGCCGCAGCCTTGAGGATCTCGTTGGCCCGCTTCAGCTCGGCGTTCTCTTTCTTGAGCGCCTTCATTGCCGCGGATTCCTCCGTGGTCGTCCCCGGACGCTGCCCGGAGTCGACCTCGTCCCGCCTGACCCAGTTGCGCAGCGTCTCGGCGGAGCCGATGCCGAGCTTCTGCGCGACCGCCCGCAACGCGGCCGACTCGTTCGGGTAGTCACCACGGACTTCGGCGACCATACGGACCGCTCGTTTGCGCAGCTCAGCAGGGTAGGAGGAGGGGCGTGCCATGACTCAATCCTTTCACGGAATCGAGTCTCCACCGAACCCGGGGCGCCGCATATTGCGCACCGGCGCGTTGGGCTGCGCAGTCACTGCGCAGTGACTGCCTCGGAGGGGTACGCAGGGGCTGCTGGCTGCTGCAGACCCCGGCCATGAGCCCGACCACGGGCTTGCGCACCCCTGACGACGGGCGCGCCTACTGCCAACCACGGGCCCGACCAATGCTGGTCACAGGGCTGCGCAGGGTTGCGCAATGGCTGCTCAGCCGCAGCCCTGCGGGCGGGGGTCGGCCACGTCCGTCGCCTGCCCGCCGCCCGCAGCTGCACGGTCCCCTTCGGGTCGTGCAGGTGACGGCACCCGACCGAGGACCTCGCCTTATCGCTTGCGGGCCTCGGTGAGTGCTGTAAGGAGTACGTCCACGTCTCCGGTGTAGACGATGACGTCCTCGTCGTCGGCCGGTGGGTCGAAGCGGGCGAAGAAGTCGTCCAGGGCTTCGGGGGAGACGGTCAGGGCGTTGGCGTCCTGGCGTGCGTTGCGCTCGGCCAGGCGCCGTAGCAGCTCATCGCGGTCGGCGGGGAGGAAGACCACAACGGGCAGGCCGCCGGCTTCGCGGGCGGCCTGCCGCCAGGCGTCACGCTCGGCACGGCGCCACAGGCCGTGGTCCAGGACGACGCTGTTCCCCGCTTCGACTTCCTTGATGAACCGGTCCCGGACTGCTTCGACCACGGGGCGTTCACGCTCGAAGTAGGTGTGCTCGGGGTAGTCCACGCCGTACCGGCCGTGGAGGCGGTGGACCTCCTCGTCCACGGACAGTCGGAGGTAGCCGCGATCGGCCAGGGCCCGGGCGACGGTGGTCTTCCCGGAGCCGGTGAGACCGACTAGGAGTACGGCGAGGGGCATGTGGTCATCCTTTTTCGACAGGGTGCCTGGGAGTGAGAGTGTGGTGGGTCAATCCTGGCTGCGGTGGGCGTGTGGACGCCAGGTGGTGAAGATGCTGCGGGCTTCGGAAGGCCAGCTGGAGGGCATCCGGTCCAGGCTCACCCGTCGGAAGGCGAACCTCGGGTCGCTGGTGTTGATCACGCCGCCGTGTCGGGCGACGTGGGTCAGCAGGCGGCTGGCCTCTTCGCGGACGGCCGGTGTGTGTTCCTGCCAGGTGCCGGAGGCGAAGTGCTGGACTCGTCGGCGGAGGTCGTCCAGGACTCCTGAGCGCCACTTGAAATGGTGAACCGCGCAGATGTGGTCCGCGTCCGGCCGGTGGTCCGCAGAGCGGTGGTTGCCGGAAGAGACGGTGGCGTCGTGGCGGGCGAGGACGATCTTTCTCGGGTCGCCGTGCAGGAGCCGGTGGGTGAGGTGGCCGCCGAGAGGATAGGCGAGATCGAGGCCGCCTTCGGGTCTCCAGCCGTTGATGCGTCCGCTGGCGGCGACGCGGTCGAGCATCAGGCCGCCCACCACGCGGTTTCCGGACTTCTCTGCCTGGACGATCACCTTGTTCAGGGGGGCGGGGTACTGCTGGAACTCGTCGGCGTCGGCGAGCAGGTGCCAGCCGGGGCCGGCGCGGTGCCGCAGTGCGTCTCTGAGTTGAGTGTTGGTGTGCTCGTGCCACGGACCGGCGGATGTGCCGTTGGGGATGATGCCCAGTTCCCGGCAGACGGAGTGGAGTTCGTGGCGCTGTGTGTCGGGGACATGGTCGGGGAAGTGGAAGGCAATCAGGAATCGCTCGATGCCCATCCACCGGTAGTGGCGGACCCAGGCGGCCAGAAGGGGCGGCTCGATGGGACCGACGACGGCTATCAGCGCGGGAGGGGCGCTCAGCATTCAGGACTCCTTCGTGCGCAGAGGGGCGAAGGTACGGGTGAGGAAGTCGGCCTGCTCGGCAGCCGTCCGCATCCCGAGCAGGCCCGGAGCCTGGGGACCGGGAGGCTCGGGCGGCTGGCGGATGACAGTGCGCAGGGCGTCTGCGAGGGCGTCCGCATCGCCGGCGGCGAACGTCAGGGCCCAGGGCTGGCCGTGCAGGCGAGAGGTGAGGGCGGTGTCATGGTCGGAGACGATCAAGGGAACGCCGAGGCGGGCGGCGTCCATGACGAGTCCGGATTCCTTGCCGGTCCGGGGGCGGCGGGTGACGAGGGCGGCGTCGGAGGCGGCATACACGAGCCGCAGCACGGCGTCGCTGACCGGGCCGGGCACGGTGTGCACCCGCAAGCCGGGCAGGGACCGCCACCGCTCAAGGACAGATTCGTCGAGCGGGGAGCCGGTGACGACCAGGTGCAAGGGCTTCTTCAGCCGGGCCAGGGCGGCGTCGACGACAGTGATGTCCTTGTAGGGCCACCAGCCGCCGACCAGGCAGACGGCGGTCTCGGCGGCGGGGATATCGAACGTGGCCCGGCCGCCGTCGCGCTCAGCGGCACTCAGGCGGCGGCCGTCGTCGACGGCGAAGGCACCCACCACTGAGGGCAGATCGGCGAAGGCAGCGGCGAACTGATCGCTGACAGCTTGGGTCGGATACACGGCGATCACCCGTTGCTCGCCCCGGCGGGCAAGTCGGCCCAGCAGCCGCACGACCGTGTCCTCGGTCGTGACCGCCTCGTGGACGAACCGCAGGTGCGGCTGTCTGCCGAGGAGGGCGGCGGCCCCGTGCAGGGCTTCGCTCGCGGTCAGGATCACCACCGCGTCCGCGCCGGTCTGCAGCTGGCGGGCGGTACGCAGCGCGGACGCCTCAGCCAGGCAGCGGGCGATGAGGGTGACCTGGTGCGGAAGCCTGCGCACGCAGCGAGGCCAGGGGCCTGACCGGAACGCATGCTGGCCCGCCGCGGAGAGCCCGGCCGCCAGCCGGGAGATGGCCAGCAGCAGGGCGGCGAGGCGCCCGGCCGGTGCCGTCACCAGCCGGGCGCCCGCCTCGCGCAGGTCGCGCACCGCTTCGGGAGCGATCCCGTGCGGGGCGATGGCGAGGCTGCCCGACCGGGCCTGGGCGAGGGCCGTCAGCGTGCGCTGGTGGTGCCCGCCCAGGCGGTTCGCGTACGGCTCGATGAGCACGAGCGGGCCCTTCATCCGGAGACCGCCTGGTCCCCGTGGGCGGCGGTGAACCTCTTCCGCAACCAGGTGGGGTCGTTGAGGTGATCGAACTGCTGCGGGTCACGCGCGGCCTGTCGGGCGAAGGCGGCCCCCTCCCGGGCCCCGGCGGCAGCGTAGGCGGCGAACTCTCCGCTGCAGCTGAGCATCCAGGCATCGACACGTTGGTGGGCGTCGTCGCCGGCCATGCCGTACTCGCTGCCGCGGGCGAGCATCGCGCACTCGCGGAAACCGGCCTTCCATGTGTGGAAGGGGCTCTGGTTGAACCGCGTGATCCCTGCGGTGTGCTGGGCGAATTCGATCCGGCCGGGCAGGGCTGCGAGCACGTCCACTGCGTCGCCCATCTCCCGCAGGGCACTGCGGCGGATCACCTTCAGCCCGCCGTAGCCGTAGGTCAGGCCGTTGACCGGGTTGACCGCCCGCCACACCCGCATGGAGACGCCCTCGTCCAGCGGCTCGACGGCGGCGGGGTCGAATTCGGCGTCGATGGCGAAGTCTCCGTCGGCGAGGAAGAACTGCTCGCGCTCTACGACCTCGGCGCACAGCCGGTAAGCCCGGCGCATCCCGTGCACGCCGTGCAGGCGCTTGACCGTGCCGCCGAGCGTCCGCTGGAGCCGGGAGTGCAAGGAGTTGGCCATCGGCTCGTCGTAGGAGAGGAAGACGGCGTCGAAGCCGGTCACGAGATCGCCTCCATGTAGCGGGTGGCGACCAGGGCAGGGGTGAAGTCAGCGGTGGAGGCGTGCGCCCGCTTGGCGTGGAGGGTGTGGAACTCGTCGTCCGTGACCAGGCGTTCGGCCAGGGCGACGGCTTCGGCCGGGGTGGTGAAGCACAGTTCGGGGTCGATGTGTTCGGCGAGCCAGCCCAGCTTCGGTGAGATGACCGGCAGGCCCATGCCCTGGCAGTCGATGACGCTCATGGACCAGGGGCAGCCGGGACGGAATGGCGCGATGCCGAAGCGGGCGCCAGCCAGCAGGTTCTTGTAGCGGACGCGGTCGCCACGGTCGGAGACGACCTGAACATGAGGCAGCGCGGCAAGCTTGTCGCGCATCTGCTCGGGGCTGTCGTCCAGGCCCTGCCGCTCGGCCCGGCGCTGCCCGAACAGGTCCATAACCCGTAGCCGCACGGCGCCGGAGGCGCTGAGGCCGCGGGCCAGGTCCACGAACTGTTCGGTGCCGTAGTGCGCATACAGCCGGTGGTTGTAGACACCGATCGCGCTATCCGTGCCGGACGTGGGCCGGACGGTGGCGGGGTCGCGGACCAGACGCTCGTCCCGCGGTGCGGGCACCACCCGCAACCGGTCGCCCAGGTCCACCGTCATCCAAGCGGCGGCGGCCGACACCCAGGAAGCGGCCGTGGCGGAGTGGACCATCACCCGGTCGCACGCGGCCAGGCCGGCGGCGAACGCCAGCAGCACCGGCCGCCCGAGCCCGGCGTCGTCCAAAGACGGGTCGAGGAGCATCCGCCCGCCGTCGGCGAACGAGAACGGCAGGTAGTGGCAGTACCCGGCCAGCAGCGCATCCGACCCGGCCTCCAGCAGAGCCGTACGGACGGCCGGGGCTTCCTCGATCTGGTTGGCCACCACCACTGCCGGCTTCTCCGCACCGATCAGGGCCACCAACTCGTCGATGTCCGCCGAGAACCGGGCCCTGTACTTCGTCCCGGGCACCTGCGTCTGGTGGAAACCGCAGCGGGCATCCCCGGCCGCAGCCGGGGCAGCAACCGTCACCTCCGCTCCTAAATCCGCCAGGGCCGGGGCCAGCAGATCCGCGAAGATCCACCCCGAATCCGCAGACAACCGGTCGGGGTTGGAGATGTTGAGCAGGTACAGCACGCGCATGATGCGTCGCCTCCCTCATCCGCCCGGGGATCGGTCCGGGCCGCTCAGGGAAGGAAAACGGCGACGAACGCCGTGACGGAATGATGAACTTGGGTCACTCACGGTTCATTCATGCTTACCAAGTGACGCGGAGCGGGGCTTCGATGGACGCGCACAGCGAGGAGACCACCGTCGAGCAGGCGGCCGAGGACTTCGCGGCCGAGGTGGCCCGCTGGCGGGAAGTACGCGGCATGTCCAAACGGGCGTTAGCGCAGGCCATGGGATTCGACCCGTCATACGTCAGCCACGTCGAGTCCGGCCGTCACAAGCCCACCGGGGAATTCGCCCGGCTCGCCGATGAGCACCTGAACGCGGGGAAGGCGATCTGGCGGCGCTGGTGCGACTACGAGCAGGCCCGGACGAGATCCCGGCGCCAGCCTGCAGCCGCACCCGCCCAGCGCAGGCACGAGCAGCCCTACGCCACCGGCTCCGCCCTCGTCGTCGAACACGACGCCGCCCGCCTCCAGTACGACGGCCACTCCTACCGGCTCACCATGAGACGGCGGCTGCGGAACACCGGCGACGAACCGGTGACCCGCTACCTGATCCGTATCTCCGTCGACCGCTACCCCGGCGACCCCGAACGGTCCAACGCCCACTACCGAGTCCACCCGCTGACCTGGGACGAACTCGCCCTCACCGCCACCTGCCGCGGCGAAGCGATGCGCTGGCAGGCCAAGCACGACCGCGACGCCTTCAAGGAAGTCTGGCTGCTGTTCGACAACGAACACGGCCGCTTCCCGCTCTACCCCGGCGAGTCCGTGTGGATCGAGTACGCCTACACCGTCGGCGACGACAAATGGGGCAACTGGTTCCAGCGGGCCGTCCGCCTGCCCACCGAACACCTCGAAGTCCAGCTCGCCTTCCCCACCGCCCTCGACCCCGTCGTGTGGGGCACCGAGACCTCCATGACCGCCGAAGCCGCACCCCTGCGCACCCCGCCCCTCCGCAGCGACGACGGTGAACTGAGGCGATTCACCTGGATCACGACCACGCCCACCCTCCATGCTCGGTACCGTCTTGAGTGGAGGTTTAGGGCACGGCCCGAACATGACACGGAACAAGGGGACTTCAGGTGATCGAAGTGCGGCCCAGCCAGCAGATGCGAAACCTCGGAGTCGTCCAGCACGGCGCCGGCATCCTGGCCGAACCGGCCCGCGCCTTCACCCTGCCCGCCGAACGCGACGAAGCCGAACGCATCACCGGCGAACTGTTCGCCGCGATGGAGCGGATCGGCCAGGTCCACCCCTTCGCCAAGGGCATGGGCATCGCCGCCCCGCAGATCGGCATCAGCCGCACCGCAGCCGTCGTCCAGCCGCCCGGCAACACACCCGCCGTCATCCTGCTCAACCCGAAGATCACCGACCACTGTGACGAGATCGACGAACAGTACGAAGGCTGCCTGAGCTTCTTCGACGTCCGCGGCCTCGTCCCCCGCCCCCTGACCATCACCGTCCAGACCACGACCCTGACCGGCGAGACCGTCACCACCACGTACGAACGCGGCCTCGCCCGCCTCATCCACCACGAGATCGACCACCTCAACGGCCTGCTCTACACCGCCCACATGAAGACCGGGACCGACCCGATCCCCGTGGAGGAATACCGGCAGACAGGCCACGCCTGGGCGTACAAGGACGCCTGACAACACCCAGCACCAGCCCTCATACAGCCCGTGAATGCAGACCAGCCGGCTCGACGACGTCCAAGTCCGCTGCCGCCTGCATCACTACAACCGCACACCAGCCACGGCCACTGATCGCCGGCTCGTGCGCCGCCGGCATCGAACAGGCGCTGCGCGCAGGCCGGGACAAGGCGCACGGTGAACCGCCGGAACCATCCGACGCCGGCAGTCACATGAGAAGCGCCGCTTTCATGACAGTGACGTGCGATCTCTCGGTTTCTTGTCAGTGCGCCACCTGCACCGCACCCGCTTGTGGCAGTGTGAGTGACTGCGCTCATGGCAGCCAGCCATCCCGGAGACCGCGCCTCACGGTAGCGGCCTGGTCACCTGATAGCAGCCATGATCGCAACGGCCGCGGAGCATGAGCAGGGGAGGCTATCCCAGCCCGGCTGACACCCACCCGCTGCCACCCCGGCGCACAGTCACGCATCGCCGACACCACCGCCCACGCGGGGCGCGGGCGCGCCGCCTCCAGCGCCATGCTGGTCGCCCACCTCCAGCAGCTGGCCTTCCCCGCCCCGGAGGCGACGGCGGACGAACCCGCCCCGGCCCCGGCCTTGGTGCCGCCGCTGGCGGCGAGGGATGTCCTGGCGGCGGAACGCTTCCCGTCGGCCGTGGCCGCGCCGGGGACGCGCCATTGGCCGGACGGGGCGGACTCCTGGACGTTGCGCTGAGCGCGGTGCGCCCCGCGGAACGCCAGGGGTACATCGAACGCTTGGAGGCGTTCGTGGAGGCGCACCGCGACCGCCTGGAGGAGCTGCTGCGTGTGTACGGGCCGGGCAGCAGGCCGGCCTCGCACGGCCGGTACGCGCTGGTCGGTCAGCCCGAGACCCTGGTCATCCTGGAGCGGATGGAGGCCTCGCCATTCGTCCTGCGCGGCCGGTGGCAGGAGGAGCTGGAGACCCTCTTCCTGGACGACCTCGTCTCCGCCAAGGCGCCGCAGCACCAGGCCGTGTCGTGCTCGATGCGGAAAATCGTCTGAGGAAGGACTCCTCGACGTTCCACGAGAGGAGGCCGCCGCGGAGGGCAGTAGATGAAGAAGATGCCGTCGTCGCAAGATGGCGCCGTCGCCGAGTACAGCGGCTCGGTGGCCACGAGCTGGAAGCGGCAGCAACAGGGGCGGCCCGGGAAGAGGTGCCACCACGCTCGTGATCTACGGCTGGACGACGGCGCCCGATTTTCGACCTCGTTTCGACCGAAACAAGGTCGCGGGACTTCTTGCGGATCCGAGCTGGTCCAAGACCTTTACCGATCCCCGGCTTTGCGCGGCCATCGACGGCACCGAGTCCTACGGCCTCGCCCGCACCAAGGCCAAGACCACCGGGCTCGACTGATGACCGTCGCCCAGGGACAGCACACGCCGTGTCCCGCTGCAGTGGCTAGATGCAGTTCGCCCACCCGAAGGTGAAGAGGTATGCCCGCCGCAGCGCGTCCTCTCCCCCACGCCTCGCAGGAACATGACCAGCAGGGTCACGAGGAACAGCACGGCAAACGCTCCTCCGATGCCGGCACCAACCGCCGCTCCTGCCGCAAAGCCCGCGACCACGCTCACCACGATCACCATCCCCAGACCGAAGTTCGCGGCAGGCAGGTCAGCACGAAACACCTCGCGCACCGCCCCGCGAGCCACCCTCATGCCGGAGTCGTACCGCTCTCGTGCTGCCGCCGGATCGGCTGCGGGACCCTCGGGCCACTGCTGCACCAATTCATCCCCCTACCTGATCGAGCAATACTCGCCACCGGTCCCACATCAAGCCGCACCACGGGGCCACACTACGACGCCCCGACCTCACCGAATATCCAGAGGCCGGGGCCACCTCAACTCGCCTCGGCGAGGCCGCTGGTGACCGCCCGGGCCACCCGCGCACGCCCCCGTGCCCCGGAGTGCGGCTCGTGCTGGGCTACGCCGGAAAGACCTACCTACATGCCGTTGCAGCTATATAACCAAGAGGCTATGTTCGAAGTATGCCCATACCGTTCGCTGTCCTGGCCGAGCCCCAGCGCCGCCGCATCCTGGATCTCCTGGTCGAGCGGCCCCGCCTGGTCGGTGAGCTGACCGAGGCGCTCGGCCTGAGCCAGCCCGGCACGTCCAAGCATCTGCGAGTACTGCGCGAGGCCGGCCTGGTGCGCGTACGACAGGACGCGCAGCGCCGCTGGTACGAGCTGCGTCCCGAGCCGCTCGCCGAACTCGACGCCTGGCTCGCCCACTACCGGCATCTGTGGTCCACCAGCCTCGACCGTCTTGAACACCACCTCGACCGCCTCGACCATCACGCCCCTGACGACCAGCAGAAGGACAATGCGTCATGAACCCCGAAGCCGACACCCTCACCACCGGCGACGGCCGCACCGCGCTCGTCATGCGCCGCAGGCTCGCCCATCCCCCGGCCGCCGTCTGGGCGGCCATCACGGAACCGAAGCAGCTCGCCCAATGGTTTCCCTCCGAGGTCACCGTCGAGCTCAAGCCCGGTGGCGCAATCGGCTTCCACTTCCCCGGCGAGGACGGGCCCGGCATGACAGGCCGGGTGACCGACGCCGACGCACCGCACCTGTTCGCCTTCGAGTGGGGTGAGGACCATCTGCGCTGGGAGATCACGCCCGAGGGCAAGGGCTCCCTGCTGACCCTCACCCACACCTTCACCGACCGCTTCGGCGGGGCCAGCTTCGCCTCCGGCTGGCACCTGTGCATGACAGCGCTCGGCCAGCTCCTGGACCGCGAGCCGGTCGACGTCGACCCCGACCGGGGTGATCTGCACGAGGCGTATCTGGAACAGTTCGATCTGGGCCGCGGGGAGATCCAGGGCACCACGGTGCGCTTCGAACGTCAGCTGCTGCGCCCGGCCGACGTCGTCTGGGGCGAACTGGCCGGTGACACCTCAGCGTCGGAGGGTTCCAAGCCGCCTCGGGGCTTCACGACTCCTTCCTACGAGCAAGGCCGGGTGACCGAGGTGAGCGAGCCCGACGTGCTCGCCTACCGGACAGCCGCAGGCGAGCTGGTGCGCTGGAAGTTCGGAGAAGGCACGGGACACGGGGCCCGGGTAGTCCTCACCGTGGACGGAACCGGAGATCCGCAGGCCGCACGGGACGCGTGGCATGAGCGGATCGAGCGGCTCGCGGCACGGATGCTCCACCTTCCGCCTGAGAGGCCGCTTTCTCCCGTTGTTTCATCCCGGGATGCGTATTTGATCAGCAGTTTGGGCAGCAGCTGGCGATCTTGAGTGTTGCAGATGCTCAGGAAGAGCGACGTCGCCGGGGTGGGATGCAACCGGAGTGCGGCAGAAGCGGTCCGCCTCTTGATCACCGGTCGTTAGACTCCCGGCGTTCGGATGGTGTCGATGGACTGGAAGGCCGCGCCATGGACGACGACCGTCGGGACGACTGGCCGGAACGGTGGGTCGGTACGGACTGCGACGTGCGGGCGGCCGTCAGCGCGATCCCACGGGAGGTCAAGGACCAGTTCAGGTACGACGAGGCCCCCTGGCAGCGGTTCCCGCACTTCTACGGCCCGGGCGAGGAGATCCCAGGCCTGCTCTCCATGCTCGCGTCCGGGAACGCCGAAGCAGCCGACAAGGCCCTGTGGCAGCTCTGGACGAGTCTTCACCATCAGGGCGGCACGACCGCGACAGGAGCACTGGCGGTACCGTTCCTGCTCCGGATCGCGGTAGCCGGGCGCCCCGAACTGCGTGCCGATACCCTTCGCCTGATCGCCGAGATCGGCCGTTGTCAGCACATGGGAGACGGATCCCGGGAAGGCCTGCTCCAGGTCGCTGAGGAGCCGTTGATGATCGAGGGCAGCACGATGTGCCCGGTGGACTGGACAATCCAGGCCGCCCGTCAGGCCGTCACAGACGACCTGCGCCTTCTGCCGCCGCTGCTCCGCGACCCCGACCCCGAGGTCCGCTCTATGACCGCCTACGTCCTGGCAGCATCGACCGGCGAGGTCACCCACCTTTCCACTGCTCTGCGGTCCAGGCTGGCGGAGGAAGAGGATCCGGTAGTCCGGGTGTCTCTGATCCTGGCGATCGCCCAACTCGCCCGCGAACACCGCGATGAACACGCTCCGCGGTGGGCCCGGGGCCTGTGGTCGGATCCCGGGCGGCCGCCCGAGGTCCGTATCGGAGCCGGCCTGGCTTGGCTGTGCCTGGTACCAGATCCCGTTCCCAACGAGCTCCGCGCCCTCCTCACCGACCCCGGCACCCGTCCCTACGAAGGCATGCTCCAGCCAGTTCCATGGCTCGCCTGGATCGACACCACCGCCAGCGGGTTGCGCAGCTGCATCAACGAAATGCTCACGGCGAACCTCCACGAAACACTGCTCGACGATCCTTGGAGCGAAGGACCATCAAGCTGAACCATGCAGCGGTCAGCCGGCCTCCGCACCGAGGCAGACGCCTACCGCCTGGCCGTCTCGGCCCGGCTCCCCCGCGCCCTGCGTGCCCGCCTCAGGTGGACCCTCGTCGAGGTCGGCCTGCGCCTTGCCTCCCCTCCCCCGTCCGCCTCCAGGACCGCGATCGCCCTCCCCTAGGGCTGTCTGACAAATGATCTCTGCGATGCTTCGTTGGGCGCTGCTGAAGGAGAGGTCATGGGGATTGAGCTGGAACTGCACTCGGGGCGACCCACGCGGAAGGGTTCGTCCCGGGACACCTTGCTGCGGGGCTCTTACGAGCACGGTGAAGCGTTGGCGAGGGCGCTGAGCGCCCTTGACCGGCATGGCTCGGGCAAGCTCGGCCGGGTAGATCCTTACGGTGACACGTTGTTCAACGAGCAGGAAGCACAAGTCGCCTGCCAGGAAGTCTCCGTCCTGACACAGGGGTGTACTGACGATCACCACAAAGCGGCCCTGCTCGACCTTGGATGGCGTCCCACGTGATGGTGTAAGCGATCACTGTGCGGGTGTGCGCGGGCGGGTGCCCGGGGCGTGTATCCGGTGACGCTCTCCGCTCCCTG
>NZ_JBEZNL010000060.1:0-33638 GCF_040653275.1 Streptomyces sp. NPDC048002 | reverse complement strand
GCGGCGCGGAGCGAGAACCGGGCCGAAAAGAGAGCGCCGACCGACACATTGACGACAGATCACTTGGACACCGTCATCTCTTTTCGGAACCTACACGCGAGGCGGTCGTCACAGCAGCCGCGCTCCCCCCGCAAAACCCGGCATCGCGGTGACCGGGTCCACGCGCACCACGGCTCCCGGCCGCGGAGCGTTGACCATCCGTCCGCTGCCCACGTAGATCCCGACGTGGTAGATCGTGGAGTCCCGTCCGGGAGCGGTGGCGTAGAAGACGAGGTCACCGGCCTTGAGGGCGCTGGTGCCGAGGCCGGCCGGGATGCGTTGGCCGGCACCTGCCTGGGCGGCCGCCACGCGCGGCAGGCTGAAGCCTGCCTTCGCGTACGCGTACTGGGCCAGCCCGGAGCAGTCGAAGCCCTTGATGCTGGCCCCGCTCTTCCCGCTGGGGGAGCAGCAGATGCCGTACGACGCGCCGCTCGCGTTGCCGCCGCCCCATGAGTAGGGGACACCGCGCTGGGAGAGGGCGGCCTCGATGACGGTGCGGGCCTTTCCTGTGACGTTGCTCAGGTCCGGGTCCTTGGCAGCCGTCGTGTACTGGTCGATCCATCCGAGCACGTTGTCGACGTAGGCCTGCGAGTGGTTGTACTGGAAGACCGCGGCCTCCAACTGCGAGCGGCTCGTCAAGTCGCGACCGTTGCCGCACAGGTAGGCGGCGGCGCCGAGGGCTGCATCGTCGGCGTTGTGCGGGTCGGCGACCTGGTCGCCGCTGCTGTCTTCGCCGGCCGATTCCCACGTGGAGGGCAGGAACTGGAACGGACCGACCGCACGCTCCCCTTGAGAGGTTCCGTCCCACTTGCCGCGGTCGGTGTCCGGGAAGACTGTGGTGTTCCCGCCCTGGCCGGAGCCGTTGAGGAGCACCCCGTAGATCTTTGGACGGATGTCGCCGTTGCCGGTGATGCTGCGGCCGACAGCGTGGTTGGACTCGACTTTGGCAATGCCGGCGAGGACCGGCCAGCGCATGCCCCGGCACCCTGGCACGTGCTTTCCGACCTGCTGGACGGCCTTCTTGTAGGCGGCCAGCATGCGGGGAGGAATGTCCGCGGCACTGCCGCCCTCGGCGATCCCACCTTTGTCCTGCGCGCCGGTGGTGAGGGCGGCGTAGGCGCTGATGGTGTTGGCCATCGGTGCGGCGCAGCACACAGCGGCGAACATCAGCAGCGCCACTGCGCACCCCCACCGCACTGTCCGGTGCCGGGACGACCTCATTCGTTCTCACCGTCCTCGGCCGCCCAGCGGGCCCGCATGCCGCGCAGGGCTTCGGCCTGCCGCATCGCCTCCTGGATGCGGGCCTGGTTGCCCGTGTCGGCCGGACGGCCCGTGTCGGGGCCTTCGGGACGCGCCGGACGGGTGGATCTGCCCCGCCCGGACTGGGGCTGTAGCCCAGGACTGTCTGGGCGCGCTGAGGGTGCTGCGGGCGGGGGTGTTGAGGGATCCCTCGTCGCAGCGGGACGTGCAGGCGACGGGGCGGGGCTGCCTCGAGATTGGCTGGAGATTGCAGGACGGGCGGGCGATGCCTGGCGCGGGGCCGGGGTTGTAGTGGTTGCGGTGGGCAGGCGGCGGCTGGTGAAGGGGCCGCTTCCCCCGCTGTCATCGGTGTGCTCGCGGATGAGATGGGCCAGCCGGCCGCTCGTGCTGGCCCAGGAGCGGCTGTCCTCTCGCAGCGTGTTGCCCCACACCCGCACCTGCTGACGGGCGTCCTGGGCGTAGCGAGAGCCGGCAGCCCGGCCACTGCGGACGCTTCCCGGCAGACCGACCGTGGCCCCGTACGCGGTGCGGCCACTGCGGTTCAGGATGCGGTATCCGCGGAAGCGGACCAGCCGGTTGTGGGCGCGGGTGGACAGCAGAGTGCGGTCACTGTTCTGGTCGTGCAGCACCTGACCGGTGTTGCGGTCGACGACCTGCCCCTCTGCGTTGCGGTATCGGTCGGGCGGACCAGCGGGTCGAAGCGGGCCCGTGCCGCCTGGGCCGCTGCTGCCACCCGACGGTCCACCGCCGGTGTTCGGGTCGCCGTCTGCAGTAGCCTTGCGCCACTTGGCGAGCTGTTCGCGGTCGGGCCGGCGGCCGATCAGCAGCCAGTGCCCGCCCTTTGCGCCGAGCCGCGCGCCGAGCCCGCCCACGGCGGCAGCAGCGGTCAGCGGGGCGAGTCCGCGCCCTGCTTCTGCCGTCGCGTCGTTGAGCATGCGCCCGGTGTCGACGGGCATGCCGGCTCCGTCGGCAAAGGAGCCCAGTGCACGCATCAGCCGGTGGCGGGTGCCCAGCAGCCCGAACCGGCCGCCGCCCCCGCCGCCGGTGACGGCGCGCAGGCTCCCGCCGTATCCGCCTATCGCCGCGGGGGAGTTCATGGCGAGTGCGGCGCCGAGTTCGGAGGTGTCGCCGGGCAGATGGGTGCCGCCGATCTTGGCGTAGCGCATCCGCATCGCCATGCGCCGCCCGAAGGAGGCGATGCCGGTCAGGAGTCTGCGCTGCCCGGCCGCGCCCGCAATGGCGAGGACGTCGATGAGCAGGATCCGCTCGACCATCAGGTCGGGCCCATCGGTGATGGTGGCGTCCACGGCGATCCCGAAGAACGGGATGAACGCGCAGATCCCGACGACGGCCAGGATGGACATGCCCCACAGGGACAGCCATTTCCACACGGCCTGGCGGGCGGGTCCGGGCAGCATGCCGGCGACGAAGGTGACACCGGCCGCGGCCGCGGCCACCGCGCAGATGCCCTGGCTGCCCAGCAGGACGATCGTGGCGGACAGGAGCATGCCGCAGATGAACAGGGCGCCGATGAGCAGCAGGGCCGCGCCGCCGACCCGCCACCAGGTCGGCTTCTCCGCGTACGCGGCGCATGCTTTCCCGACGTCGCCGGCCTTTTCCAAGTCCTTGACGAAGGAGGCGAATTCGCGGTCCTCATCGGTGACGATTGCGTTGGAGGTGTCCAGGAGTTCACCGCCGGGTGTGAGCGACGGCAGGCCGTCTTGTCCGGTGTCATCGGCGTCGCCCAGGCAGTACTCCTTGGCCGGACCTTTCAGCAAGCTGCAGGCGCCTTCGTTGTCCGCCGTCTGCTGGTCCGCGTCGTAGCCACCGGTGACCCATTTCAGGTGGACGGCGTAGGCCTTGCGGTCGGATGCCTTGGCGGGGTCGAGGATGCGCCCGTACTGGAGCAGCATGTACGGCTTCACGATCAGCGCGTTGGTGATCGAGTCCTGGAGCGGGCGGGCCACCTCGGCGGCGGACACCGGCTGGCTGGCCTCACGTTCCAGACACGCGATTTCCTGCGGGCCGTCCATGTCGGAGCACGGGCCGAGGCTGGCGAGCTTGCCGCCCCAGTCGTAGGAGTTGACGCTCTGCTGAGCGACCTCGGCCGCCACCTGTTGAGCCTGCCCCAAGGGGCCGTCGGTGCCGAGGAGAGTGTCCGGGCGGATCAGGGCGGAGGCGGCGATCGCACCGATGAGCAGGGTCAGGAACATCTCACCCAGACCACGCCCGATGCGCCCGCGCACGATCATGAAACCGGTGAAGACGAACGCCCAGGCCAGCAGCAGGCCCTTCAGCCCGAGCGTGCCGACGACGACCGTGTCGTAGGCGTCGGCGACCTTCTGCGCCGGAGTGGTCAGGAGCGTCAGCAGGGGGAAGCGGAAGGCCAGTTCGACCGCCCATCCGGCCAGTCCGACCAGCAGTCGGATCAGCGTGAACAGCCCGGACAGCGCGAAAGCCAGCGCCTGCGTCTTGAAGGCGACGATGGATCCGCCCTGGGCGTTGAGTTCGTAGCCGTTGATCGGCACCCCCTCGGAGGAGGTGATGTTCAAGGGTGCGAGCAGGTCCCCGGTCTCGCTCGCGGTCTCGGCTGCGTACACGACCTGGCTGTTGACCATGACGAACACACCCGCGAGCAGCATGACGAACCCGGCCGAGCGCAGCGTGAAGCGGTCGGGACGGACCATGTCAGCGCCGCCCTTGCCCAGCAGCGTCCCGGAGCCGCCACACCACGACGGCGCCCACTCCGGCACCGGCCGGCACGAGCCGCCATACAGTCCCGGCCATGCCCTCCTGCCGGGGAGGGGCTGTTGTCGTGGCGCCGCGCTCGCAGTAGTCCTTGCCCGGACCGCCGATCAGCGCGCACGGATCCTTCTTGGTGGGATGGGCGTCTGCTGTGAAGGCGTGACCAGTGTGCGGCCACCATGCCTCCGGCACTCTCGCGGTTGCGCCCAGGATGAGCACCCCGACCGCGGCAGCGATCATGGTGAGGAGACTCGCGGCCGCAGCAAGGCGGCGGAAGTGGTGCCACGTTGGAGAGGTCATCGGGCGGATTCCTTCGGGCGGGAACCTGCGGCATTCATGGCGGGCAATGCATCCGCGGGCGGAGGGGCAGCGTTGGTGCGCCGTCCCGGTGTGGTGGTGATGGACGTGGTGATGCGCGGGATGCGGGGGATGGTGACCTTGATCCGGCCGGTGTTCTGGCGCGGGCAGGTCAGCAGGAACTCGCCCTCGCGGCCCGTGCGGCCGACCGGGGACAGGCCGGTGGTCACCAGCCGGAGCAGTTCGCTGTCATCCGGGTTGAGGCCGACGAACTCCAGACCGCGGCGGGCGCGCTCGCGGTCCGTGGTGCGGGCCAGTGCCCGGTAGGCCATCAGGCCCCGGTCGGGTCCGAGTTCGTGGGCGTCGTGCGAGCCCGCGAGCAGGCCGGCTCCGTGTTTGCGGCCGTCGTGGAGGATCTCGTGGACCAGGGCAGTGCCCTCGGCCGAGGACGTGAGCCAGTACAGCTCGTCGAGGACGACGGCGGTGAACCGTGCGGGGTCCTCGAAGGCTGTCTGGCGGGCGATCGCGGCTATCAGGTAGAGCACGGCCCGGCCGATCAGCGCCTCCAGCGGCTGCTGGTTGAGGACGTCAGGGTTGGTGAAGGCCGCCTTCGGGGGCAGCTTCAGACCTGTCGTGGTGATCACGATCATGTCGGAGGTGCTGGAGGCGTCCAGCCGCACCGGCGGCAGGGCTGGGTCGAAGACCATCCGCGCCAGCGAGTGGGTGGCAACCACGCGGATGAGACCGGCGAGAGTGGCAGCCGCGTCCTGGCGCCTTCCCGCCTCGCGCGCGGCCATCTCCTCGAGGACCGCCAGCACGCGGTGCATGGACGGGGCGTCGCTGAGCGCGGCCTGCTCGACGGCATGGTGGAGGACCTCGCCCTTGGTGCTCATCGGGCCGATGCCGAGCTGCAGGGTGAGGTAGGACAGGGCGTAGTGCCGTCCCTCGGGACCGGCGAACATGCGCAGCGGGTCGATGGACACTTCGGCCTGTGCGGCGTCGATGATCTGAACTTGGCCAGTGGCGGCGGTGCGGGCGAAGGTTGCCCATTCGCGGACGGGGGTGCGGTCGATGCAGATCGCGCAGCCGCCTCGCGCCCACACGGCTTCCGCGACCAGCTTCTGCAGCACGCTCTTGCCCGCGCCGAGGTCCCCGACGATGCCCATCGAGGCGGAGGCGTCGACCTTGGGCGCGTCCGCGACGTTGATCATGACGGGGCGGGTGGTGCCGCAGTCCAAGTCGATGCCGAGGAACATGCCATTGGGGTCGCCGACCTCGGCCGCGGTGAAGGCACCGCCCAGAGCCCAGTCCTCACTGATCTGGTGCTGGGTGAACTCCCGCACCACACCTGGCCGTACGGTGCCGGGCAGACCGAGGGTGAAGAGGGCTTCCTGCAGGCCGGCCGGGCGCACGGCCCGGTAGTCGGCGCCACCGAGCAGCGCGGTCAGGGCGCGGGCTCTGGTGTCGCAGACGGCGGCGGTCGGCCCCCACACCGTCAGGACCGTGACCGACTGCACCTCGACCTCCACGCTGGTGCGGGAGAGGCGGGCATCGAGCTCGCCCAGGTCGCGGGCGGCGTCGGTCAGCGAGGCGGGCATGCCGGTGGGACGGGCGTCGTACTGGTCGGCCTGGTCGATCAGTTCGTTCTTCTTGCGCCGCACCTGCTCGCGCGCCTTCTCCGCGGGCACGAGAGCGAGGTCGACGGTGTAGTCGACGGGGAAGTCGAGCAGCTCCAGCTGCGCGAACAGATCGGCAGCGTCCTGGCTGACCGCGGGCGGGCACTCGGCGAGCACCAGCTGCGCCTGGTAGCCCACCCCTTCCTCGGACTCGACCTGCAGCCAGCGCCGCACGAGCGGCGAGCCCGTGCCCGCCCGCCACCAAGCCTGACGGCCCGACCGCGGGATCCCGTCGCCAGTTTTGAGCTCGTTGTCGGGGTCGGGGTCGATACCGCCTTCCTGCAGGCGCACTTGGCCGAGGTCGGCGTAGCTGGGGGAGCGCAGCACACCGCCGCGTAGCCGCCCTCCGTACATGCCGCTGCTTTCCGCTTCAGCGAGGAGCGGCTCGGCGAGGCCGCGGTGCAGCGCGTGCTGGATCATCCACACGATCTCCGCCGGGCGGGCCGGGCGGAAGGCGATGCCGCCGGCGAGTGCGGCCTCCACTCGAGCGACCTGCTTGCGATACGCGCTTACCTCCCGCAGGGCCACCGGGGCAGGCCGCATGCCGAGCATCGGCGCGACCTGTGCCCATGCGGCGCCGAGCGACGCTGGCATGGGCAGGCCGGCCGTCTCGGTCTGGAGGGGTACGGCCAGCCACAGGGTGCGGCGGTGCATCTCCTGGCCGTCCAGGAGCTCGAGGGTGGCCTCGACGTTCTCCACCCACGGGTGCCGGCCCGCACCGGGTGCCCGCTGTTCGGCCGGATCGAGGCCCTCGATCATGCGCAAGGCGACCTCACCCGGATCGGCCTGCGCACACAGACCGAACAGGCGAGGGGCCCCGGACAGTGAGCGCACCAGGTGCGTGACCTTGGCGAGTTGTTCGTCGCGGACCGGGGCGGGCACGTAGGTGCCTTGAACGGTCTCCTCGACCCGGCCCTGTGCGTCCGGGCCTGGATGCAGGCGGTAGACCGCCCACACACTGCCCTGCGTCGACCACACCAGATGCCCGGCGATATGACGGATCGGAACCCTCACCGCGCACCGCCTTGCCGCGCGAGCGCGAGCAGCTGCTGCACGCCCGACACCGGCCCCGCTGCCGCCGCTGGAACCACCGGCTGTGTGCGGCGCGGTACGGACGAGCGGTCTGCCGTCGGCGGGTACGGCGCCCTGGCTGGGCGCTGCTGCACGGCGCGAGCGGGTGTGGCCTGCGCAGCCGGGCGAGTCGAGGGCGGGGTCGTGTCCTCGATGGTGAAGCCGCCGCGCAGGGGGCGGGAAGCGCGGTCGTGGGCGGCGCGCCCGCCGATCCGCCCACCGCGCGGCTGCCGGCCGAGCAGTAGCCAGCCCAGCGCGGCCTGCATCGGGGCACGGCCCCGGACCTTCGGCTGGCGCACCAGCCAGATGGCCAGGACCCAGCCGACGAGGGGGACCGGCCCCATCCACGACCACCAGCCGATCGTCTTGACCAGGAGGAAGCCGCCGCCGACGGCGACCGCGATCTGCGCGGGCGTGTAGGGGCCGAGCGGGATCTTCCAGTCCCCGACCTTGCCCAGCACCCAGGGATGGCGGCGGGCGGAGGTGTAGAAGCGCCCCACCCGGCCCGCAGCCGCCGCGGCGCTCACAACTTGCCTCCGACGCCCTGGAAGTGCCCTTGCACGCTGCCGGGGTCAGCACCGCGCACGATGCCGGGAGCGGCGGGTGCGCCTGCGCCCTGGGCGGGATTCTTGACCTCGTCCTCGAACATGTCCGCGAGGTCCTCGCGGGCGTTGTACAGGCCCAGCGCGATGATCATGAGCAGGAGGGCGCCGATCCCTGCCTTGAGGCTGAACTTCTGGATCATGATGATGACGACGAGGACGAGCAGTCCGGCCTGCAGGCCCTTGGTCGCCCAGTCCTTGAACATGCTGATCCAGCTGTCGCCGAGGTCGTCCAGCTGCCCGGCGAGGATCATGCTGTTCACCGTGTTCACCGGGCACCCCCGTCAAGGGCAGTGCCGGACTCGAGCGCGGAGACTTCCCAGCGGCCCGAGCGCGCGGTGAGGGCGAGCTCGTACGCCAGCGGCCACCGCCCGCCGGAGTCTCTGGCTTCCACGTGCGCGAGGACGCGGACCTTGGTGCCGTCGGCAGGTACCTGCTCGGATGTGGCGGTCTCTTCGGCGGCGGACACCTGTTCCACGGTGACCGCCTCATACGGGGCGGGGGAGACCGGCGACAGGTGCACGCCGGGAGCGAGGTAGCGGTCCACCTCTCCCGCCCCGGTCAGGTAGGCGGCGAGGAACTCCCCGGTGGCCGCGGACAGCTCTCCCTCGGGGACGCTCACGCCGTACGACGATTTGGCGGCCTCCGCCCTTCCCGGGCTGGCCACCACAGCGGGCGCACCGGTCACCGTGAACGAGGCGCCCGCCCGGTCGGCAGCCACCGGCACGGCGTAGTAGCGCACCGATCCGTCGGCGTATTGCGCAGCTACCGTCACCGACCACGCACTGTCCGCCCGCTGCGCACTGCGCACCGCCGTCACGGATTGCGGCACCGATTGCGCACTGGCATCCGGGTCGGGCAGTTCGAGGTCCGGGGCCATCGACTGCGCAAGCCGCGCCTGCGCAGTCGACGGATCCTCGGCGCTGCTGCGCAGCCACGCGCCGACGAACACCTGCGCATAGCCGCCCGGGTCGGAGGCGGCCTGCGCAGTGCGCACGGCGGCAGGACGGGCCGCGGAGGCCGCCGTGACCGTGGTCGGCGTGGAGGCGACGGCCACAGCGAGGGCGGCGGGGCCGACTGCGATGAGGGTCCAGAGCGCGAGGCGGGTGAGGCGGACGCGGCGGCGCATCGCCTCCAGCCGGGCACCGGCCGCGACCGAAGTTACGGCCTCGCCCAGTGCGGCCTGCTTGCCAGGGGACATGGTCAAACTCCCAGGTCAGAACGGATGCTGCTGACCTTGAGGAAATGCGGTGACCCCGACCAGACCACCAACCAAGAACCCCCGACCACGGTCACGATCGGAAGACGAAACCCGTGGTCGGGGTCTGGTCGGCCCCACCATGGCCCCCACCACGGGCCCTACGACGCCGACGGCAGGGCATCGCAGCCGACCACGAGCCTGGACCGCAGGCCCGCCGACGCTCACGGCCCTCTGATGCGCCGGACTCGGACACCGATTGCGCAGACGGAAGGCGACCGGGCCGCGACGGGCGCCTGCGCAATGGCACCCACCTGCCTGCGCAATCAGGGATCAGGAACATCACGGGCGGCTGCGCAGCCGCCCGTGCGCAGGGGACTGCGCAGGATCCCCGGCCGATTGCGCAGCCACGTTGCGCAACGCGCCGTGAGGGCTGCGCAGTCCGGTGCGCAATGACTGACTGCTCGGGCCCAGGGGCGCGTGGTCGGCCCGACCATGAAGCCGACCAGGCGCGCCCGGTGCGGACGTTGCCGTATTGTGACCGGTGGTCGGGGGCTGTGGCCGTCCTCCTCGTTGGGGGCGCCGGGTGGGCTAACGGGATGGATCTCGCTCCCATCACGTCACTCAGCGCGCCAGGCCTCGCTGCCGCTCGCGCCCGTCTGCTCCAAGGAATCGGCGTCCGTGCGCGTATGGCATGCGCGGGGGCACGGTGAGCGCCCTCGGGGCGGGCGTCCGCCGTGGGGTGATGGCCGCGGATGAGTTCACGCAGATCGCCAACGGACTCTTCCGTGACAGCCGGATCTCCTACAGAGCGAAGGGGATCTTCGGCTGCATCAGCACGCACCGGGCTGGCTGGCATGTGACGGTCGCCGACCTCGTGCGCGCCGGACCCGATGGCCGCGACGCCGTACGCCGTGCGCTGGGGGAACTGCAGCGGCACGGCTACCTCGCCCGCGAGCAACTCCGCAACGGTGACGGGACGCTGGGTGAGATCGTGTACTCGATCACCGACTGCCCCGCACTCACCGACACCGGCCCTGATGCCACGACCGCTTCGCGGTTCACCTCCGGGCCGGCGGGTGAGATGCCGTCCGGGCTGGGGGCGGGGATCCGCCGTGGGGTGATGGCGGCGGATCAGTTCACCCAGGTCGCCAACGGCCTGTTCCGTGACAGCCGGATCTCCTTCAAGGCCAAGGGGATCTTCGGGTACGTCAGCACCCACCGCGACGGCTGGCGGATGAGCGTCACGGACCTGGCACGCCGCGGTTCCAACGGCGAGGCGGCCGTCAAGAGCGGCCTGAAGGAGCTCGAGAAGCACGGCTTCCTGCTCCGGGAACGCGAGCGTCAATCCGATGGCACCCTCGGCGCGGCCGCGTACTTCATCACCGATCTGCCCTGCCTGCAAAACAGCAGGTCGCAACCGATGTCGGGTTTTCCACCAGTGGATAAACCGACGTCGGTTCATCGCCCCCTTAAGAACAACAACAGAAAGAACACCACCCAGCAGAACACCAGACCCGTCCGTCCGTGCCGCGGCCACGCGGCGCGAACATTGGGCCGGACGGAACGGCCGGACACACCAGCGCCTCCACAGCCTGCGCCGGCAGCGGACGAACTGCGCCCGGGGATCCGGCTCCTGCTCGAGATCGGGGCCTCCCGCCCGGAGCTGCTCCTGTCCGGCCAGGCGCTGACCGACCAGGGCCGCGTCGTGACCGTGATGCTGGAGGCCGGCTGGAGCCGCGCACACCTGCGGCACATCATCGCCGCCCGGCCGCTGCCCAACCCGATTCGGACCACTGTCGGCGCCATCGTTGCCGCCCGGCTACGGGCCGCCCAGGCCTACCCGCCGCCCTTCACCGAGGCCGACCCCCACGACACTCCTGGCCCGGAGGACCTGCCGGAGCCCACTGGCTCCGCCGCCGCGCGCTCGGTGAGCGATGCCCTCACCTACCGCGCCCTGATCGAATGCGCCGGCTGCGGCGCACCCGCCACCGCCCCCGGTGAGGACCTCTGCCCGGCCTGCCTCAGCTGGCCGCCCTGCCGCGCCTGTACGGGTCCCACGCCCCGCCGCGCCCACCCCGACGGCGACGGCCGCTGCACACCGTGCGCATCCACCCAGCCCGACGAACCGGAAGGAAGCAACCCGTGACCGGCACCCGCCCCTCGCCATCGCCGCCGCCCGAGGATGCACAGCAGCAGCGCCCCTTCCCCTGCCACCCGCGCAAATGGGAGAAGGAACGCTCTCACGCCCTGCGGACCGGGCACGTCCGTGACCACGCGTGCACGGCCGTCTGCGAGCCCGTGCTTGTCTACGAGCGGACCCGGTGGGGGTGGCTGGCCTGGACCGTTCCGGGCGACGGCAGCACACCCGAGATCCCGCACCAGATCGGAGTGCTCACCCCATCGGCCACTCTTGTGCAGCGCCTGGCCCTGCGCTGGCTGACCCGCCGCCCTGCCCGCCGCATCGGACTCGCCCCCGGCATCCCCGGCTCACTGCGCTGCACCGCAGCCGCTCTCGCGTTGCTCAGCCTGGCCTGCGGCCTGCTGTCTCTCGCCGCAGGCCTACCCACCGAGGTGGCCCTGCCGGCAGTCCTGCTCGTGCCGCTGCTCGCCGAACATCTGCCGCACCGGCTGGACGCGCGGGCCCGCGCTCACGTCCGCACCGTCGAAGGAGTGGGTGCCTGCCGATACCTGCAGCGCCTCGCCGTCCTGCACACCTGCCTCATCGAGGCCGCTGCCGACAGCGACCGCTACGAACTGCGCCGGTCTGCCGAGATCGGACAGCAACTGCTCTGGGACGCCGCTGGCCTGCTCACCACTCGCGCCATCCCGTCGGCCTCATGCGCACTCATCGCCCGCGAACGGCTGATGCTCCAGCTCGCCCGCCAGGTCGCCCACATCCTCAAACACGAGCACGCACCCGAACACGAGCGCACCGCTTGGGGCCAAGCAGACCAGGCCGCCACTCGCGCACCAGGCCGCGCAGACCCTCCAGGGCACGGATGAGAGCGGCACAGCCGGTGCCACCCGCGCCCACTGCCTCGGCCGTCAGCCGGGCCCGCAACCGCTGCGCCGACCTGGCCGACGCTTCGTCCGGCTGCGGCTCGCCATCTCAACGAACCCGCACCGCAGAAGGGAAACCTGCCCATGCCCCGGCCTGAACCCGGCTCGGCTGCACCCGTCTTGGGTGTCTACCTCTTGTTCGCGCACGAGCCCTACTACCTGGCCGGCGCCCGCGAGCTCAACACCACCGTTGTCGCTGCGGCCTCCCTGCTCCACTCACGCGTTCGGCAGCCCGACGGCGCCCGCATCCATCACCTGCTCGTCCACGGGCGCCGCCCCGGTGAGATCGTCCCGTTGTCCACACTCACCCACGAACTCGACGGAGGAGCCCGCTGGCCGCAGATTGGGGACTGGGAAACGGTCACCGAAGACCTGCTCCAGCTTGTCCATGATCACGACTGCGACGCTCTGGGCCTGAGGCTGCCGGACATTGCCCGGGCCCTGGTGTGCACCGGTCCCAGCGGCGAGGTGCACGCCGTCGACCCCGCAGCCGGAACCCGTCGGGCGTACGGGCCCACCGAACGGATCGAGGTTCTCGTCGGCATCGGCAGGCACCTCGCCCGCACGGAAGCAGGATCCCCGCTGTGGCCCGGCAACGGCCTGCTGCCACCCATCAACTGCGCTGATCCCACCTGAAGGTTCGGCATGCAGGTGCCCTGTGGCGGTGGCCAGTCGGCTGTCTACGGGGGCGTCGTTGCGGGCGGCGGTTACCTCCGTGGCCTGGGCTGCGCCGCCGATGTCGTGCAGCGTCACGTCGGTCGGACGAGGCCACGCCCCCTGCACCGGCTTGCTATCAGGGCGCGGGCATCCCTACTGGTACCGGCCCTCGGATGTCAGGTGCGCGGCAGCACTCATTTTCGAGCCCCGCAGACCGTTCTGGGACAGATGTGATGGCGGCACCGGCGTCCTGGCGGACGCCACACCATCTCTGCTACCATCCTGCTACCCTTCCTTCATGGCCTCTCCGAAGAAGCAGACCCAGGTCCGGCTGGAACCTTCTGTCCTCGCCGCGGGCAAGGATGCCGCAGCCGCCCGCGGCCTGGACTTCAACCGCTACGTCGAGCGCCTGATCATCGAAGACACCACCGGCGCCCGCGCCGCCGGTATGGCCGCCGCGCAACGCCTCATCGACGAGCACGGCGCCTTCCTCGACGACCTCGAGCAGCAGCTCGACGCCCCCTACGCCCAGCCACAGCCCGGCGCCGCCGCGTGATCTTGCACGTCGACGAGTCCTGGATCCTGGAAGTCGCTGAACGGTCCGGGCGCAGTGACCCCGGCGTCGACGACTACGGCGTGCCGGTTTCCGCGGTCGCCCGCCACCGCGGCGAACTCCTCGATCACCCCGTCTACGACGGCCCCTACGCCCGCGCTGCGGCCCTGGTACACACCCTCGGCCGCTGCCGCTGGCTGGAGCGCTCCAACCTGACCGTCGCCTGCGCCGTCGCCGCCATGTACCTCGAAGCCAGCAACATCCCAGTCAATCCAACCCGCGAGCAACTGACCGCACTCGCCTACGAGCTGAACAGCCCTCGGTCGACCGCTGCCAGCATCGCCGCCATACTTCGCACGTGGAAGCCCTGACCCGGCCGAGTCGCTTCGAGTGCCTCCGCCCGGGCGATGCAGGAATGGCCGGGCAGACCGTTCCCCGGCGGGGGCGGCAGGGTGATCACCGCGATGTCGAATCCGCGGCCCGTATCGCGTCACAATGACGACGCGAGACCGTGCGGCAGGTGTCTCAACGGACCCTGGCAGCAGATTCCACACTGGAGCCCCGACGACGAGCTACTGCCGCCTCGGCCAGCGTTTGCGCCTCTCAGCTGGCTACTCTGCTGCGGTGATGAAGGACAGCGAATTGACAGTTGACCTGCGAGGGCGACGAATCGAAACACTCAAGGACTTCTGGGACGCAGTCGCCGAGCCGTGCGGACTGCCGGAATGGTTCGGCAGGAATCTGGATGCCTGGTCCGACACGATCCATGCCCGCGGCATCTCAGATGTAGTCGACAGCCACGACATCCTCGTCGTGCACGTCGATCAGCGTGGACTCGTCAGCATCTTCGACGGAGAACAGAACAGACTTGTTGTCCATTCACTGACCTGACCGCCCAGTCCGTCACTCAGCGTCGTCTCCATGATGGCAGCGCAGTGGACTGCGCCTTGAGAGGCGATTCCGAGCCTATCCGTGCGCATAGCCCGGCCACGCCACCTCTGTCCAACACTCAAGCCGGAGCAGTGCCGGATTGGATCAGCCCAGAGTCGCCGACAGAAGACCGAACTCGGCTTCCTCCCTGGTCAACTGCACGGTGCCCCGGTGGGATACCTCGACCTGGTAGAAGGACTCGCCCCTCGGCACATCAGCGATGTTCACCTCGAATGAGCACTTCCCACCCGCCAATGAGGACTCACCGAGACTGCCGGTGGCAATCACGGTTCCAGCCGCGTCGTACACGGTGACAGCGGCACCTTCAAAGATGTCGGCGTACCCGTCGGCGCCCTGACAGCCGCCCGCTCCGTCAGCCACTGCGCCATCGGCGAGTTCGAAGGTTCCTGTAAGGGCGAAGACGCCCTGGCTGTCGGGCGATTCAATCTCCGTCGTGGTTGTCGTGATGGCAGGGGCGGGTGCTGCTGCACCTCCGTCACGGGATATGGCCCAAGCGATGGCGGCGCCGACGAGCAGTCCGATCAGAGCCGCTGCGATGACGGCAAGGAGGAGATTCCGTCGGCTACGCGACGCCCTAACCGTTGCCAAGCCAGAGGATGGTGGAGCGCCGCCGTTCCCGCTCATGCATACAGAATCCACCCGGTCGGACCAACCCGCACGCCGGGATCCCGGCCCGGCCCTGACGGCCGGGAGGAGTGCCTTCGGCCCGCCAGCGGCGGATCCACTTGTGGGCCGTGACGCGCGAAGCGCCCATCTCGGCTGCGACGTGCGCGACACGGCGGCCTGTGCGGACACGTTCGACGAGCAGCAGCCTGCCGTGAACGATCACCCGGGCATTGCCGGACCGAGCCGAGGCCGTTGTCGGTGTCGATGAACGCAGCTATGCCCGAGTTCGGCCTGTCCCGGGCGGTGCGGGCGGCATGGACGGGCCCCCTCGTCGGCGATGGCCTGGCCCGCTTCTTCCTGGAGGTTAATGGAAGCCGCGGCGGATCACGGACACCGCAGGGCTTCTTGGAGTGTTCGCGTGCCGCGGGGTGGCCGAGGGCTCGTGGCCGGTGGGTTTGCCGCCAGGCAGCTTGAGCATGCAGCGCCGGGGGCGGCCCAGCAGAACTCGGGCGGAGATGTCGGTCACGACGGCCGGCACCCTGGTCAGGGCGTGGGCGGTCGCCGGTCGCTTCTCCACGGCCCTGTTTCACTGTGGCAGGGGCCACGCAGGACGAGGAACGCCAGGCCGTCCGCGTCCAGCCGCTCGGCCGTCTTCCATCCGGCGCCGGCCAAGGTGATCTCGTCGTCGTCCAGAGCGATGCCGCGCCGCTCCGCGGGAGTGTTATCCGCCATCGGGGTGACGATGACGAGCGCGCCGCTGTCGGACAGTCGCTCGCCCAGAGCGTGCAGGATGCGCCCACGGCTGGTCATGAACGCGTACACCAGCCGCATCACCACCAGGTCGTACTTCTCGTGAAGCGGCGCTGGGTCGTCGCGCTCGATGTCCAGCTGCAGCCAGCGCACACCCTCGACGCCGGCGTACTCCTCGCGGGCCCGGGAGATCGCACGGTCCGTGAGGTCGACGGCGTCCACGGTGTAGCCGACCCCGGCCAGGTGGGCGGCCAGCTCCCCGGTCCCACAGCCCACATCCAGGGCCCGCCCCCCACCCTCCGGGGCCGGGGCGTACTCGGCAAGGAGTTGCCGTTCGCGCTCACCTAGCCGGCGCCACCCCCTCCCCTCGGCATAGTGCTGCTCCCACTCCTTGCGGGCTGTGTACGTCAACGTGTTGCTCCTCGCGCTGGGCGGGTTTGGGGTCAGGGGTATTGATCGGTGCGCAGCCGGGCCAGGGTGCGCAGGCCGCGCACCACCAGCTCGGGATCACGGTTGGCGGTGCCGGTGGAGATGCCGGACACGGCAGCGAGGACGGACGGGACCGTGAGGTGGTCCTCTTCCCGCAGGGTGAAGTGCTTTGGCCACCACGGAGGCTGGCCAAGGGGAAAGGCAGCGTCGGTCCGATTCTCAGCCTGCATCTCCTCCGAGCTCGGGCCGCACCAGGAAGCTCTGGATCTCCGCGATGCCGGGGGAGTAACCGTCGGAGGTGTCTACCAGCAGGTTCGGGGCGTCCAGGCTGATGGGGACGAACTGGTCGGGGTCGTAGACGCCGGCCTTCATGTCGGCGAGCAGTGCTTTGTCGCCGTGGGCTGCTCGGTGGCTGTCGGTGCGGGCGCGGTCGGTGATGCGCCGGGCGATGGTCGGCGCTGGGGTGGTGCATCTGATGATCCGGAGGTCGGCGAACTTGGTGAGCGGCTTCAGTCCGGGGCGCCAGACAACGGTCCTGGAAGGCGGCTTCGGCGACGACGGTTGAGCCCGCGTGCACGAGGACGGCGAGCGTGGCGAAGAATGCTTCCAGGGTGGCGATGTTGAGCTGGTCGTCGCCGTCGGGGTCGTGACCGGGATGGTTCATGGCCATGCCCCGCTTGATCTCGTCGCGCAGGATCGCGGGGCAGCCCAGATGCTGGGCGAGTTCCCGGGCGAGGGTGGTCTTGCCGGTCGCCGGCGGGCCGCTGACCACGGCCAGGAGCGGTCGGGTGGGCATGGGGGACTCCGAGGTAGTCGTCGAGGCGTCACGCCCGCGGGGACGGTCCCCCGAGCGTGCGTCGTGCATCGAACGTGTGGGGGTGCTCTCCGCGAGGTGTTGATCGCGGTTGGCCAACCAGGTCCAGCGCGGGTGTGTCTCGAGATGTCGTTGCTGCCTGGCTGTATGGAGGGGACGTGGCTGGCCAGTGATGGGCGGGTGGTCAGGGGCGGGTGGCGATGATGGCTTCGGTGCGTACGGTTTCGTCAAAGACGCCGTCGGTGTTGAAGTCGGTGAGGGCTTGGCGCAGGTCGTGTTCGAAGGCGTCCTTTTGGGAGCCGAGTTGGGCGGGGCTGGAGTAGCTGTAGGAGAACTGAAGGTCGATGACGTCGTCGAGGGTGCGGGTGACGGTGCGGTCCCAGCGTGCGGCATCGACGTTGGAGAACGGGGAGCGGGCCAGCACGTCCTGGTGGCGTTCCTTGGGGTGGGTGTAGGTGCCTGATCCGGCGCGTCGCTCGGGGCCGAGGTAGCGGGTGCGGACCTCGGCGATGACCTGGAGCCAGGGGGCGGGCTCGATGCCACCGGGGGCGCCGCCGGAGGCGAGGACGACGGCCCCGTCCGGCTCGACGAGCCGGTCGAGGTCGCGGAGAGTCTGGTCGCGGTCCATCCAGTGGAAGGCGGCCCCCATCACGGTCAGCAGCACCGGTTCTAGGCCCATTCCGGGAAGGGTGGTGGAGTCGCCCTGGCGCCAGTCGACGTTGGTGATGCCCCGTTCGGCGGCGAGTTTGCGGCCCTCGTCAAGCATGCCGGGCTCGGGGTCGACGGCGGTGACGTGACCGACGAGCTCGGCGAGGGGGAGCGCGAGGACGCCGGTGCCGGCGCCCAGGTCCAGAACGCGCTGCGTGCCGTCCAGGGCGAAGCGCGCGGCCAGCAGCTCGTAGAGGGCCTGGTCGTAGCCGGGTCGGTAACGGGCGTAGTAGGGGGCGGTGGAAGCGAACAGCTCGTCGGGCGTGTAGGTCATCTCGTCAGTCCTCCGTGTTCAGTTGGCCGCGTGCAGAGCCAGCAGCAGCGCGGCCCGGGTGCGCGTTGAGGTGCTGCCACCAGGCTTGCAGGGGCGCGGCTCCGGCTCCTTCGTGACCGACGGAGCCGTCCGGGTTGCGGTCGCGGCGGCCGAGCAGCAGATGCCGCTCGATGTCGGTCAGGTCCCTGCGATCCGGTAGCTGGGGGGTGGGGGCGTCGATGGGGGCGAGCCAGTGGAAGGGCCGACGCTTGTCCGTATGGTGTGGTCGCTTGTGCGCAGTGCCTTGGCGAGTTGGTAGTGCAGCTTGTTGGGGAGCGTTCCTGTTCCGAGTGCGCAGGCGTGGAGGAGAGCACGGCAGTCCTGCGCCTCTCGGTCGGTGGCGAGAGTGGTGAACAAGGGGTGTGCCAGGGTCTCGCGGGCGGCGTAGCCATCGGTTGTCTTGATCGTCCGACGGTGCAGCTTTGCGACGACCAGGCGTGCAGCCGAGTCTTCGGGTGGGGCGGCCAGGTCCAGCAGTGCGAGTCCGAGCCGGGTGTTGAAGACGGTCAGGTCGTTGCTGTCGGGACGTTGGAGGTAGGTGGACACCAGGTTCTGCAGGGGTCGCCGCCATGCCCGGCCCGCTGCCCGGCGGCACAGGACGGACAGGCATTGCGTGGCGGCGTTCTCCCAGGATTCCCCGGGCGCCGTGGTGGCCAGCAGGTTGTTGGCGCCGTGCGTGTTTCCCGTGGTGAGGGCGGCGAGGACGGCGACTTGGCGGCCGTCGAGCATGCGCTGTCCGATGCCGCGGTGTGCCTCGACATGGGCAAGTGCTTCGGTCCAGCGGCCGGCAGCGGTCAGGGCTCGTGTGCCGTCGGCGAGGAGGATCCGCCACAGCCAGGCGCTGACCTCCTGGCGGTCATCGGCGCTCGCGGTGAGGTCGGCTGGGACAGCGACGCCCTCGACCTGAGTGGGAGAGCCGGTGCTGACAGCGTCGAACAGCGTCAGGAGGCTTTGGCAGCAGTCGGTGTGCCGGCCCGCGCGGAGTTGGAGGCGCGCCAGGTTGACGACGGGTTCGAGGGCCCGGATGGCGGCTTTGGCGGGCAGGGGCGCGGCGTGCAGGTACGCGGCGGCATGCTGGTGGCACATCGTGCGCGCGGTGTCCGGGTCTCCGACGTCGGAGGCGATCAACGCGGCCTGGTTGTAGACGGTGGAGGCCATGCTCGGGTCGCCGGCCTGTGCAGCGGCGTCGGCGAGTTCGGCGAGTGCACGAACACGCTGGGGCAGAGGGAGGCAGGCGGGGCGGGGGCGGGCGACGAGCGGGAAGCGCCGGGCCAGGGCGTCAGGGAGTCTCCACACGGTCCGCGGCTCTCCTTTGGGTGGTGGGGTCGGGCCCGAAGATGACGGTCTTGGCGGCGGCAGCGAGGCTGGCCTGTGTGGCGTAGGGCAGGCCGATCCGGTTCCAGGCGAAGATGATGTGGTGGGCTAGGACGTCACGCAGACCGCGGTGAAGCTGCCCGGAATCCGTGAGGTGGGCCAGATCCCGCCCGGCGTCGTGATAGGCACTGGCCCAGTCCGCAAGGTGGGCCAGCGGCCCGCTGGTACGCATCAGCTCGTCACCATTCACGGAGATCAACCGGCCTACGGCAGCTTGGAGTTGCTCGCGGCTCTCGGTTGTGGCACCTGAGGGCGTCTCGCGGTGGGCGCTGACGCGGGCCCAGACGTCGCCTTGTTCGTACCAGTCCAGCCCGGCGGAGCGCATCAGGATGCTGCACAGCATCAGGGACGTCTCGCGCCGGTGCGGGCCGCCGGTGCGTTGAAGGTGTTCGAGCAGGCTGCGGCTGTCGTGGTGGAAAAAGCGGTGTGCGCTGGCCATGGCCTCGGTGCCACCGAAGGCATGCTCTTCTGGTTCGTAGACGATCTCTGTCCACGCAGTGATGGCCCCGTGGGCGACCAGCGTGTCGAGAGCCTGGGCCATGTGCTCCGCTGCGCGGGTGGCGGGCAGGTAGCGCAGGCGCCAGCAGGGGTGCTTGCGGATGATGAACCACCGGACCAGGGCATCTTCGTCCTCGCTGCCGCGCAGTATGGGGGCGAGTCGGGACACTGCGATGGTCTCGGCATTCTCCCATTGGGGAAACATGAGATTGGCCTGGAGCCAGGCCGCCGGCGGGGTCATCGCAGGGTCCCCGCGGTGTGTGCAGTGCTCAGAGGCAGTGACAGCACGCGTTCGAGGCTCACCCGGTCGAAGCGGAGGATCAGCAGCGAGTGGTCGGAGGCTTCTCGGGCCTTGTTGTGGTCGGCGACTTCGACGCCGTGCAGAACGCAGGCGAGGCCGCCTGTCCCGTAGGCGCTGTGAATGCGTTGGGGACCGCCCTGGTCAGGCCTGTACTGTCCAGCGGTTGCGTTGAGGGCCTCCTGCTGGAGGTAGATGTCCGGCCTGTGCCAGGTGAGGGCGCCGAGTGCGAGATGCCGGTGCTCGCCGTTGAGGCTGCTGTCCGCCGTGATATTCCCTGCGGCGGCGGTCACGAGGTCGGTCACTTCAGACCCCTTCGGTGTCGGAACGGGGATCGGCGTGGTGTCATGCCAGGGCGAGGAAGGTGTCCCAGTGCGGGGCGGCTGCACGGCCTGTGCCGACGGTGTGCAGTGCGAGGGCTGCTCCGGCTCGGCCGTCGAGGAGTTCCGGGTTGGGGTCGCTCTGGCTGAGCGCGGTGATCAGGCGGTCGGTCAGCTGTGGCAGCTCGGCGCTGATCTCGGGGTTGTCCGTCTTGGTGGCCATCCGCCATGACGCGTGCAGGAGTCCAGCCATCCCGTGGCACAGCCCGGTCTCGGGGAGCGTGCCTCGTTGGAGGGGGTCTTGCAGGGCGGCAAGAATCGCGTTCTCGGCCGTCAGTACGCGTGCCGGGTCTTTGAGGGCGAGTCCGGCCAGTTGCTGGGCGCGGGCGGTGCCGCTGACGCCGTAGCACCAGGACGGCCGGGGCCTCAGCGAAGGATGGACCTGGTCGTCAGTGACCTGCTGGATCGATAGGTGCCCAGGCCACCACGGCGTGGTCGGCTCGCCCTGCCGCCACTGGTCCGTCCAGGAGCAGATCCGTGCGATCGCCTCGGCCGTGCCCGGCACGGTCAGTCCGCCAAGCAGAGCTTGCGAGAGGACGGCGAGCGTTGAGCCGATGCCGTGAGCGAGCCCGAAGTTGCCGTGCCCGCCGGGGTAGTCGGGGTGGAGGATCCCGCTGGGGCCGACGTCTGTCCACCACGGCGGCAGCCCGGCCGGACCTGGGACGGGCTCGGTCAGGCGTACCAGGTAGGCGATGACGTCCGAGGTGATGTCGTGGTGCGGGTGGCGGCTGAGGTGGTAGGCAGCCAGGCCGGACAGGCCGCGGATCTGGTCGAACTCTTCCATGAGGGGGCGCTCGGCACGGGTGATGCGCTGGTGGGCGGCAGCCAGCCGGTTGCGGGTGAGGGTGACAGTTGCGGTGTCCAGGCGGGCGAGGGCTGGCAGGTAGCGGCTCGATGTGCTGGCCGCCCGATGCATCACGTACGCGAGGGCGGGAGCGCCGAAGTACAGGTTCGCGTTGCTTGCGGCGCTGACGTCATCGTGTACGGCCGCCTTCAGCCAGGCGTGTGCGGTGGACCAGGCTCCGTGCCCGGTCCGGGCGCGCTCGATGTGCAGCAGGGCGATGCCAGCGGCTCCTCCGGCCAGTGACTGGGGCCAGGACCGGCCGCCCTGGGGTCGTCCCCCGGGCCACGCGGTGCTCGGGTCGGTTATGGCGGCGGCCAGACGGTCGGCAGTTTCCAGTGCGGCGGGGGAGGGAGCGGTGGTGATCACAGTGTGCTCCTTGCGCGGGCCGTCCAGCTGAGGGCGGCGGCTCTGGCCAGGTGAAGGTGGGTGCGTTCCTCGGGCAGTCCCGGCCCGCACATCCGGACGTGGTGGAGGTGCAGCAGGTCCGGGAGCAGTTCGTCCGGACGCAAGGCCGTGTCCGTGAGGGTCTGGCGGTATTCGGCCAGTGCGCCACGTCGTGCGGACCAGGCCGCGCTGACGTCTTCGCTCAGGCTGGCCGGGGGCGTGTTCACCAGGTCGACGGCTTGGCGGTAGACGGTGCGGGGCGGGGCGTTGGGGTCGGTGCGCGTGTGCTCGATCATCCACTGCATCGCCGTGCCGCTGTCGCCGAGCATGGCCACGGCGATGTCGGTCATGCTTGCGGCGGTCACCGCGCGCAGGTCGGGGCCTTGCATCTCGTTGTGGGCAGCGAGCTGGGCTACGGCGGCGGCGGAGTCGGCGGTGAAGTAGCGTTCGGCCGCCTCCAGGGCGGTGGGGCCGCCGAATCGGGCGGTCTCGGGGTGGTAGGTCTCCACACTGGTGTGTGTGATCAGACCGTGTTGCCATAGGCGGCGCGTCCACTGGCCGATCGACTCGAGGACGGAGCCGAGGGTGCCGGGCTGGCAGGTCAGGCGGAGGCGAAGGTGGTCGTCTGGGTCGCGATAGCGGATGTACCACCATGGCGGATTGCCCAGTTCGTCCTGCAGTGCCGCCAGGTGCCGGGTCAGGATGGGGTTTTGCCGATGGCGATGGCCGTGGAGGTGAAGGGAGATGCGGTTGTCGCATCCGGGCAGGTGACTGTGGTCCCGAGTGACTGGGCGGTGGGCCGCGCGGACGGGGGTGATGTTCTGCTCGGTGCTCAGGGGGATGACGACTTCGTGGGCACGGCCTCCGGTCCAGCCCAGGTCCTTCGCGCGTGGTGCCGGGCACAGGCTTACCGTGCCGTCGCGGTCCAGGTGGACGCGCAGCAGGGCCCGGTGGGACGGCTCCGCCAGGTCCAGGGCCAGGCGCTGGTCGTCCTCGCTGAGGTACACGCGCTCGGGCAGATGGACTGCGTGGCGCCATCGGGTCAGGGTTTCGTCCCACTGCTCCCATGGTGCGGATGCGGGAGGCAGGTCCTCTCGCGTCAGGAGCCAGCGGGCCGGGGACAGGATCGTCCGGCCGTAGCGCAGCGCGGGCAGGAAAGGCAGGCTGGAGGCGGCCGTGCCCCATCTGAATCCGGTGCAGGGAACGGCCAGCGCGGCGGGCACCTCCGTCAGGAACCGGCACAGCGGGTGGGAGTGGTGGCCCAGGTCCACGGCGTTGAGCAGCAGCGTGTGGACGGGGCGGCGGTGGGACATCGAGACGAGGTGCAGCTGTTCGGCGTCGGCGGTGACCGCGAGGTCGGTGAGAGGAACGAGGCGGGTGTCCGGGCTGTGGAAGTCGCCGAGTGAGATCACCCACTCGGTCGCCTGCGGGGCGCGGGCGACGTTCTCGGTGGGCGCCGACAGGGGGGTGGAGCTGATCTGCGCGTGGAGGGCGCCTTGATGCACTGGGGGTAGAGCGCCGTAGGTCTCGGTCATGCGGCGGCGGTCTTCGTCGTCGAGGAGATGCAGGAAACGTCCGGTGGTTGCACCGGCCGAGCGCGCCACCCCGACCACGTTCAGGGTGAACTCCCCATGGCGGAAGGCGGCCATACTCTCGGCGTCAATGCGGACGGTCAGCTCCGTGCTTGGCTGAACAGGACGGCCCGGATCGACGGTGGCCAGGTCCGCGATCGCCGCATCGTCGAGCTGGATTTCACGGCGGCGCTGCATGCCGGCGGTGTGCGCGAGTGTGATGAGGCGCCGGACACGGTCGGGCAGCGGGAAAGCCGTCGGCGCGGTGGTGGCACCGAGGAACCCGGCCGGATAGCCGAGGACGTCGATCGCGTCCAGGACGGGGACGGCCGCCTGCGGCCCGTACCGGTCCAGGAAGCGGCGATGCCACTCGGCCCAGCCGGTCAAAGACGCTTGTGGTGCGAGGCGGATGAGCGCCTGCGCTGCCGCTGCCACCTCCTGTACGACGGTCATAGGTACGGTCAGGTCCCAGTCCACCCGCAGGTCGCGCGCCAACCTGGGGGCAGACTGGATCTCTGCTGCTTCCGCAGGCGGGAGGTGTGCTGCGTGTTTGGCGAGGGCGGTGAGCGGGTCGGTGACCGTCATCGCCGGCCGCAGACTCGTCAGCAGGACCCGTTGCCTGACCAGGTCTGCGATGAGGCGGTCGATGACGTAAGGCCGCGCGCTCGGGAAGCTGGTGGACAGCTTCGCCGCGAGGTCGCTCCACAAGATGTGTGTCCGGGCCCCGTCCAGGGCCTCGCGGACCGGTGCACTCAAGCGGACCTGCACGTGGTCGGGGCGTCGATCGAGGGTCTTGCTCGGGCGGTGCTCGATCACCACGTAGCCGTCGCGTTCGACGAGGAGGCTGGAGGCGAGCAGCATCAGGCGGGGCCGCAGCGCCGGATGCTGCTCGAAGCGGTCGATGAGGGCCGTACTGTTCGCCGCGTCTGCTCGGGCAACGGCACGGTGGCCGGTGCCGACGCGGAGCGCGGGCACCGGCCCTATACGTACGGCCGCAATGCCGGCGAACAGACCGAACGGAGTTGCCCGGGTGCGAGCACGCAGCAGATAGCGCAGCACGGCGACCACCGTGCGCCGCACGGCCGCGAGCGGCACCGGTTGGCCGGCGCAGATCTGCTCCACCTGGGTTGCAAGGTCGGGGCTGGCTGCCCTCACGGCCGCCTCGAAGTCGGTGTCGCTCCAAACCTGTTGGAGCCAGGCCTGCCAGGACGCCGGGCTGGCGAGCGCGTCGGTAAGGTCCGGCCATACCGTCGGGCGGTCGGGGTGCCATGCAGATGCCCGGACCAGTGCCGCATCAACGTGGCGATACATACGCCCCTCCTGGGACCGGGCGGTGCCCAGCCGTGCTCATGGCGCGGGCCGGGCACCGCGGTGGACGCGGTCGGTGTACTACGGGCAGCTCGTGCACGCGCTCGCGCACGTGGAGTTGCAGCCGTCGTCCGTCATCCTGATGAGCTGGTCCGCCGACGGACCGCCCTCGACGATGGAGATGTCCAGGGCGAAGTCAGCGAACTCCTCCGCTTTGGCGGCCGGTTGCGTCGATACAGCCGGTCGCTCCAGTTGAACGGTCATGTGTGCCTCCTTGAGGTCAGGGTTGATGGCGGAACGTCCCAGGGCCCTTGCTGGGCCCCGGGGGTCTCAGGTCCAGGACGCGGTGACGATCCCGTGCCGCCGCAGTACGGCGTCCTGCGGCAGCGGAGACGGAGCGGGGCCCGGCAGGTACCGGAACGTTGCGGCTCCCCGCCGACGGTGGTGTTCGGCCCAGCGGCGCAGCAGCGTCGCATACTGGTCGGCGAGTGCTTCGGCCTGCGGACCGTGGGCAATGACGCCGCTCTCGAAGCCGCCGGTGTCCTCGTTGTCGCGACGAGTGCGGTAAGCGAGACTGTCCTCACTGACCAGGGCAGGCACCCCGAACTGGACTGCCGGTGCCACCAGCCCTTTCTCGATCACGTCCTTGGCCGCGTGCAGCCGCACTGCCTGCGGCAGGTTGAGCGTGAGGTACAGGTCCAGCTCGTCGGGCAGATCCCATGCAGCGCCCGACCAGCGCACCAGCCGGGGGGCGTCCAGGGCACGGTTCAGCGCCTGCGCGTTGAGGGGCACCCGCATGTCATCGGTCTGCACGACGACGCCTTCGCGCAGCAATACCTTGCGTTCCTCAGCGGCGCCCCCGCCCTGCATCGGCACAAAGTGCGCCAGCCGGTAGGAGCGGCTGAGCAGGCCCGCACCGTCACGGTCGAAGGCGATGGAGCGGGTCGTCCCGCACACGGTCAGGGGAACGACGAGGCTGCCCTTCTCCGTGAGCCCGTCGATCCACGACGGCGGGATGTCCCACGCTGCCGCGGTGACGATGATCCGGTCGAAGGGCGCTCCGTCGGGGAAACCCCTCTCGCCATCGGCGAGGACCGTCTTCACCTGCCGGTAGCCAGCCTCGTCCAGGCACCGGCGGGCGCGGTCGACGATGTCGCGGTCGATGTCGACGGTGGTGACCTCACCGTCGCTGCCGACGAGTTCTTGGAGGTAGGCGGCGTTCACGCCGCCCGAGCCGATCTCCAGGACGTTCATCCCGGGCGTGACGTCGGCCTGCTCCAGCATCACACCCTGAAGGTGGGCGGCGGACATGACGCTGACGTTCAGGCCGTTCTCGTCCTTCTTGACCGGCACGATCCGGTGGAGATCGTAAACGGCCTCCAAGGGCGCCTCCGGTGCGAATCGGTGCCGGGGCACTGCCGCGAAAGCAGCAGCAACCGAGTCGGACGTGATCGCGTTCTGGTCACGAAGCGCGCGGATCATGTCCGCACGCCAGGCGTCGGGATCGCGATCGGTTCCGTCGTGGATGGCAGTCATCCGATTACCTGTTTCTGTTGGGGGGCTTGCGGTAGTGCGGTTGGGCAGGCTGGTGAGCGAGGACGCTAGCCAGGGCGCGGTCGCTGGGGGCGGTTACGTGCCGGTGAATCAGGCATGGTCGAAGCCCCGTTCCCGCTCGACGTCGGTGACCTGTCTGCGGTGTTCGGCGATCTCGGCCATGGCTGCGGTGGCGTAGTGACGGACTGCCTCGGCTCCGAGGGCGTTCGTGGCGAAGGTGCTGCCGTCGAAGTACGCCACTGCTTCGGCCAGGTCACGTCGGACAGGGGGCATCTGGCGGTCGGTATAGGCGTCGCCCCGGCAGGGAGGGGGTGGTGTGAGTTTCTCGGTCAGGCCGTGGATGATTCCGGCGAGCGCTGCGGTGAGTGCGAGGTAGGGGTTGGCGTCGGCTCCGGGAAGGCGGATCTCGAGGTGGGTGCCTTCGCTGTGTCCGGTGATGCGGATGGCGCATCCGCGGTTGTCGTGGCCCCAGTTCATGTACTGGGGTGCGAAGGAGTGTGCGGTTGCGTACCGCTTGTAGGAGTTGGGGTGGGGTGCGTACAGCGGGGCGAGGTGCGGCATGGCGGAGAGCAGTCCGGCGATGCTGTGGCGCATCGTCTCGGCCAGGTCTTCGCCGGGGGCTGTGGCGAAAGCTGGTGCGCCGTCCTTCCAGAGAGACAGGTGCAGGTGCAGTCCGCTACCCACGCCGGTGAAGGGTGCGCTCATGAACGTCGCGGTCAGTGCCTGGCGTCGGGCGAGGTGCTGCACGGTCTGTTTGTAGACGGTGTAGGCGTCGCAGGCTGGCAGTGCCGGGCCGTAGGGGAAGGTGATCTCCACCTGGCCGGGGGCGCCTTCTGTTTTGGTGGCCTCGATGGGCACGCCGGCGTCGGGCAGGGCGTCTTCCAGGTAGCGGAGGAAGTCGCTGAGGGCGGGTGGATGGTTGAGGGCGTAGTCGAGGTTGTGCGGCACGACCGGCTTCAGGCCGTTGCAGAGTACGAATTCGCTCTCCAGTCCCACCCGGGTTTCGAAGCCGAGTTCCTGCAGTCGGTGCATTTGGGTGCGGAGCATGCGGCGCGGGGCGATGTCCAGGGGTGTGCCGTCGGGGTGGACGGCGTCGCAGTGCACCAGGGCGAGGCCGGGCATGTAGGGCAGGACACGCAGCGTGCTCAGGTCGGCGACCATGCCGAGGTCTGGAAGCCTTGGTCCCAGCCCGTGAGGTCGAAGCCGCCCAAGGGGTCCATCCCGGCATTGGTGGCCAGGATGTACGCGCAGGCCTCCATCGCCGTGGCCTCTTTGGCGATCCGGTCGAGGAAGGTTGCGGCGTTAAGCCGCTTGCCCTTCAGACGCCCCAGCATGTCGGGAAGGCACACCATGACGGTGGTGAGGTCGTCGCGCTCGACCGCGGCCCGGAAGTCTTCGAGGGAGATGAGGCCGGCGAGCCGGGACAGCCCGAATCCCGGTTCAAGGTCGGTGTGCTGGTGGTTCATCAGACCATGTCCTCCGTAAGGGAGGCGTGCGTGGTGGTGTTGCCCAGGGTGGGGATGCGGTAGTTGCGGCGTCCCTGGGTGATCCACAGGATCCAGGCCAGCGTGAGGACGGCGATGAGGGCGACGCCGGCGTAGTTGAACGAGGAGGTGGTGATGGGGGAGACCTGCGGCAGGCAGAACAGGACGGTGACGAAGCCGACCCAGGTCACGGCCGTCCAGCCGATCGGTTTGCTCCACCGGCCGAGGTTCCACGGTCCGGGCTGGAAACGGTCCCCGGCGCGCAGTCGCAGGTAGACGGGGATGGCGTAGGCGGGGGTGATGCCGATGACGTTGATGGCTGTGACCGCTGCGTAGGCGGTCGGCGAGTACAGCGACGGCGCGGCCAGGACGAGCGCGACGGTCACCGACAGCCACACCGCTGCGACGGGTGTTTTGGTGCGGGTGCTCACGCGACGCCAGGTGGCGGCGAAGGGCACCGCCCCGTCGCGGGAGAACGCGAACACCATGCGGGAGGCAGCGGCGGTCTCGGCGTTCCCGCAGAACAGCTGGGCCACGATCACAACCAGCAGCAGGGCCTTCGCGCCGGTCAGTCCGAGGACGTCTTCGAAGATCTGCGCGGGCGGCACGCCGGTGGCCGTGTTCTGGGTGCCGGCGTAGTCCTGGATGGACCAGGTCAGGCCGGCCAGCAGGATGAACCCGGCGATCCACGAGACCCAGATCGAACGGACGATGCCCCTGGGCGCGGATACCTGGGCGTGCGTGGTCTCCTCGGACAGGTGGGAGGAGGCGTCGTAGCCGCAGAAGGTGTACTGCGCCAGCAGCAGCCCGAGCGCCGTCACATACAGGCCATTGGTGAAGCCGGTGTCGTTGTTGAACGTGGTGAAGACGAAGCCGGCACTTTGGTGGTCGGCCGGGGCGAGGGCCAGGCATCCGACGATGACCGCGACGCCGGCGAGGTGCCACCACACCGAGACGGAGTTGAGGAGGCTGACCAGACGGACGCCGGCCACGTTCAGCAGGGCGTGCAACAGCAGGATCCCAGCGAAGATCATCATGGTCTTCTCCGGTGTGGGCGTGAAGCCCCACTGGAGGTGGGCGAAGGCACCGACGAACGTGGCGGCGCCGTAGTCGATCCCGGCGATGGCGCCGAGCAGTCCGAGCAGGTTCAGCCAGCCGGTCACCCACGCCCAGCGCGGTCCGCCGAGCCGGTGGGCCATGTAGTAGAGGCCGCCGGAGGTGGGGTAGGCGGAGGTGACCTCGGCCAGCGACATGCCCAGCAGCAGGACCATCAGGCCGACGCCGACCCACCCCCACATGATCACGGCCGGGCCGCCGGTGTTCAGCCCGAAGCCGTAAAGGGTCATGCAGCCGGACAGGACACTGATGACGGAGAAAGAGATCGCAAAGTTGCCGAACGGGCCCATACGGCGGGCCAGAACGGTCTGGTAGCCGAGCCCGGCCAGGACAGCATCGTCGTCGGCCAGCCGGTGGGCGGCACTTCTCGGAGACACCGAAGAATCCTCTGAATCGAAGGAGTGAAGGACAGAACGGGATCGTGCTGGGGCCTGGGGCCTGGGGCCTGGGGCCTGGGGCGGGGGAGCGCGGCTCCTCATCGGCGGTTCCGCTGGCGCTTCGTCGCGTAGGTGCGCGCCTGGAGGAAGTCGTCCTGCCACCACCGGCTCTCGCTGACGTACTGCCAGGGCGCCGGAGTGGCGAACGGGCCGATCGCCGCGAACACCTCCGCCGCGCCGGGCAGACCGGCGGCAGTCAGTGTGTAGGCCAGATAATTCAGGTCCAGCAGAGAACAGGTGCCCAGGTCGGTGACGTGGGCGAACCAGCCGTCCCTTGCCCGCTCCACGTAGTGCCGGACCTGCTCGTTGTCCCAGAAACCGAGCGTGCTGGCGACCTGCCCGCTCGCCATCCGGGACCGGTACTCCTCCACCCACGCGTACAAGGGCAAAGCCAGCTGCACGGATCCGGGCTTCGCCTGGGATGACACCCACCGCGTGAAGTCCACCGCTCCATGGCCGCGGGCCTGCAAGCACTGAAGCATCCGGTGATACGCCTCCCGGTTGGGCCGATCCCGCCGGTCCACCTGCAACAGCAGCGGCCACGGCCCCCGGGGCAGCATCGCTTCGGGCGGATTCGCCCAATGGTCAACGGCATGCCAGCGCCTGGGATCGACGTCCAACCGGGTCAGCGCCAGCAGGCACACCCAGGGAACAGGATCAGCCGGCCAGCGGCGCGCGGCGTCCTCGCACGCCGCGCGCGCGGCGCTGATCCGGGGGAGCAGAGTGTGACGGTCTGCCGTGCTGCGGTGCGAGGCCAGGACCCGGTGGGTCATGACGCGGGCCCGCATCATCAGGGCGTTGACGTCGGCAGGCTCCTCGGCGCACCAGGCCGCGATGGCGTCGCCCTTTGCGGCGCCGGCCGCGAGGACCTGGCTGCGGGACGTGCGCAGCGCCCAGCTGCGGGTGTTGGCGAGCAGCCTCTTGCTGGAGAGCCACCGATCGAGCAGCAGGTCTTCCAGCGCCAGACGTAAGTCGTCGTCGTAACCAGCAGGGTGCGGCGTGAGTACCAGGTCACTGGTGGCCATCGGTGCACCCTCCGAGCCGTCGGAGGGCGACAACAGGCAGGACAGGTAATGGCCTTGGACACACTAAAAGGGGCATGGTGGCCTCGTGTGGGGGTTGGAAGACCGCCAGGCGGCAGGGACACCTGAAGGGTGGCGTCTGTCGCCCGGCGGCCGGTCAGGGGGCGGCCTCGACGGCCGGGGCTGTAGATCCGGTCTCGCCTGGCGGCTGCATCCGCACGCGGATGGTCTTGCCGTGCCCGGACTCGGCCGGGCACCAGCTGATCTCGCCGCCCAGGTGCCGCACGAGCCACAGCCCGGTCCCGTGGCCGCCGGCGAGTGCTTCGTCGAGGCTCTCGGTTCCGGGGCGCGGGTCGGTCACATCGATGCACAGCACGTCGTCCTCGTCAGCGGACAACGTCAGCACGACGATGCCGTTGCCGACGTGCTCCACGGCGTTCCGTACGACCTCGGTGATGATCCGCACGGCCGAGTTCCGGTTGCCAGACCAGGCCATCACGCCCAGCCGCGTACGGGCGTGCAGGCGAGCAAGTCGAGGGACACATGCCTCTATACGCCAGCAGCGCTGCCACGACTGCGGACGCAGAGGAGTCGGCTCCTGGCCGACCTCAACCTTGCGATCCGGCCCCGGCTCGGTAACGAAGGCCGGTGCCTCCGCTGTGCCTGAACCCGCCGAGGGAAGGGCGAGACTGGCGCTCACCATCTGCGCGTTCACGATGACCTCTGTTTCCACGACTGTGCTCGCTCGGGCCCGCTCAGCGAGGGTGGTCATTGGGTGTGCTTGGGCGAGGTGAAGCTCGACGACCAGGGCGTCTGGCGCCCCTGTCGGCAAGCACTCGCGGGCTTTTGAGGTGAGCAGGATTGGCCCTGGAGCCGCTACCGGGCAACCGTCATCGATCCCTGATCAGTGACTTTCTTCTCCAGCAGTCACTGGTTCCGTGACCACGTATCGGAGAAGTGACTGTTGCGACGCAGAGTCGATGGGCTGTCACTACGCTGTCAGGAAGGTGAAGCTGGGAAGGGGAGAGCCGATGGACCGCAGGCCGCACCGCCCGTCCTGCGCGCACCGCTTACGGGAAGAGGCTGCCACTCGTGGCCAACCCGTCCACGAGGCTGCTCGGACCATCCACGAACACTGCTCAGTGTCATTGCTGCGCGCGCATCGTCTGGCACGAGGGCTGACTCTCAAGCAAGCAGCCGACAGCCTGAACGCCCTCGGAAAAGGACACCCTCAGGCTCCCCGAGCCGACAAGGATCAGCTGGGGCACTGGGAGGCAGGACGTCAACCGCGTCTGAATACGATGCGCCTGCTGTGCGAATTCTACGAGTGCACTGCTCACGAACTGGGACTCGCTCTCCAAGCAGCTACCGTCACTCCGCAGTCGTCCCGCGAACTGGCACTGGTGGAGCACCCTCCGGCCCCCTCAAGGGAGTTCTCGAACGATCGCGTGGGCGAGTCGTTCGCGCAGCGAGTCGACGCCACGCGCCGTTCGGTGGACCGGACCCTTGCGGCCGGCACCATCAGCGCGACCCAGCTCGATCTCCTGGAGGAACAGGTGCTTTGGGCGCGGGAGCAGTACCTCTTCACTCCACCCGCGCCGATGCTGAACGTGCTCCTTGACCACGTGGAAGAGGTCGAGCACCTGGCGTCGCGTCGACAGCCAGCCGCCGTGCAGGTACGTCTCTCCGAACTCACCGCCATACTCGCCACGCTCGTGGGCGACGCGCTCATGAAACTCGGTGACCTGACCAGGTCGCGGTCCTGGTACGCGACAGCCCGCAACGCCGCGGACGACAGCGGCAACGTGGAACTTCGGGCGCGCGTGAGGGCGCAGGCTGCGATGCTCCCCTTCTACTACGGGCCGCTGGAGATGACTGTCTCCCTGTCCAGGGAAGCTCGCATCATCAGCAGCCGGGGCCGCCCCAGTGCCACCGCAGCTTTTGCCGCAGCAGCCGAGGCACGAGCCCTCGCAAAACTGGGTGACGCCCAGGGAGCGGAAGCCGCATTCCGGTACGCGGCGGCCGCGTTTGAGCAGAGCGGAGCCGGGGCCGATGCCGACAACGATGCCTTCGCCTTCCCAGAACGGCGCCTCCTGCTCTACAAGAGCGGGATGCTCACGGCCCTCGGCCTGACCAGCCAAGCACGACGCGTGCAGGAGGAGGCGCTGAGCCTCTACCCGAAAAGGACGGGCATCGACCCAGCACTCCTCCATCTTGAGGCAGCTCTCTGCCTTGCGCAGGACCGCAGCCCGACAGAAGCATGCCAACTGGCCGGAACGACGTTCTTGAGAATCGAACCCGCCCACCGCACGCCAATCGTGGAACAACGCGCCCGCGACGTCATCAGCGCCCTCCCACCCGGGATACAGGGCACCCGTGCGGCGCGGGAGCTGCGGGAGATCCTTGAGCTTCCTACCGGGCAGAAGTGACAGCAGCGCCAGCAGTCGGCGAGCCTGGAACCATGAAAGAAGCGGCGCTGGCCCCCGGCGGGTATGACGAGTCCGAGATGTATCAGATTTTGGAACGAGGGTGCGCGGCTGCTGGCCTCGACAGCCGAGGCGTACGCCTCCTACGAGGACAGACCAATGCGGTTGTTCTTCTCGAGAGAGAGCAAGTTGTCGTAAAGATTGCCCGGCGGGGGTCCCACATCGATGATGTCGCTCGCACTGTCGCCTTCGTCCGCTGGCTGATGGATGCCGGGTTTCCCACCGTTCCTCTGCACCCCGTGGAGCAGCCCATCGTCGTCGACGGACATGCCGTCACCTTCTGGACGTATCTGCCCCAGTCTGGCCGGGCTGTGGAAGCGGCGCAGCTTGCCAAGCCGCTCTACTCCCTGCACACCCTTCCCTCGCCTGCATTCGTCTTCCCTGAACACGACAACATCAGCGCGATCCGTCGCTCGCTATCGACTATCACCTGCCTACCGATGGACGTCGTCCAGTTTCTGTCGTTGGAGGCGGACCGCCTTGAACGAGATCTGGAGGAGGTGGAGTTCGCCCTGCCCATGGGACTGATTCAGGGTGACCCCCAGCACAGGAACGCCTTGCACACGGCCGACGGCGGCGCTGTTCTGTGCGATTGGGACACGATCACATGGGGCCAGCCCGAGTGGGACCTGGTGACCGTAGAGGTCCATTGCCGACGATTCGGCCATGGTCAGGCTCACTACCAGGCCTTCGCGGACACCTACGGATGGGACGTCACATCCTGGCCGGGCTGCCGAACTCTCACCGCCATCCGTGAGCTGCGCATGATTACCACGAACGCCCGGAAGGTGCACCACGCACCGGCAAGCCAGGCGGAGGTGGAAAGGCGAGTGGAAGGACTACGTCAGCGCAACGAGCTACTTCAATGGAACATCTTGTAGCCGCGTGAGCCTGTGACTGGGCGGTGGTGCGCACGGGTCCATGGCGGGCATGCGCTGGTAGTAGCTGATGGTGAGTTCCGCGCCGTCAGTTGACCACGTTGCCGTGGCAGTGGAATTGACTGTGGCAGCCCACCGGCCTTCTTCGCCACCGGGCAGATGCGGGTTGGCGACATGTGACGGTGTGAGGTCCCACAAGATCTTGGACAGATTGGCTCCACGACATGCTTGATGTCACCGGGACATGCTGGACAGCAGTTACGACTCGGTGC
>NZ_JBEZNL010000059.1:0-34071 GCF_040653275.1 Streptomyces sp. NPDC048002 | reverse complement strand
CAGGGAGCGGAGAGCGTCACCGGATACACGCCCCGGGCACCCGCCCGCGCACACCCGCACAGTGATCGCTTACACCATCACGTGGGACGCCATCCTATGACGACCGGGTGCGGCGCAACTTCACCGCCGACGCCCCGAACCGACTGTGGCTCACCGACATCACCGAGCACGCGACCGGCGAGGGCAAGCTGTATCTGTGCGCGGTCAAGGACGCCTTCTCCGGCCGCATCGTGGGCTATTCCATCGACGCGCGGATGCAGTCCCGCCTCGCGGTGACCGCCCTTCAGTCCGCTGTCGCCCGCCGCGGCCCGGTCGCTGGATGCGTGGTGCATTCGGACCGCGGATCGCAATTTCGCTCCCGGAAGGTGGCCGCCGTCCTGACCCGGCACGGCCTGGTCGGCTCGATGGGCCGCGTCGGGGCGGCCGGCGACAACGCGGCGATGGAGAGCTTCTTCGCGCTGCTGCAGAAGAACGTCCTCGACCGCCGCACCTGGGCCACCCGGCAGGAGTTGCGGATCGCAATCGTCACCTGGATCGAGCGGACCTACCACCGGCGCCAGCGGCAAAGACGCCTGGGCCGATTGACCCCCGTCGAGTACGAGACCATCATGACCCCACCCGCAGCCCTGGCTGCATAAACCCCGCTGTCACCTGATCGCGCAGCAGTCCCTACCTCGGATACGGCTCGACAGGTATCAAGGGCATCATCACTGCCTACCACGAAGACCTGACCGGCGCCGGCGCACGCTGCTGATGGGAGGCGGGGGCGGGCACCCGTAGCCCGTCCCCGCACTAGCCTTCGGGTATGGATGCTGTGTTCTTCTCTCCCGCCCTCGCCGCAAGGATGACTGCTGACGCGTTGCGCGGGCGCTCCATCGACTGCCCACAGTCCGGCACCATCCAGGTCGTGGACGTCACCGCAGAAGGGCAGAGCTGGCCCATCCGTATCCGGTTCACCGCCCGCGCCGACCGCTGGCCAATCCACCGTACCTGGGAGACCACCTTCGAGCTGGCCGACGTCACCGACGAAGACGAGCCCTGCCCCGGTGAGTTCGATGACAGCCACGCACAGGAACTGGCGGCAAACGCCCTCACCTTGCTCCTGGAGTACCTCGCCACCGGCCCAGGAGGCGGCATCCGCGAAGTCGACGCCTCCCCAGCCTGAACCTGCCGTGCGACGCCCTGCCCCTATCTGGGCATGCGCCTACCAGGTCCGATCCTGGCAGCGCGTTCACAAGGCGTGTGCGCCAGCCATCGCCGGGAACGCCGCTGTTGACCCCTCAACACGCCAACCTGCCTCGGATCAGCCGGTATCGCAGACCGCCCGCCCTTGATGCGGTCAGCCATGGGCACCGGGTTGCTGTCGGAGTCTGTCTACGTGCGCGTGTTGGTGTGGCGCACGGTCGTGCCCCACTTGGCCTGGACCGGCGCCATGCACCACTGGCAAAGAGGGCTGCCGTTGGTGCCGTAGCGGTGGGTCTTGCGCTGGCAGGCGGCGCACAGGCCGACGCGGTCGCCGGGACAGGTCAGTGCGGACGGATCCGGCTCGGAGATCGGGGGTGGGGGAGTCGGCATGGCGGGCCCTGTTCTGGGTGACGGGTATCGGTCACCTCGGCAGCAGAATAGCGCTCAAAGTGGCACAAACTGTTCGATATGTGTGCCTGGCTGCGGTGGCTGCGGTGGCCGTACGGGCGAGGTTCGTTCCTCGTGCCGCGGTGCGCGCATGCGCCTACGTGCGCGGCGGGTGAGGGAAGGGGAGTGCGACGGTGATCCAGCGGGTGGCGGCAGGGAGGCCGGGGTGTTCCCCGGCTGTGCGGCGGCACCCCGGCGCGGCTAGCCTGCTGCGGCTAAGTCGAGGATGCCCAGCTGGGTGTCGGGTTGGCAGTGGGCACATGGCCGCAAGCCGGTGGCGAGCAGCCGGCGGGCTTCGTCGCGGCTGACGGCTCGTCGCCGTTTTCCTGTGATGTGGCAGTCGCCGGCGTGGACCTCGACGGGTGGCTGGCTGGAGCCGATGCCGAGTTCGACGATCCACTCCGGTGGCGTGGGGCGGCTATGCCTGCCGTGTTCCTCTTCGGCCTGCCGCTGCTGGAGGGCCTCGATTTTGGCGTCGATGCGCTCCACCCACAGGGCGTGCCAGACGCGCAGGGTCTTCAGGCGGTCCAGGTCGGGTGGCAGGTCATCGAACACGTATTTGATTCTATGCCCGTGATCCATCGCTTGCGCCACTCGCGTGTTCTATTTTGTGTTCGATAACGTGGGGTGTGGGAGGTGGATGCCATGACCGCGGACGTACCGGCAGACCAGAGGTCGACGGTGATGCATGTGCGCTGCCCGGACCGCCTGCCCGAGGAGACCTACCGGCACGTGCTGGAGCTGCTGGCGGAGCTCTCCCCGGTGGTGCAGGCGCTGCCGCCTACTGCAGCCCCGGTGGAGCTGAAGGGTGCCCTGCGCTACCACGGCGCCGACTCCCGCCACCTGGGCGACATCCTTCGGGTGCGCACGCTGTCCCGGCTGGGTGTCGACGTACGCGTCGGCATCGCATCCTCGATCACCGTTGCGGCCACCGCTTCCGCCCAGGTTCCCGAGCCCGGAGGCGCCCTCGCCGTCGACCCCGACGACGCCGCCTCCTGGCTGGCGGGGCTGGAGGCCGAGGCCCTGCACGGCTCGGCCCCCGTCAGGCCGCCGTGCTGCGTGACTACGGCATCCACACCCTTGGCCTGCTGGCCGCCGTCCCGTCGGCCACGATCCGGCGCCTGCTGGGCGGCCAGGCCGGCCGCACGGCCACGGACAGGGCCCGCGGCATCGACCCGCGCCCCGTCACTCCCCGGGCCCTGCCCGCCACCGCGACCGTCCGCCACACCTTCCCCCAGCACACCCTGGACGGCGACAGCGTCCGCGCCGCCCTCCTCTCCCTGGTGGTCCGGCTCGGGCACCTGCTGCGCCGCCGACGGCAGGCGGCCCGTGCGCTGACGCTCACCCTCAACTTCGCCGGCAACACCGGCTTCACCAGGACCCGCCGACTGACCGAGCCGTCCACACACGACGACGACCTGCGCCTGCTCGCCTACCAGCTGATGGACGCCGCCGGCCTGCAACGAGGCCGCCTGACCGCCCTCACGCTCAAGGGCGAGGACTCATCGACGCCGGCCAGGCCGCCCGGCAGATCAGCCTCGATACCGCCCGCGAAGCGCGCCTGGTCGCCGAAACAGCCATCGACCGCGTCCGCGACAAGTTCGGCCCGGATGTCATCGGCCCGGCCGCCACCTACCCCCGCGCCGGCTGACCCTGTTGCCTACAGAAGAAGGCGACAGTGCCAGGACCGAGTGGTGCGGACGCCACGAGTACCGAGGCGCAGCTGACGGAACACGGCATCAACCCGGCCTCACTGCCGTCGGCTCCCGCTCAGCCCACTCGCCGGCAGTTCCGCGACCGCGTCACCGCGGTGCGGCTGGCGCCGTGCGCGCTGTGCGGGGAGGCGGGTGCGGCCACCAGGGTCATTCCCACCGCTGCGGGACCCTGCTGGCTCGACCTGTGCTGGCCGCACGTGCGCACCCTGACCCGCCCCTCCACCACTGTGCCGGACACCTTGGAGGGAGTCCTCGCCGATCTACACCGGGCGATAGAGGAGAGCGAAACCGCGACCGGAGTGCGCCTGCCGGTACTGCTCTGGACCGACAACGCAGGCGACCGTGAGGCCTAGGATGACTGACTAGGCGGGGGAGGCGGCACGATCAGGCGGCCAGCATCCGGTTCACAGGGGAGCTACCGCCCACGGCCGGGCGCTGACTCACGGCCGGGCGGCCTTGTTCGGCCGCAGTGTCCTCGCGCTGCACGTCGAGTTCAGGGCGGATGGTTCAGCAGTTCGCCCGTAGCGGTCGGCGAGGACGGTGCCCTGCCTTCGTGCTCGCAGGAATCGGGCGACAGGGGAGCGGGGCGGGATCCAGGATGGGGCTGGGGATCACGGAGGGGGCGGGTGTGCGGCTGACCATCGACACGCAGAGGGACACGTACGAGCAGGCGATCGCCGCCGTGCAGGCCGCGTACGGACTCAACCCCGCCGCGGTGGCGAGCGGCTGGCCGCAAGCTCCGGTCCCGGCCGCGCGGCCGGGACCGGAGACACTGGGCAGCGAAGACATCTGGCAGGGCTGGACGGAACAGATGCTGTTCGACACCCTCGCCTCCGTACGGCCCGGGGTTCGGGCCGTACTGCGCCGCCTGGTCGAGGTGGGCGGCACCGCTACCTTCGACAGCGTCCAGGAGTACTTCGCCGGCTTTCCGCAGACGCTGATCCCGCCGAAGAAGATCGGCGGGACCCTCACCAGCCTGCGAGCGGTACGCCGCAGGGTCGGCCCCGACAAACGGTCCAACCTGCTGCAACGGGACGACCACAGGCGCATCGAACCCGCACTCCTGGAAGGCTTCAGAAGAGCCTTCGACCTCGCAGACATCCGCCCCGACCTCCTACACCAGAGTGCGACTGGCCAGTGACGCAGCTCAGGGTGCGCTGCGGGCGCGGCCGGCGCATGGCGATGGTGATGGGGCGCTCGTAGGCTGATCGTGCTCGGGGCTGTCACGGAGGTCTCCCATGCCCCGCACGATCTGGTCCGGTGCCATCTCGTTCGGCTTGGTCACGGTGCCATGCACGTGGTCAGCGCGACGGAGGACCACAGCATCCGCTTCCACCAGTACCACCGTGAGGACATGGGCCGGGTCCGCGTACGGAAGTTCTGCGAGGCCGAGGACCGCGAGGTCGCGAGCTCCGAGATCGGCAAGGGCTATCAGCTGACCCGGGAGCAGGTCATCCCGATCTCCGGCGAGGAGCTGGGGGATCTGCCGCTGCCGACGGCGAAGGCGATCGAGATCCAGGCGTTCGTGCTGCTGGAGTCGGTCGGCCCGGTGAAGATCGCGGAGGGCTGCTACCTGCAGGCCGATGGGCAGGTCGCGGCGAAGCCCTACAAGCTGCTCCGCCAGGCCCTCGAGCGGTCGTCGAAGGTGGCCGTTGCGAAGTACGCGTGGAGCGGCCGCGAGCGCCTCGGGCTGCTGCGGGTGCGGGGCGAGGCGATCGTGCTGCACGCGATGCGCTGGCCGGACGAGATCCGCGACCCCGCCGAGCTCGTGCCGGAGCCGGTGGAGCTCACCGACGAGGAGATCGACGGGGCACTCGCCCTCATGGAGTCCATGAGCCGAGACGATCTGGAGGGCCCCGACTTCCAGGACACCTACACCGACGCACTCGCGGAGATCATCGAGGCGAAGCGGGAGGACAAGCCGCTCCCGGCCGCGCCGGAGCCGGAGCAGCCGGGCCAGGTCCTCGACCTGATGGCGGCCCTGACCGAGTCGGTGCAGAAGGCCAGGGCGTCCTGCGGCGAAGGCGACGCGGACGTCCACGAGATGCCGAAGAAGAAGACGCCCGCCAAGAAGACCACGAAGAAGGCGGCCGCGAAGACGACCACGAAGAAGGCTGTGGCGAAGAAGACCGCGGCGAAGCGCTCGCCGGGTCGGCACCCGAAGTCCGCCTAGCGCGGAATCCCGCCACCCCCCGAGTACGTCAACACCCCGGAATGCACGGTCCGGGCCTTCAACGACGGCAGTACGAACGGGTGGCAGCCCGACGCCGGACAGCCCCCGCGTCCCGGCAGATCACGGGGATTGAGGACTGGTGGTGAAGCTGCTCGTAGCATGACCGGGTGGCCTCCCGCCGCACCCTTGGCTCCGGCCCGACTGCCGCGCACACCATCCGTGCCGCCCAAGCCGACCTGATCGATGAACTCCCCGGCGTGTGCCTCCCGGACACGGCCGACTTGCGTGCCCGGGGCGTACTCGGAAGCCCCGCGACGACGGCCCCTGCCCCGTGGCGGGCCCTCGGTGTGGGCCGCGCCGGCGGGAGTTGAAGCTGATGGGGCCGGCCCGGCTGGAGCAGGGGACGCGTATGCCGAGCACGAGTATCAGGAACGTCAGCGGCTGCACGGTCACGTCGACGCCCTGCTCCTGACGGAGGCGGATGGCGGCGCCTGGTGAGGAGCGGCCCGGGACGCCCAAGGCGTCGTGGAACACCGCTACACCTTCACGGGAACCTCCACCACGCCGGGCCACCGGCGCCCGGAGACTACGTCAACGTTGCCTGACGCTGCTGCTTACCGCGGCAGGGCCGCCAGCCAGACTCTTGGCATGACCACCAGAACACGAGCCCCTCTATCTCTGGTGGGGGTTCAGCGGTCAGGCGTTACGGTCATGATGCGGACCTGCGCCAAGTGAACGCCGTGTTGAGGATCTTCTCCGTCAGCAGTCAAGGCTGCGGGGCCCGAGCGCAGGACGCCGCAGGCTGACCTCATCATTGTCGCGCTGATTCGTGCGCTGTTTAGCACCACGGTCGGTTCAGCAGTGCGCGACGACTTCCAAAGTGATCTTGAGGTGCCGGCCCGTCATACCCTTGGCCTTGGTGATGCCGAAGGCGTACCGGTCGATCGTGGTAGTGCCGCTCGCCGTCATCCGCTTGCCCTCGTGGGCAACCGTGCCGAGTGTGACGGCGATCGGCCGAATCACCCCGCATACCGTCAACTCGCCGTACAAAGTGGCATCAGTGCCGGATCGTTCCAGACGCTGGCTCCGGAAGCCGATCTCGGGATGCCGAGCCACATCGAGGTAGTCAGAGGACCTGACGTGGTCGTCACGCTGCTGATTGCCCGACTCGAAGCTTCCTGCCTCTATTGCGACGTGCACCAACGACTCTTCTGCCGGGTCCGCCACAGTAATGCGGCCATGACCGATGGCGAAGGTACCTCTGACTGGGAGCAGCCCGAACATGGCGCGTGTGTCGAAGCGGACCGTTGATGCCGCCTGATCGATCTCGTATGCACCTGCTGCTGGTAAGAGCTGGTTCCCTGATGCTGCCATGAGCTCGTAGCCTCCGTGTGCTGAAGATCAACCCGTGATGGGTCAGCCTCTCGCAGCGGCAGCGGGTATGCCAGCCCCCAAGTGCAGGTGTGGCTGACAAGGAGGTCCTCACAGGAGGCCAAAGCGTTGTCGGTTCTCGTCAACATTTCTGCGGCGTTGATCGCCAAAGCGCTGTCCGCAACCGTCGACAAACGTTGTCCGCTCTCGCTTACGGAAACCAGGGCGGGCTGGTGCATGTGATCGGGGAGCACTGCAGAGAGGCTGTGCGCCTCCGAGGGGGGTGATGGCGGTGTGTGGGGCATGGGCGCGCTGGCGCAGGGCGTGGGTGAGAGAGGTGAGCGGCTGGCGGCGGCGGTCGGCTGCGGGGCTTCTCTTGGCGAGTTTGTGCAGGAGGCGGGCTCGGCCGTCTTCGACGGTGCGGTCTTCGGTGAGGACCTTGCTGAACGTCTTCATGACGGCGTCGGGCCCGTTGGGGCGGTTGGCGGGTGTGGAGAGGGGTGCCCGAGCGGTGTTGTGCTGAGTATGGGGTGCGGGGGTTTCGGGGCGGGGTGTGGGTGGCGGGGGTGTGTGGTGGGCGTCGTTGAGGAGCTGGTCGAAGTGGTCGGTGTCCCCGCCGAGGATCTGGACGAAGGTGTGCAGGACGCTGCGGGGCGGCAGGACGTTGGCTTCGAGGATGGAGGCGACGGCGCTGGCGGTGAGGATCCAGCGGCTGGCGACGGCGACGTCGGCGGGGCTGGGCCTGCCGGCACGTAGATGCAGGGTGTGGATGGCGGTGCGCAGGCGTTCGGCGCCGGACAGGTGCGGGTCCTCGAGGCCGGTGATGCGGCTGGTCCTCCTGTGGCAGAGCTTCTGCGATTCCCACACCGTGCGCAGCACTTGGGGGTCGGCTCCGCAGGCATGGGCGAACTTGCGGGTCAGTTCCCATGTGGGGACGCGTTCGCCGGACAGGATGCGGGAGAGGTAGGAGGCGGAGCAGCCGATGCGGCTGCTGACCTCCTTGTTGGTGAGCTGGGCGGTGCGGATCAGCATGGACAGGATGGGGGAGAGCCGGTTGTAGGCGGCGCCTGAGGACTCCACCGGCGCGGACTGCTGGTCCGCTCCGTCGCCGCGGTCTCCGGCCGTCTCCCCGGGCTCGCCACCGGCATCGCCGGGCCTGTCCTGTGGGGCGAAGAGGGCGGCGAGCGAACTGAGGGCAATCTCGGCCCGGTTGAAGCGGGCGATGCGCCGCAGGACGTAGCGGTCGGTGTAACGGTGGCGGGCGGTGTCCTCGCTGATGCCCAGGACGGAGCTGATCGTGGCCCAGGTGACCCGGCGGTAGCGGGCGCGGCCGACCACCGCCGCGGTCAGGCCGTCGAGCTGCTCCTGGAGCTGGGCGAGGCGCCGCAGGGGCTCCTCACCGTCCAGAGACGGCAGAAGCCTGGCGAGGTCGCGGGCCCCGTCCTGAACGTCCCGCGCGATCTCGGCCAGCAGTTCGTCCCCGGCGCACGGCCCGTACCCGCCGGTGCGCCCGGCGGGCGTGCCCCGGGGCGCGGGTGCGGGCTGTTCGGCGTCCGGCTGCGGGGAGTTGGCCGTGGCGGCGGCCGCTCCCGCGCTGAGGCGGCGCCGGTGGGCGGCCTGGCGGCAGATGTCTGTGCAGTACTTCCGCGGCCGGCCCTTGCCCGGGCCCGAGCGGAGAGGGCCACCGCAGAACTCACAGTTGTCGCAGACAATCGCAATGCGCTTGTCGAGCGGGTGCAGTGAGCGCAGGTAGCGGCAGAACTCCAGGAACTTCGATCTGTTCTTGGTCTTCTTGACGTGTCCGTAGAGCTGGTCCTTGGTGAGGTCGTAGGCGGCGAACAGGTGCCGGACCCCATGTGGGCGGGTGTAGGTCGCCCGGCGTCGGGGTCTGGGACCGCGGTCGGGATCTTTGTATCGGCCGCCGCGTTCGGCCCAGTGCCGGCCGGGGTGGGGCTGGAGGTTGAGCGGCCCGAACTCGTCCATGCAGAAGATGACTTCGGGTTCGCCTTCCTCGGCTATGACCTCGCCGTCGGCGATCGCGTAGAGGTGCTCGACCCGGGCCTTCTTGGCCGCGTAGTCGGGGTCTCGGGAGGTCTTCCAGGTCTTCACGCGTTGAAACGAGACGCCCTCCTCGCGGAGCAGGAGGCGCAGGCCCTCGTGGCTGATGTCGTCGATCACCCCCTCGGCGACCAGGAAGTCGGCCAGCTTGGCCAGGCTCCAGGTCGAGAACGGCAGGCCGTGCCCAGACGGCTTCGACTTGGCGATCTTCTTGATCTCCCGACGTTCCGGGAGCGTGAACGTCCTCGGCCGGCCACCCTTGTACTTCGGGTAGAGCGCCTCGAAGTTGTCCGTGTTGAAGTTGTGGATCACATCCCGGACCCGGTCCGCACTCGTGAATGTCACCTCGGCGATCTTCGCCACGGGCATGCCCTGCGCGGATAACAGCACCATCTGAGCCCGCCGCCACGTCACCACCGAACCAGTACCCCGGCGGATGATCCGCAGCAACCGCCTGCCCTCGTCGTCATCAATCTCCCGGACCCGCACACGTTCAGCCACGTGATCATTCTGGTCGCCTGGGGCCTACCGACGCAGCAACTCGGCGACACATGACAACAGGGCGAACGTTGCTTGATGCGGCACTAGACGCTTGAGACGCTCAATGGGGATCACCTGCGCGGGTGGGTGGAACCTTACTCCTTCTTCAGGTCGTACGGGACGTCGCTGGGACCATTCCCGCAGGTGCTGGGGCACGTGTACACGCCGGTAGTGCCCGGCCCGTAGCGGGTATCGTCCCTGCGGGTGCGGGGAGCACACGAACACAGTGCGTGACAGACGTCCGGGGAAGGGACCATCCCCGCGGGTGCGGGGAGCACCGCGGCGGCGCGGTCGGGCTGACCGCGTTCACGGGACCATCCCCGCGGGTGCGGGGAGCACTCGAAGACCTGGAGGACCGGATCGACAGCGGCGGGACCATCCCCGCGGGTGCGGGGAGCACACCGACCTTGTCCAGCGCAGCCGCGAGCCGCGGGGACCATCCCCGCGGGTGCGGGGAGCACGACTCGGTGTTCATCGCCGCGCGGGAGGTGTGGGGACCATCCCCGCGGGTGCGGGGAGCACATCCCGGAGGTGGGGGTGCCGTCGGGGCGCGTGGGACCATCCCCGCGGGTGCGGGGAGCACTCTTCGTGACCTGGGGCGTTACGCCGGGGAGTCCCCGGAATCAGCCACTTTCACCGATCGCGACATATCGGGCATTTGGTGAATCTCTTGTCTCTTTGAGGAGGGGTGCGCGGGCAGCTTAGCCCGCCGGATCGTGGCTGTGCGGGGGCTGTGGGTGTTGGTTTTGCTGATTCTGGTACGTGGCGGCCTGTTTCGGTTGTATGCCTTTGTTCATGGTGGATCGGAGGAGTGTCCGGGGTGGTCTTCTGAGTGTGCTGGGGGAGGCGGCTCGGGCTGTGTGGGCGAAGCACGACCGGGATGCTGATGGCTGGCTGCCGTTGTGGCGTCACATGGAGGATGCGGCTGCGGTTGCGGGGATGTTGTGGGACCGGTGGCTGCCTGCTTCGGTCCGGGCGCTGATCGGTGAGGCGTTACCCGGGGGTGAGGAGGACGGGCGCGCGCTGGCGGTGTGGCTCGCGGGCGTGCATGACGTCGGCAAGGCCACGCCCGCGTTCGCCTGCCAGGTCCCTTTGCTGGCCGACGCGATGCGTGACCGTGGGCTGGCGATGGCTTCCCGTGAGGCGATGGGGAGGGATCGTGGGCTTGCGCCGCACGGGCTGGCGGGGCAGGTGCTGTTGGGGGAGTGGCTGGAGGACCGTTACGGCTGGGCTGGCGCACGGTGTGGGCAGTTCACGGTCGCGGTCGGTGGTCATCATGGGCTGCCGCCGGAGCACGGCCAGATCAAGGCCCTCTACCAGCATGACGAGTTGCTCCGCACGCCCGGCCCGAGCAGGGAGAGGTGGCTGGGGGTGCAGAGGGAACTCCTCGACGCGTGCGCGGCCCGGTTTGACGTCGGCGGGCGTCTTGCCGGCTGGCGGACCGTGGTGCTTCCGCAGCCCGTCCAGGTCCTTCTCACCGCTGTCGTGATTGTCAGTGACTGGATCGCGAGCAACCCCGATCTCTTCCCCTACTTCCCTGACGCGGCCGGCTGCGGTGATGAAGAGCGCCTGTCGGCTGCCTGGCAGGGGCTCGACCTTCCCGTGCCCTGGCAGCCGGAAGCGCCGGGTGGGGACGTGCACGCCTTGTTCCGTGCCCGTTTCGGTTTGCCGGAGGGGGCGCAGCCCCGTCCGGTGCAGGAAGCGGCGGTGGCGCTTGCCCGCGAGTTGGACGCGCCGGGTCTGATGGTGCTGGAAGCGCCGATGGGGGAGGGGAAAACGGAGGCCGCGCTGGCCGTGGCGGAGGTCTTTGCCTCGCGCTCGGGTGCCGGGGGTGTGTTCTTCGCGCTGCCCACCATGGCCACCGGCAACGCCATGTTCCCCCGTCTCCTTGACTGGCTGGAGCGCCTGCCCGCCCCGGACGGTGCCCGCTACTCGGTTCACCTGGCCCATTCCAAGGCGGCACTCAACGATGAGTACGTCGAGTTGATGGCTGGGGGCGGGCGGGTTGCCGCCGTCGACCAGGACGGCGCGGCTGCTGGTGCGGGGCCGGAGTTGGTGGTGCACGCGTGGCTGCACGGCCGGAAGAAGGCGATGCTGTCCTCGTTCGTTGCGGGCACGATCGATCAGCTGCTGTTCGCGGGGCTGAAGAGCCGGCATCTGGCACTGCGTCATCTCGCTGTCGCCGGGAAGGGCGTCGTCATCGATGAGGCGCACGCCTACGACACCTACATGAACGTCTACCTGGACCGGGTGCTGTCCTGGCTCGGCGCCTACAGGGTGCCGGTGGTGGTCCTGTCGGCGACCCTTCCCGCCTCCCGCCGGCGCGAGCTGCTCGAGGCCTACTCCGGCACTCCCGCACCGCTCTCCCTTGAGGAAGCCGGCTGCGGGTCCTATCCGCTGCTCACGGCCGTGGCCCCGGGCGGCCAGCCGGTGGTGCGGTTTCCCCAAGCGTCCGCCCGGGCCACTGACGTGCAGGTCGAGGCTCTCGCCGATGACGTGGGTCTGCTCGCCGACCGGCTGGAGAGCGAACTCGCCGGCGGGGGCTGCGCCCTGGTGGTGCGCAACACCGTCAAGCGCGTCTTGGAGACCGCGCGCGAGCTGCGCCGCAGGTTCGGCGACGATGACGTCACCGTCGCCCACTCCTGTTTCGTGGACCTCGACCGCGCGGAGAAGGACCGGAGTCTGCTCGAGCGTTTCGGCCCGCCGGGAGAACGCACAAAACGGCCTGCGCGCCGGCATATCGTGGTCGCCAGCCAGGTTGCCGAGCAGTCCCTGGACGTCGACTTCGACCTGCTGGTCAGCGACCTGTGCCCGGTCGATCTCCTGCTCCAGCGCATGGGCCGCCTGCACCGCCATCAGCGCGGGCCCGGCCAGAGCTTGAGGCCCGAGCGGCTGCGGCAGGCGCGCTGCCTGCTCACCGGAGCCGACTGGACCACGCCCGTGCCCACCCCGGTGCGCGGCTCGCTCGCCGTGTACGGGCGCTACGCCCTGCTGCGTTCGGCCGCGGTGCTGCTTGCCCACCTGGAGGGCGGTCCGGCCCGGCCGGTGCGGCTGCCCGCGGACATCAACGTCCTCGTTCAGGGCGCCTACGGCGACGGGCAGGTCGGCCCCGAGCACTGGCAGGACACTTTCACGCAGGCCCGGGAGCAGTTGGAGCGGCAGCGAGCGGACCAGGAGGAGCGTGCTGCCGTGTTCCGTCTGGGCCAGGTCGGCCGGCCGGGACGGCCCCTGTTCGGCTGGCTGGCGGCCGGCGTGGGAGAAGCCGACGACACCCGCGCCGGGCGGGCCCAGGTCCGCGACAGCAGGGAGAGCCTGGAAGTCGTCGTCGTGCAGCGTCGTGCCGACGGCAGCCTGGCGACGCTGCCGTGGCTGAAGGCGGACAGCAGGGGCCGTCCACGCGGCGGTCTCGAACTGCCCCAGCACGCCGCACCGACGCGGTTCGCCGCCCGCGCCGCGGCGAGCAGCGGTCTGCGCCTTCCCCTGCAGTTCTCCTACGCCAAGACCATGGATGAGGCCATCGCGCAGCTGGAGCAGCTGTATGTGCGGGCCTGGCAGGGCAAGGACAGCCCCTGGCTCTCCGACCAGCTCATCCTCACGCTCGACGAGGACTGTCAGACCCGGCTGGCAGGGTTCGTCCTGCGGTACAGCCCCGCGGACGGACTGGAGGTGAGTCCTGAGTGAACCCGTTGCCGGTCAGGCACGCGGCCGGCCGATCAGATGAGGACGGCATCGGTTCGCCGCGCCAGCAGGTCCATCGTTCCCGCAAACACGGCCCGCTAGGCCTGGGGCCGACTGCAGCCTGCCCCCGCCGGGGCGGCCAAGACCGCCCGACGCCCGTGCTGTTCGTACGACGGGGCACAGGTCACGCCGACCTGATGCCTGCCCCATTACCCCGCCAAGTCGGAGATGACGTGTGACAGACCAACCTGGGACCGGCTTAGCCGAAGCCGTCCCGTTCAACCTGACTACCGAGCCCTGGGTGGGCGTCCTGCACCGCGACGGCGTAGAGCTGGAACTGTCACTACGGCAAGTGTTCGAGCAGGCCCACGAGTTGCGAAGCATCGTTGCCGAGTTGCCGACTCAGGAGTTCGCCCTGCTGCGTCTGCTGCTGGCCCTTGCGCATGACGCGCTCGACGGGCCGCGGGAGATGGAGGACTGGGCGGCCCTGTGGGAGGACCCGGAGTGCTTCACACCGGTGCTGTCCTACCTGGACACCCACCGGGACTGCCTCGACCTCTGCCATCCCACCCGGCCCTTCCTCCAGAGTGCGGGCTTGCGCTCGGCGAAGGGGGAGGTGTTCTCCCTGAACCGGATCGTCGCGGACGTTCCCGCCGGTGAGCCGTTCTTCAGCACCCGGATGCCTGATGTCGAGCGGCTGACGTTCGCCGAGGCCGCCCGATGGGTCGTCCACGTTCACGCCTGGGACACCTCCGGCATCAAGACCGGCATGGTGGGTGATGACCGGGTCAAGGGCGGAAAGGTGTACCCGCTGGGCACGGGCTGGGCGGGAGGGCTGGGGGGTGTGTTCGTCGAGGGCGACACACTGCGCGAGACGCTCCTGCTGAATCTGCCGTCCGCCGACACCGAGGAACTGGAATTCACGGAGGGCGACCTGCCGGCCTGGCGGCATCCCCCGTGCGGTCCCGGCCCGCACGGCCGCACTCCTGCGGGCCCGCGGGAGCTGTACACATGGCAGTCCCGGCGGGTGCTCCTGCATCACGACGCTGACGGCGTCCACGGTGTCGTCCTCGGGTACGGCGATCCTCTTGCGGCCCGGAACATGCACCGCCGTGAGCCGATGACCGCCTGGCGGCGCAGCACCGTGCAGGAGAAGAAGCTCGGCCGGTCGCCCGTGTACCTGCCGCGTCCGCACGATCCTTCCCGCGCGGCCTGGCGGGGCATCGCCTCACTGGTCGCCGACCGTTCGGAGACCGGCAGCGGTGAGGAGGCGGCGCCGTATCTGCGGCCCGGGATCCTCGAGTGGGTCGCCCGGCTGATCACCGAGGGGCAGGTGAGCCGCACGTTCCTCGTCCGCGCCCGGACGGTGGGCGTCTCCTACGGAACACAGCAGTCGGTGATCGACGAGGTGGTCGATGACCGGCTGACGATGCCCGTGGTGCTGCTCCACCGGCACGACCGCACCTGCGCGGCACAGGCCGTGGCCGCGTCCGAGGACGCCGACCGGGCCGTGCGCGCCCTGGGTGACCTGGCAGCTGATGTGGCCCGGGCGGCCGGGAGAGCGCAGGACGGGCCGAAGGAGACGGCGCGGACGGCGGGCTTCGACGCGCTGGAGGAGCCCTACCGTTGCTGGCTGGCCGCGCTCGCCCAGGCAGCCGACCCGTTTGCGCACCGCGTGGCCTGGCAGGAGCAGGCGTACCGGATCGTCGCCGGTCTGGGCAGCCGCCTGATCGACGGCGCGGGTGAGCAGGCATGGGAGGGCCGCACCGTCACCACCGCCCAGAGCACCGTCCTGTGGCTGAGCGCGGGACTTGCGGACCGGTGGTTTCGCGGCCGTCTGGCCAAAGCCCTGCCCAGCGCCTCGCGTTCGAGTTCAGGCTCCGACGCCGGAGTGCCCCTGCCCGCGGATGCCGGCGAGGCGCCCGTGCCCGGCCCTCGCGGCGAACAAGGCGCCCAACTCACACACTCCCAACCTCCTGCGAAGGCACACTCATGACCAGCCCTTCACCTGCGGCCGTCACACCGTCCCCGGTCCGTGTACGGGTCGCCGGCCTCGCCCGTGCGCTCATCAGGCCGTGGCAGGAGGGCTACCTCAGCGACCAGCCCCCGGCGGTCGCCGCCCTGGCCCGCCTGCGCCGCGGCGCAGGCCATGACGCGGCCCAGATGCCCGACCTGTGGGGCCTGGTCGACACCGGCCCCCTGCACACCGCCGGCCCCGACACCCGGATGCTGGGCGAGCATGAACTGACCCGCGCGGAGGATGCGTTGTACGCCGCCGTGACCCTGTGGGCGTTTCATCAGCAGTCCCGCGGCACCGGCATGCACCGCAGCCACACCCCCGCGCAGCCGGCCGGGCTGGGCGCCGCGGTGCGCCGTCTGATGCCGGCGGACGGCATCGACGAACCCGTCCGCAAGCGCCTGGTCCGCGCCGGTAGCGCGCCCGACCTCGCCACGGTCACCCAGCGGCTGCGCGACCTGGTGGCCCTCCTGCGCCGCGCCGACATCCCCCTGGACTACGGGCTGCTCGCCGGGCAGCTCTACACCTGGCAGTGGCCCGACGGGCCCGCCGCAGTCCGCCGCCAGTGGGGCCGCTCCTTCCACACCACGCCCCCGACTAGCGCCCCACAGCCTGCCGCCGGCGACCCGGACCCCACCCACCCGGACACCGGCACCTCGGAGACCCGCACCCCGCACACCGACAAGGACGCTTCGTGACCCGCATCTTCCTGGACCTGCACGCCCTGCAGACCGTCCCGCCCAGCAACCTCAACCGCGACGACACCGGCGCACCCAAGACGGCCGTCTACGGAGGCGTTCCCCGCGCCCGCGTCTCCAGCCAGGCGTGGAAGCGCGCCATCCGCACCTACTTCCGCGACGAACACCTCCTCGACCCCGGTGAGCTCGGCGTGCGGACCAAGAAGGTCGTGGAACTCCTCGCCGACCGCATCGAAGGCCTGGACGATGCGGTCGGCCGGGAGCGCGCGCTGCTGCTCGCCGACGAAACGGTGAAAGCCGCCGGTCTGAAGACGGAGATCCCCAAGCGGAAAGCGGACCAGGCGAAGAAGGACGGCGAGGCGGAGCCCGCCCCGGAGAGCAAGTACCTCGTCTTCCTCAGCTCCCGCCAGCTCGACGGCCTGGCCCGCCTCGCTCTGGACGGCGCCGACGACATCACCGCCCATTTCAAGAACAAGGACAACAAGGCCCGCGCCAAGGAGATCGCGGACACCCGCCACTCCGTGGACATCGCCCTGTTCGGCCGCATGGTCGCCGACGCCGCCGACATCAACGTCGACGCCGGCGTCCAGGTCGCGCACGCCCTCAGCGTCCACCGCGTCGACAACGAGGCCGACTACTACACGGCCGTCGACGACGAGAACACCGACGAGGAAACAGGCGCCGGCATGATCGGCACCATCGAGTTCAACTCCGCGACCCTCTACCGCTACGCGGCGCTCGGCGTGCACCAGCTCGCCGAAAACCTCGGACAGGGCCTGCGCAAGGACGAGCCCCGCACCGAACCGGTACGCCGGGCGGTCGAAGCGTTCGTGCACAGCTTCATCGCCTCGCTCCCGACGGGGAAGATCAACACGTTCGGGCACCACACCCAGCCCGACGCCGTCGTCGTCAAACTCCGCACCAGCAGGCCCCTCAGCTACGTTGCCGCGTTCGAGGACCCCGTCCGCAGCGACGGCGGCGGACACCTGCGCGATGCCTGCGACCGGCTCGCCGCCTATGCCCAGGACGCCGAACGCGCCTACGGCGCCGCGGACACCACCCCCGCCTGGATCCTGCGCATCGGCCCCGGCACGCAGAAACTCGCCGCCTTGGGCACCGAGACCGACACCCTCGCCGAGCTCGTCCAGGCCGTCGGACAGGCGGTCGCCGAGCGCCTGGAGAAGCCCGCATGAGCGTGCTCAGCCTCCGCCTGGCAGGCCCCCTGCAGTCCTGGGGGGCCTCCTCCCGCTTCACCCGCCGCACCACCGAATCCGCACCCACCAAAAGTGCAGTCATCGGCCTCCTCGCCGCCGCAGCCGGCCTCCAGCGCGACGACGACCGTGCGCTGGCCCCGCTCGCGGGCTTGCGCTTCGCCGTCCGCATCGACCAGCCCGGCACCCGCATCCGCGACTTCCACACCGCCCACCACCCCGTCAGCGGCGCCTCCATGCCCCTGTCCGAACGCTTCTACCTCGCCGACGCCGTCTTCGTTGCCGCGCTGGAGGGGGATCATGCGCTGCTGGCGTCCCTGCACGCGGCGCTGCTCAACCCGGTGTATCCGCCGTTTCTCGGGCGCCGCTCCTGCCCGCCCGCGGGGCCGGTCGAACTCGCCCTGCACGAGGACGCCCGCCTCGAGGACGTACTGGCGGGCCTGCCCTGGCAGGCGTCCGCCTGGTACCGCAGGCGCCACCACCCGCAGACCCTGACCGTGCTGCGGGAAACCACTCCAGGGGAGAGCGCGAACGACGCGGACACCGTGCGCGACCAGCCCGTCAGCTTCCGTGCCGCCCACCGCCGGCACGGCCTGCGGACCGTGGTCACCACCACCGTCCCCACCCCCCTCGCCGCCGACGGCCGACAGACGGGCGAGCACGATCCGTTCGACGTTTTCGAGGAAGAGAGCACCTGATGTTCCTGTCCCGCTTCCGCGTGAACGCGGCCCGGCCCGGCTCCCGCCGGCTGCTCTCCTCGCCCCAGGCCATGCACGCGGGCGTCATGTCGGCGTTCCCGCACATCCTGCCCTCCGACCGCCCCGCCCCCGACAGCCCGCGCGTGCTGTGGCGCCTGGACCAGCGCGGCCACGCCGAGATCATGCTCTTCATCGTCAGCCCCACCCGCCCGGACCTGACCCACCTGGTCGAACAGGCCGGCTGGCCCGCCGTCGCCACCCCCGAAGAACCCGGCTGGCAGACCCGCCCCTACGCCCCCTTCCTCGACCGGCTCACCCCCGCTACCCAGTGGGGTTTCCGCCTGACTGCGAACCCCGTCCACACCATCCGCCGCAAGGAAGGCGAACCGCGCAAACTCACCGCCCACCTCACCCCCGTTCACCAGATGAACTGGCTCCTCGACGACACGCGTCTGACACGCCTCGGCTTCCGAATCCTGGAGAAACCGGCCGGCCGGCGTGCCCTGCCCGCAGGCACCACACAGCACAAACACCCCCACCACGGCGACCGCTACGAACTCGCTATCCGCGACACACGGTCCCTGAACTTCAGCAAACGCCAGGGCGGACCGGTCACGCTCTTGACCGTCACCTTCGAAGGACGCCTCGAGATCACCGACCCCGACGCCATGCGCCGCACCCTCACCCAGGGAATCGGCCGCGGCCGCGCCTACGGCTGCGGCCTGCTCACCCTTGCCCCCCTCACCCCCGGCGCCGTATGACGACCCCCGCCAGCCGCCCCGCCCTCACCCCACGCCACCTCACCCGCACCGCAGAACGCCTGTCCTTCATCTACCTCGAGCGCTGCACCGTCCACCGCGACGCCAACGCGATCACCGCACAGGACGCCGAAGGTACAACCCACATCCCCTCAGCAACCATCGGCACCCTCCTCCTGGGCCCCGGCACCCGCATCACCCACCAGGCCATGAGCGTCCTCGGTGAAACCGGCGCCGCCGTCTGCTGGGTCGGAGAACGTGGCGTCCGCTACTACGCTTCCGGCCGCGCCCTCACCCGCTCCTCCGCCCTCATGGAAGCCCAGGCCCACCAGTGGGCCAACCCCCGCACCCGCTTGGCCGTCACCCGCGCCATGTACCGCCAGCGCTTCCCCGACGAAGACCCCGCCGGACTGAGCCGCAGAGAACTCCTGGGCAGCGAGGGAAAGCGGATGAAGGACTGCTACCGCGCCGAGTCCGCCCGCACCGGCATCCCCTGGCGCGGCCGCCACTACACCCCCGGCGACTTCTCCAGCGGCGACCCCGTCAACCAGGCCATCACCGCAGCCGCCCAATGCATGTACGGAATCTCACACGCCGTCGTCACCTCACTGGGCTGCAGCCCTGCCCTCGGCTTCGTCCACTCCGGCCACGAACTCTCCTTCGTCCTCGACATCGCCGACCTCTACAAAACCGAAGTCGGCATCCCCGTCGCCTTCGACACCGCCGCCGAAACCGACCAGGACATCGGCCCCCGCACCCGCCGAGCCCTGCGCGACCGCATCAACGAAACCGCCCTCCTCGACCGCTGCGTCAACGACATCAAACGACTCCTGCTCCCACCCGGCGAAACGGCCCCGCCCCACGGCGCAGAGGACCGGGACGTGGTGACCCTGCACAGCGACGGCGGACAACACCTTCCCTCAGGTTTCAACCACCGCGGCCCAGACGAACACCCGGACGCGGAGCTGACCTGGTGACCGTCATTGTCCTCATCAACTGCCCTGCCGGACTACGCGGCTTCCTCACACGATGGCTGCTGGAAATCTCTGCCGGCGTCTTCATCGGCAACCCCTCCGCCCGCGTCCGCGACCTCCTCTGGGACGAAGTCCGCCAGCACGCAGGCCAGGGCCGCGCACTGCTCGCGCACACCACGAACAACGAGCAGGGCTACACCTTCCGTACCCACGACCACGCCTGGCACCCGACCGACCACGAGGGCATTACTCTCATCCACCGGCCAAACCCCGAAACACGTGCATCAAGCGACGACTCAACTCCGGAGTCGGCCCCAAAGCCTGGCTGGAGCCGCGCCTCCAAACGACGACGCTTCGGCCGGACATAACTGTGATGCATGAAATGCGGGAAATGTCGCGATCGGTGAAAGTGGTCGAGAACCGCATCCGCCTCCGGTAAAGCTGCAGTTCAGGAAGAGTGCTCCCCGCGCCCGCGGGGATGGTCCCAGGGTGGCGCCGCTCATGGCGTTGCCGACGTAGTGCTCCCCGCGCCCGCGGGGATGGTCCCGTCCACATCCGGGAGGTGCGCCTCCTCCAGCGGTGCTCCCCGCGCCCGCGGGGATGGTCCCCACTCAAGGCGGCGGGCGAGGTCCTGCCAGCCGTGCTCCCCGCGCCCGCGGGGATGGTCCCGCTCACCGCCATGTCCAACCTGGCCGTAGCCTGTGCTCCCCGCGCCCGCGGGGATGGTCCCAGGACCTGGGCACCCGAGGGGTAGCGGCGGCCGAGCTCCCCGCGCCCGCGGGGATGGTCCCGAGCGTCGCGGAGGTGTCGAGCCGGGCCTCACGTGCTCCCCGCGCCCGCGGGGATGGTCCCCTGGACTGGACCATGCCGCGCGGCGTCCAGGAGTGCTCCCCGCGCCCGCGGGGATGGTCCCGCGACGCCCCTCGCGCAGGTCCAGCGCATCCAGTGCTCCCTGCGCCCGCGGGATGGTCCCCTGGGTCGGCTGCGCCAGCCGGAGCTGGGTGCGTGGTAGGTCAGTTGGGTTGTTTGTGGAGGATTGCTGTTCTGGCGGCGTAGGCGAGGATGCTTTGGCTACGTTGGGAGAGGCCGAGGCGGTTCCAGTGGAAGATCGTGTGGTAGCTGAGTATGTGTCTCAGTCCGCGGTCGAGGGTGCCGGTGTGTACTGCGTGGGCGAGTTGTTGGCCGGTGTGGTGGAAGGCGGCGGCCCATTCGGCCACGGATTCCAGTGGCCCGCCGGGCCCGATCAGGGCGTCGGTGTCGGCGTGGAGGAGGGGGCGGATTTCGTGCGCGCGGGCGTTGAGGAGATCTGTGGGGATGTTGCGGGTGTCTGATCGGTGTTCGGTTGTGATGACGCGGTGCCAGACGTCGCCTTGTTCGTACCATTCGAGTCCGGCGGCGCGCATCATGATCGTGCACAGCAGCACGGACAATTCCCTGGGCCCGGCGGCCAGGTGGCGGTGGGGCAGTTGCTGGATGTGGCGGCTGTCGGTGGTGAACAGGGCGTGTGCCGCGGTCATGCTGGCGGTGCCTCCGAAGGCGGCGGTTTCGGGTTCGTAGATGCCGGGCCACCACCGGTGGAGGTGGCCGCTGTTGACGAGGCGGTTCAGGTGGTCGCCGATGTGATGTTTGGCTGCGGGGGCGTGCAGGTGGAGGCGTAGGCGCCAGCAGGGGTGTTTTCTGGTGTACCACCAGCCGTTGATGGTTCCGGCGTTCTCCGCTTCCTCGACTGCGGGCAGTACATGGGTGGTGAAGGTGGTGTCGGCGTCGGCCCAGTTGGTGAAGTGGAGGTAGGTCTGCCACCAGTCGGTGCTGGCAGCGTGCCGGGCGAGGGCTGCCCGGCCGGCCTGGTCGTAGACCGTCACGGCATCGGACAGGACTGTGGCGTTCATCCGGTACTGGCCGGCGACTTCGGTGATCGGCCGGCCGGCGAGAACGGCGAGGACGGCGAGGACGGCGCGCTGTGTGGGGCTGGGTTCCGCGTCGATCAGTTGATCAGGAGGCATGCGTCCCATCCGGTGATCGGTGCTGTCTGCGTGGCGTAGGTGGTGAGGGCGAGTGCGGTGCCGGCGTCGCCGTTGATGAATCCGGTCGTCGGGCTGCTGCCGGGGTGGGCGTGTGTGGCGAGGGTGTCGCCGAGGGGTTCCAGGAGGCTGTGCAGGCGCAGGTCGGGGGCGTCGGCGGCGGCGCGGGTGGCGGTCTGGTAGATGCCGGCCCAGCCGTGGCACAGGCCCGTGTCGGTGACGAGGGCGCGTTGTCCGGGGTCGGTTAGGGCCCGGTAGAGGGCGTCTTCGTAGAAGGCCTGGACGTCGGGTGCGCGCAGGGCGAGGCCGGCGAGTTGCCCGGCCCGCGCGATCCCTGTCGTGCCGTAGCACCAGCTGGGCCGGGTGGGAGTGTTGTGGTGGGGGTGTGCGCGGTCGTGGTCCGGGCGGGAGATATGTTCGGGCCACCAGGGGCCGGCGGGCCCGTTCTGGCACCAGGTGTCGAGGTGTTCGCAGATCGTCCACATGGCGTTGCGGTGGCCGCTGACGGTGATGCCGTGGCGCATGGCCTGGGCCAGGAGGAGGAGCGGGCCGGTGATGCCGTGCGCGGCGCCGAAGTTGCCGTGGCCGCCGGGAAAGTGGGGGGATGCGCCGCGGGCCGGGTCGTGGCGGACCCACCAGCCGGGCAGAGCCCGCTCGCCGGAGGCGAGGGGGCGGGTGAGGGCGACGAGGTAGCGCAGGACTCGTTCCAGGGCGGCGCCTTCGGGGTCGGTGCGCAGGAGGTAGGCGCCGATGCCGGTGAGGCCGTGCAGGAGGTCGTATTCGGCGAAGGTGGGCAACTCGCGGTTACTGATGCGGGCGAGCGCGGCATCGACGCGTCGGTGGGCGAGGCGGGTGATGTGCTGGTGGAGGGTCGTGCGGGCCGGGGCGTACAGGTGCTGGAGGGCTGGGGGGACGGTGGTGAGGAGGAAGCCGACGGCCGGGGCACCGAGGTAGAGGCCGGCGGTGTCGGCTGCGCTGATGTGCCCGCTGGCCGCGGCGGTGATCCACCGGTGGGCGGTATGCCAGGAGTGGCCGTTGCGGACGGCTGTCTCGATGTGGAGCAGGCTGATCCCGGTAGTGCCGTCGGCCAGTGACTGCACCGCCCATGGCGCGTCCGGGGATGGGGGAGCGGGCGTGGCGAGATGGTCCGTGTACTGCGTGAGGATTGCCGCGGCGATGCCGGCCGGCGTGGTCATCGGCCGGCCGTCCGGTGGTGCAGGGCCACGTCCCGTACGAGCCGCAGGACGGTGGCCTCGGAGCGGGGGTCGACGCCCAGGGCCCGGACGTGGTGCTGGTGGAGGAGGGTTCGGGCGATGCCGAGCGGGTCACGTTCACCGGCCAGGGCCTCCCGATAGGTTGCCAGGGCAGTCGCGCGGGCCTGCCACGCCCCGGTGACCTGGGAGCCGCCGGGGAGGGCTGCGAGAGCGGATGAGCCGTTCGGGGAGGCGAGTTGGAGGACCTGGCTGCGCAGGGCCCGGTCCAGTCGCCCGCTGCCCTGGGGCAGGTTGCCCACCAGCCATTCTTCTGCCTCGGTGGCGTGGCGAGCGAGGTGGGTGACGAGGTTGAGGGCGCTGGCTGCGGCGAGGGCCTGCGGGGCGGGGGTGGAGATGCGCTCGGTGAGCTGGATCTGTGCGAGAGCGGCGGCGGAGTCCGCCGCGAACACCTGATGCGCGGCGTCCATGGCTGACGGGCCGCCGAAGCGTCCGGTATGGGGCTGGTAGGGCGCGAGAACGATCCCGGACGCCAGGCCGAGTCCGTGCAGGCTGTTCGCCCATGTGTGGACGTGCTGGGCCGCGGTCCCGTAGGTGTTCAGTGGTAGGTGCAGGGTGAGGCCGAGGTACTGGTCGCAGTCCGGACGGGCCAGTTCCCGGTGCCGGGTGAACCACCAGATGGTGTGGTCGAAGAACGCCAGAAGGCGGGGCAGGTGCCGGCTGAGGATCTCGTCGAAGCGCAAGGGGTGGGCGTGGAGCTGCACGTGGAGGGTGTCGCCGCCTCCCGGCAGATGCCGCCTGACCGCGGCCGATGCACCGGCCTGGGGCAGGCGCGCCGGGGACGTGGCCGGCTGGGTTCGGCGCAGGCAGAGCCATATCTCGTGCGCGCGCCCGATCCAGCCGCCTGCGTCACCGTCCGGGACTTCACGCAGTTCCAGGCGCCGGTTCTTGTCGAGGTGCGCGCGCAGGACCCGCCGGTGGACGGGGTGGGACAGGTCGAGGGGAAGGCGCTGGTCGTACTCGATCATCGCGACGTGTGCCGGGGCGCCGTGCCGGTGGTGCCAGGCGTCGAAGGCGCGGTCCCACTCCTTGGCTGAGGCGGTGCGCCCTGGTAGCTCGTGGGCTGTCAGGAGCCACCTGGCCGGGGTGAGGACGGTGCGCCGGTAGCGCACGCGTGGCAGGAAGGGGAGCCGGGCGCCGGCGCCGAAGTCGAACGGTTTGTAGACGGCGTACCGGCCGTGGGCTACCTCGGCGAGGAAGCGGGCCAGCGGCGGGGTCTGGGTGCCGCCTTCCAGAGCGTGCAGGACGCGCACGTCGATGCGGCGGCCGGTGGAGAGCTGCACGAGGTGGAAGCTGCGCGCGTCCGCGGTGACGGCGATGTCGGCGAGCGGGATCGTCGCTGCGTCCGGTACCCGGTGGCCGGACAGTTCGATGACGTTCGGCAGCAACTGCTGTGTCCGGGTGACGTTCTCGCTGCGGCGACGGCGCGGCGGAAACACCAGCTGCGCGGGCAGGCCGTCTGGCGTGCCGAGGTAGGTGGCGGCGAGGGCGTCCTGCTGTTCTGGTGGCAGGAGGTGGGCAAACCGTCCGGCCATGCTGCTGCCGGGCCGTGGCACCGCGGTGATCAGCACGTCGAAGCGGCCGCGCGCCAGTGCGGTGGTGCTGGGGCAGTGGACTTCGAAGGCGGCTTCCACCCGGGGCACGAACAGCCGCTCGTCACTCCCGGCCGCCTGCTCCAGGGCTGTGACGGTCGCGTCCGTCAACGCGAGTTCATCGCGGCCGTCCATGAGGACTTCCTGCACCAGAGCGAGGAGGAGTTCGTCCCGGTCGGTGAGGAGCTTTGGCGCGCGGCCGCGGTCGGAGCCGACGAACCCGGCGGGCAGGCCCAGCCCGCTGTCGGCGACCAGGTCCATCACCGGTACCAGGGCGCCGACGCCGTACCGGGCCCGGAACCGGCGGTGGTAGTCACGCCAGTGCCAGTAGCCGTACGGCTGCGGGGTGGTCCGGTACAGGGCGGTGACAGCTGCTTCCACCTCAGCGATCACGGCCTGCGGGAGCTGCATGTCGCAGTCGAGCACCGTGTCAACGAGCAGAGGTGTCGGGGTGACGGAGGTGAGCGTACGCATCCGCGCGGCCATCGCGCCCAGGTCCGTGTCGGCGGCCACCGGCTGGTGGGAGGACATTTCCTCGCGCACCGCGTGCAGAGCGTGGACCAGGTCGCGCACCTCCGGGACGCTGTCCGCCTGATGCCGGTCGAGTTCACGGCACAGATACTCGAAGGCGTCCACGGTGGCCGCGGGCGCCCACAGACTGCTGATGAGGAACTGCTGCTCGACCAAGCCGGTCAGGAGCGTGTCGATCTGCGCTGCGGTGGCCTGCGGGAAGCGGTCGAGCAGGTGGGCGTGGAGATCGCTATAGAGGATGGGGGGGCGGGCCACGTCCATTGCCGCAGCGACCGGCCGGGCGTTGCGGACGGATATCTCGACCGGGGCCAGAAGCAGGGCGTGGCCGTCGGACGGCGGGCCGGGCGCCACGAGCCGGTCACCGCGCGCGTGAGCGGTGTTGTTGGCGGTGAGCGGTAATCGCCTCAGCAGTGCGGGGCTGCGCTGCAGACACTGGACCATGTCGGTGACCCATTCGGCGTCCGGCCGGATCATTGCGCGGTGCTTGTCGCGCCATCGCACGCTCGCCTGCTGCCCGACGGACACGGGGGCAGTGCCGGCGAACAGGCCGAGCGGGGTGGGGCGGTGCTGCCACCGCAGGAGGTAGGCGGCGGCCGACAGAGCTGTGCGGCGAACGTGACGGGGACTGGCCTGCCGACCGCAGATGACAGCCTCGATGGCATCGCAGAGGTGGGGGGTGGCCAGAGACAGCGCGCAGCGGAAGTCGTCGCGCTGCCACACGCGGTTCAGCCATCGGCGCGTGACGGCCACGTCGTCCAGGTCGAGAGCGCGGGGTACGTCGGCCGGTCCGCAGGCGGTGGTGGCGCGCAGCATCGCGGCGCCCTGCCACTGGTAGCCGGCGACAGCTTGGGAAGCCATGAGGCCCTTCCTTCAGACCGTGTGCACCAGGAGGGAGGAGACAGGTGGGCCGGGCTGAGCACGCGAACCCGGCCCACCATGGGAAGAGGGCCTGGATCAGGCCGGGTCCTCCACGAAGGAGTTGCAGGCGGACGAACCGGTCGCGCAGGTCGTGCCGCAGCCGTCACCCGTGGTGCACATGAGCTTGCCGTGCAGGTACTCCGCGACGACGACCCTCACGTCCAGCGGAGCGAAGTCGTCGTCCAGGCCCGCCAGCGCGGGGACAGGGGCCGTGGTGGCGATGGTCATGATGGTTCCCTTCCTTCCAATCGGGGGTGGTGCGGGCTGGCCTGGCCCACGGCGGCTACGTCGCGGGCCAGGAGAGTGAGATCCGGGTGTGCACCTTGTCGATGACCCGGTCGGCGCTGATCTCCTCGTCGGGGGTGCCGGCCGGATAGACCCGGATGACCGGGCTGGGACCGCCGCGGTGACGGGCTGCCCAGTCACGGAGCACGCCGGCGACCCGGTCGGCGAGCTGCTGGGCGTGCGGGCCGAGGGCGTGCACCCCGTACTCGGCGTGCTGGTCGTCCTCGGTGCGGCGGGTGACGAGGTAGGCGAAGGAGTCGTCCTCGACGGCAGCGAGAGCGAACCGCTTGTTCGACGGCGCGACCAGGCCCGTGTCCAGATCATCGTCGACGGCCATCATGCAAAAGCCCGGCAGGCTGATCGCCATCGCCATCTGGAGGGTGTCGATGAGTTCCTGCAGGCCGACAGTGACGCCGGTCCACATCTCGTAACGCGGCGTCGTGACGGCGTTGTCCAGCCGGTGCGGATCGGCCGGCAGACCGTCGTCGAACCGCAGACCGATCTCCGGCGTGCCGGTGACGAGCAGCAGCTCCTCCCGGTGAGCGGTCGAACCCTGCATCGGCACGAAGCCGCAGATCCGCGCCGATTCGCTCTCCAGATAGCCGCCATTCCCGCCCGCGATCTGCGTGAAGGCGACCGAGTGGGTCAGGCCGCGCATCCGCAGCGGCACGACAAGCCGCCCACCGGGCCCCAGCTGCGAGGTCCACGCCGGAGGGATGTCCCACGCCCCGGCGGTCACCATGACGACATCGACAGTGCCGAGGTCCCCGATCGGGTCGGCTGCGTCGAGGCTGAGGACGCGGACCCTGTCGTAGCCGTGCTCGTCCAGGAGGCGTCGGGCGCGGTCGGTGACCTCGGCGTCGATGTCTACGGTGATGACCTCGCCGTCCTCGCCGACGAGTTCGGCGAGATAGGCCGCGTTCAGCCCGCCCGAGCCGATCTCCAGCACCCGCATGCCACGGCGTACCCGGCCCTGCTCCAGCATCATGGCCTGCACCTGCGCGGCGGAGACGGAACTGAGCTGCACCCCAAACTCATCCGTCTTCGTGATCACAGCGCCGTACGGCTCGTATGCCCGGTCCAGCGGGGTGTCGGGTGTGAACGCGTGGCGGGGCACCTTGCGCATCACGGCATCGATCTCCGGGGAGGAGAGAGTGCCTTCAGCGCGGAGTTCGTCCACCATCTTGTTCCGCAGGCGGGTCGCCTCGTCGGGCTCGACGGTTGTGTTCGTCATGACTTCCTTCGGTCGTACATGGTCGGTAGAGGTCCGGCACCGCAGATTGCGGGCCGGGAGGCTATCGGCGAACGCCTCGGCCCTCGGCAGCCCCTCGCCTCAAGGGCAGTGGTGCAAGGGGCGGGGCGCGAGGGTTGTTGCACCGGCTCGGGGGAGTCCTGGGGCGCCACGACACGGCCTTCAGCCGGAAGCAGGCCGGTGTCTCCTCGAACAACACGCCGGCGTTGCGGGGAAGGCCGCGTTCAGGGCGTGCATGTCGATGACCAGTGCCCCGGCTTCGTTGTTTGCGGCGGACAAGGTGAGCTTCCGCTCGGGGACCGGGTCGCCACGGGATGCCGTGTTTGAGGCTGTGGTCCACGAGCCTGCTGACTACTTCGACGGCCCGGAGGAGGTCTCCATGCCGGCCGAGGATGGTGACCACACGACGAGACCAGGTGCGCCTCGGGTGCAGGGCTCTTGGGCCGGCGGGGAGCTGGGTGGCGAATCTGCGGACGGCAGGCGCACATGTCCGGGCACGATGAAGGTCCAGGGACTGGGGCTCGAGGGTCACCGGACTCACTGCGGAACTCTGGTCTTCGGGAATGTGCATCACTCGGGCCCCTCGATGTAGCGGGCCTCGATCAGCTCCTCAACCAGGTCGCAGGTCACGAAGGCAAGGCGCCGGGCCAGGCCGACGGCCATCTCCTGGGGGACTGGCGTGCACTCCGCCCGAAGAGGGCGTCCCAACTGAACGAGCCGGAGCATCCCTTGGGTGGCCAGGCCCCTGTCGTCGGCGACTGCGATATCACTGAGGTGCTTCAGGTGGACGCGAAGCCGCTCGACCAGCGCTGCTGTCGCAGCCACGGGCGGCGGCTGATTGCCGATCGCCGCGTCAAGGTCGTCAAAGACCTGCTCGACGTCGAGTGGCTTCCATGCGTGGAAGCGCTCCAGGACGTACTTGAGGCCGTCGGCGTCGAGCGGCGGCGTCCACCGCTCCACCTGACGTTCGAGGGTAGGGGTTGCGTTCACTGCTCACCTCCCGCCGGGGCCTTGATCTCAGCCCAGGCGACTTTGCCGCGGGCGTGCGGGTCGTAGCCCCAGCGCACGCACAGAGCGTCGACCAGGCGCAGGCCTCTGCCGCACTCGGCGTCATCCGCAGCCTTTTCCATGTGCGGGGCGACAGACGACGTGTCGGAGACCTGGATGCGAACCGTGCTGTCGGCCTGACGCTCGATGACGACCTCGGTTCGGTCGGTCTCGGTGTGGTCGACCGCGTTGGTCATCAGCTCCGAGACGACGAGTTCCGCGATGTCAGCCAGGTCGTGTCCGAGTCCCCAGCCGGCCAGAACGCTGGAGACGAGCGCGCGGGCACGGGCGACGGACTCGGGGACGCATGGCAGGTCCGCGGTCATGCAGCCGGCGCGGCCGGTCACATGTGTTCTTGCAGCGGTCATGCTCACGAGGTCTTTCCCTCCGGCGTCGGGTACCCGGCCCTGACGGGGGAAGCAGGGCCGGGCTCTCCTCCATGCCACCGGGCCCTACCCGGGCACCGGCAGCTGATAGCCAGTCAACGAGCCGCCTGCGGCGCGGAACAGGAAGAGTTCCGGTTTCGTGCATGCCGGCCAACCGGAAGACTTTACGTTCGCATTACCCGACACCTGGTCGGCAGAGTGACGGCGGCGCTACGTTCGGTGCATGGGAGCGAACCGCATCCTTCAGAGCCGCATGGATCAACTCGGCCTCACTCAGGACGAGTTGGCGACACGACTCAACAAGGCGCTGCACGAGATCACGGGGCGACCGGGGGAGATGTCGTCGCGGACCGTCCGCAACCTGCTCAACGGGTCGAGCCGGCGCCCAATCGGCCGCACTTGCGCAGCACTTGAGCGTGTGTTCGGCTGCTCCGTGGCGGAGTTGGGGTTCAGCGCACCCAGCTCCATGCAACAGCCCCCGGAGGACCCTGTGCGGCGTCGCGACTTCATCGTCTCCACCACCGGAACGGCAGCCACTGCCGTCCCCATCGTCAAACAGCGCCGATCCGTGGGCATGACAGACGTAGCCCGGGCAGCGGCCGGCATGAACGAACTCGTGGAAGCGGACGACCGACAAGGCGGGCACACACCCTTGGTGACCGCAGCCCTCGAGGGACGGGCGAAGGTTCTCCAACTCCAGCAGGGCAATGCCAGCGAGCGCGTACGCCGCGCCCTGTACGCGCTCGCGGCCGAGTACACCACCATCGCAGCCTGGTCATGCATCGACCTCCGCAATCTCGACACGGCGCAGCGGCACCTGCACGAATCGAGCACGTACGCCGGCCTGTCCCAGGACCCGCCGACAGGGATGCGCGTGTGGGTCAACATGGCCATGCTCGCCTACCAGCGCCAGCACGGACCGGAACAGCTCGCCGCAGCGCAGGCGGCCAATGCCTCCCGCGCCGCCCGGAGAGATCCCTTCTTCGGCTCCATGGGCTGGGTCCGCCTCGCACTGGCCCACTCGATGCTCGGGGACCCGCGGGCCGCCAAGCGGGCCCTCGGGGCGGCACAGGAATCCCTGGGCAAGGCGAACGAGGACGACCGTCCCCGATGGACCGCGTTCTACGGTGCATCCGAACTCAACCACCTGGCCGCCATCATCCTCAACCACAACGGGGAGTTCGCCGAGGCCGAGGCAATGGCGCACCGGGCGCTCGCCAAGATCCCGGCAGAATTCCAGCGCAACCGCGCGCTGGCCACGTGCCAGCTCGCCTTCGCACAGCTCCGCCAGGGCGAACCAGAACAGGCCACCACCACCGCGGCCGCCGTCTTCGCCATCATGGACGGCGCTCCCCTCCCTGGACGGATGCGCACGTTGATCGGAGACTTCCACCGAGACCTGTTCCGGCTGGCGCCGTCCACGACCTACGCCCGCGACTGGGCAGACCGGATGCGAGAAGAATGGAGTCGAGCGTGACCAGGGTGATCGACCTGCGCCATTACGCTGAGGGAAGCCTCCCGGACGGCTTCAAGCAGATGCTGATCGATGTCCACGCCCACGCCTACGCCGACGCGATGGACAACGAGTTCAACCAGCGGTTCCCCTGGTTCGTCGACCACTGGTCCGCAATGGACGGCTTCACCTGCGTCGTCGCCTTCGACGGAGACGAGCCGACCGGCTTCGCCTACGGAGCACCGCTCCAGCCGGGCCGCGAATGGTGGCGCACCACCGACTTCGAACCGAACAACGGCTACAGCGCGACGTATGCCGTCTCCGAAGTCATGGTGCGCCCTCAGTGGCGGAAACAGGGCATCTCGGACCGCCTGCACGAGGCCCTGCTGCAGGAGCGGAGCGAGAATCTTGCCGTTCTCCTGGTCGACGTGACCCACCCCAAGGTCCAAGAACTGTACGAAGCCTGGGGCTACGAGAAGGTGGGGGAGCAGCAGCCGTTCGCCGACTCACCGCTGTACGCCGTCATGGTGAAGAATTTGCACCCCTGAACGGCATGCCGCCGACCGACCGAACCGCTGCAACCACGCGCCAACGAAAGGCGGAGATGGCGATGAGTCGGTTCCTGCGACAGCCGCCCCCGAAGGGCTCGTCAAGCCGCGGGCCCGCTGCTACCTGGTGGTGTGACCGGCCTGAACAGCGCCGCCGAATCGGGAGACCGCCTCGCGGCTTGCCGTAGGCTCCGGCGGCTCCTGGAGCACCCGAACCAACATTTGGGACGGCGTTCCTGCTGCGCCTCCCATGCCGGACCGCGGCTGACGTGTTGTCACTTTGCCTGCGAATGTCGCCTATCCGTGTGCTGGCCTATTACGCTCGAAGGGGCTCAGCGGCGCGTGTAGCCCTCGGCCGGAAGTGTCCAAGATAGACGGAGTGCGAGAAATGTCGCGATCGGTGAAAGTGGTCGAGAACCGTATCCGCCGCCGGTAAAGCTGCAGTTCAGGAAGAGTGCTCCCCGCGCCCGCGGGGATGGTCCCCCCGACACTGGCGACGGGTTCGACGCCCCGACGTGCTCCCCGCGCCCGCGGGGATGGTCCCGTCGCCCTGCACGCGCTGTCCATCGACATGGAGTGCTCCCCGCGCCCGCGGGGATGGTCCCGCAACGATCGCGTCCCGGATCTCCGCGACGACGTGCTCCCCGCGCCCGCGGGGATGGTCCCCAGAAGCTCAACACGTTCTCGGGTCTCGTCCGGTGCTCCCCGCGCCCGCGGGGATGGTCCCGGTCGCGAGCGGCTGGGGCACGGCGGACGTGGGTGCTCCCCGCGCCCGCGGGGATGGTCCCCCGTCGGCGAGCACGGCGACGACGGCGCGGTCGTGCTCCCCGCGCCCGCGGGGATGGTCCCAGACCGTCGACGGTGCCGGGCCCCTTCTGCGAGTGCTCCCCGCGCCCGCGGGGATGGTCCCGAACTGCTCGGGGTGCCGGGCACTGTCGAAACGTGCTCCCCGCGCCCGCGGGGATGGTCCCGTTCCCCCCTTGTTTGCGGAGCCCGCGGTCCTGTGCTCCCCGCGCCCGCGGGGATGGTCCCTCTGTTCGATTTTTGGCGCAAGCTGGAGGAGTGTGCTCCCCGCGCCCGCGGGATGGTCCCCCCACGTCGGCGTCGGTTGGCCAGCAGCTCGCGTGCTCCCCGCGCCCGCGGGGATGGTCCCACGGACTGGGTGGCTTCCCGGCCTCTGCTGGTGTGCTCCCCGCGCCCGCGGGGATGGTCCCGTCGACCACCTCGTGATCAGCCCGTCCGGCGTGTGCTCCCCGCGCCCGCGGGGATGGTCCCCTGGGCAACGTGGTGCGGGACTCCGTGGACGGGTGCTCCCCGCGCCCGCGGGGATGGTCCCGATCACTGAAGCCCCGAAAACGCCAACGACCCGTGCTCCCCGCGCCCGCGGGGATGGTCCCTCGCCAAGCTGGAGAAGGCCGCCGCGGAAGCCGTGCTCCCCGCGCCCGCGGGGATGGTCCCCGCGGCGGCCTCCGGCATCGGGACCCACTGGTGTGCTCCCCGCGCCCGCGGGGATGGTCCCCGGGCGTACATGCCGGTCGGGGAGGAGGAGCCGTGCTCCCCGCGCCCGCGGGGATGGTCCCTGCCCCGCCTCCCGCAGCGACCTCTTCGAGGCGTGCTCCCCGCGCCCGCGGGGATGGTCCCCCACCGGTCGTGAGGTTCACGGTCACGTCGTTGTGCTCCCCGCGCCCGCGGGGATGGTCCCGGCGGCAGTTGATCGACGGCATACGGTTCCGGGTCCGGACCGGTGTCCCATGGCGGGATGTGCCCGTCGAGTACGGGCCGTGGGGCCGGGTCTACGACCTGTTCCGCCGCTGGCAACGCAGCGGCACCTGGCACCGGATCCTCACCCGCCTGCAGTCCCTGGCCGACGCAAAAGGCGCGATCGTCTGGGACCTGAGCGTCGACTCCACGGTGTGCCGTGCCCATCAGCATGCGGCCGGGGCCCGCAAGCAGGGCGACCTGCAGAAGGAACCACCGGGCGGCGTGTTCACCGAGCCCGGTGATCACGGGCTGGGACGCTCGCGCGGCGGGTTCACCACCAAGCTCCACCTGGCCGTCGAGCAGGGCCGAAAGCCCATGTCGATCGTGATCACAGCCGGGCAGCGCGGGGACTCGCCGCAGTTCGAACCGGTGCTGGAGAAGGTCCGCGTGCCCCGTCTCGGGCCGGGTCGGCCACGCGTCCGCCCCAACCGGGTCCGCGCGGACAAGGCGTACGCCTCCCGCAAGAACCGCGCCTATCTGCGCCGCCGCGGGATCCGTTGCACCATCCCGGACAAGGCTGACCAGGCCCGCAACCGCCAGAAGCTCGGCCCTGCGGTGGCCGGCCTCCGTACTTCGACCCGGCCGACTACCGCGAGCGCCATGCGGTGGAGTGCGGGTTCAACCGCCTCAAGAGGCACCGGGCGGTCGCCACACGATATGACAAGCTCGCGGTCCGCTACGAGGCAACTGTCCTCATCGCAGCCATCAACGAATGGCTGTGACCAGGGCCTTCAAGACTCATAAGGGCCGCCCCGGAAGTACATACTCCTGCGCACGCGGGGACGGTCACCCCGCTCGTGCGCGGCATCGGAGCGGTCGGCAGGTGCTGTCCGTTCGGCCAGCGCCCGCAGCGTCTCCAGGCCGGCCAGCACCTCCCCGCGATTGTCCGCCGCCTTCATCCACGCCGGCAGCCGAGCGAACATCGACATCGTCGGCCGCGCGCCGCTACGCTCTCGCAATCGCGCCCCGACGTAGGCGGACAGTTCGTCAACGTGCTCCTCGTTGTAGGCCCACAAGATGTGTCCGGCGCAACGGGTCTGCAGCCACAGAGGCCGCTGGAAGAACGGATCCTCGCTACCACCCAGCACCGTGCCGACCAGTCCAGCCCCCTGCATCTCAGGTTTCCAGTCGGCGACGGCACCGCACCCTCCGCAAGCCAGACGACGCGGCTGGAACAGGAGCTCGCTGAAGTATCTGGGATCAGGAAGGCCAGGTCGGGGGATCACGAGAGCACGGCCCTCGCATCGCGGACAGACCACAAGCATCCGACCCGCGAACCGAGCCAACCAGCCCCCTGAGTCATAGTGACGAGTGAGCGGCTCGGAACCCATGACGGACATCATCGCAGGTCCGCGCTGCGAGCAGCTACAGCCACTTTCGATACACGGCCTAGATGAGTGAGTCCGATGTTCTCAGTGGTCGTAGGCGATGAGAGATCGTTTGATCTTGGCGCCGGTGGTCCAGTTGTGCCAGATGCCGGCGG
>NZ_JBEZNL010000058.1:0-38805 GCF_040653275.1 Streptomyces sp. NPDC048002 | reverse complement strand
GCCGTGCGCGCCGATCACCGCGCGCGGGCCGTGCGCGCCGATCACCGCGCGCGGGCCCGGGCCGGCGCCGGTTCCTCCCGGTCTGCGAGGGATCACGGCGTTCGGCGCGCGCTCGGCGCGGGGGATGGCTAGCGTGAGGAAGCGGACCCGGAACCTACTCGGAGAGGCCGCAGACATGGCCGTACAGCCAGAGGGAACCCCCTGTTGGGCCGACGCGATGTTCAGTGACGTCGAGGGAGCCAAGAGCTTCTACGGCGACGTCCTCGGCTGGACCTTCGGCGAGTCGTCGTCGGAGTTCGGCAACTACACCCAGGCGTACGCGGACGGCAAGGCGGCCGCCGCCGTCGTCCCGCCCATGCCCGGCCAGGAGGGCATGTCCCAGTGGTGCCTCTACTTCGCCTCCCCGGACGCCGCCGCCACCGCCGCCCGGATCAGGGAGAACGGCGGCGAGGTGCTGATGGAGCCGATGCAGGTCGGCGACTTCGGCACGATGTGCCTGGCCCGCGATCCGAGCGGGGTCGTCTTCGGCGTGTGGCAGGGCGGCACGCACGAGGGCTTCGAGGCGACCGGTGAGCAGCCCGGCGCGTTCTGCTGGGCCGAGGTCTTCACCCGGGAGCCCGACAAGTCCGACGCGTTCTTCCCGGCCGTGTTCCCGCAGTACACCGCACAGCAGATGGACGACGACGGGATGGACTTCCGCATCTTCAACGTCTCCGACGCGCCGGTGCTCGGCCGGATGAGGATGACCGAGGAGTTCCCGCCGGAGGTACCCGCGTACATCAACGTCTACTTCAGCGTGGCCGACTGCGACGAGGCCGTGTCGAAGGCCACGAAGCTCGGCGGGGTGCTGCGGTTCGGGCCGATGGACAGCCCCTTCGGCCGCTTCGCGGCGCTGAGCGACCCGCAGGGCGCGAGCTTCTCGGTGATCGACGTCACCACCACCCAGGGAGAGATGCCGAAGCTCACCGACGTCTGAGCGGTCATCCCGTCGGCCCATGGCATGATCGGCACATGCGTGAACGAGCAGTGGCCGCGTGCGACGGGGCTTCGAAGGGAAATCCCGGTCCCGCCGGCTGGGCCTGGGTCGTCGCCGACGCGGCGGAGACCCCGGCCCGCTGGGAGGCCGGCCCGCTCGGCAGGGCCACCAACAACGTCGCCGAGCTGACCGCCCTGGAGCGCCTGCTGGCCGCCACCGACCCCGGTGTGCCGCTGGAGGTCCGGATGGACTCCCAGTACGCCATGAAGGCGGTCACCACCTGGCTGCCCGGCTGGAAGCGCAACGGCTGGAAGACCTCCGGCGGCAAGCCCGTCGCCAACCAGGAACTCGTCGTCCGCATCGACGAACTCCTGGCCGGCCGCTCGGTCGAGTTCCGTTACGTGCCCGCCCACCAGGTCGACGGGGACAGGCTCAACGACTTCGCCGACCGCGCCGCCAGCCAGGCGGCCGTCGTCCAGGAGCCCGCGGGCAGCGACCTCGGCTCGCCCGAGCCGCCGCCCTCCCCGGACACCCCCGCCAGGACGCCGCGCCGCCGCCCGGCGGCCGCCGCGAAGAAGAGCGGCGGCGGCTCCTCCGCCCGCACCATCAAGGCGAAGTTCCCGGGCCGCTGCCTGTGCGGCCGCTCCTACGCGGCGGGCGAGCAGATCGCCAAGAACGCGCAGGGCTGGGGCCACCCGGAGTGCCGCACGGCCGAGGTCTGAGCCGGATCAGGCCGCGTCGAAGGTGTAGTGCGGGGTGTGGTCCAGCAGGTCCGCGGGCCGCACGTCGTTCCACGGCTTCATCGTGTCGTCGAGGTCCACGACGTCGGGGGTGCCCGCGGCCGGCAGATAGCGCGAGCCCGGGTGGCGGCGCTGCCAGTCCGCCCACAGCTTGTCCACGAAGGCGTGGTGCAGCCAGAACACCGGGTCGTTGGGCGACACCCCGGTGCCCATCTGGCCGCCGACCCACACATGCACCCGGTTGTGCAGATTGACCCCGCGCCAGCCCTCCAGATGGTTGCGGAAACCGTCCGAGCCGCTGTTCCAGGGCGCCATGTCGTACGTCTCGATGGCGAGCACCGAGTCCACCTCGGCGCGGGTGGGCAGCGGACGGCCCCCGCCGAGCGCACGGCGCAGATAAGTCCGCCCGTCTATACGGACGTTGATGGGCCAGTTGCCGGCCGCGACGGCGAACGGGCCGTCCATGACCCGGCCGTCCAGGCTGCGTCCGGTGCCGCCGAGGAAGTCCGGCGCCCACAGCGAGGCCCTCGGGGTGCGGTCCACGGTCCAGTCCCAGTAGGGCAGCGCCACCCTCGCGTCGACCGCCTGAAGGGCCCGCTCGAAGTCGAGCAGGAATCTGCGGTGCCAGGGCAGGAAGGACGGCGAACGGTGGCCCGTACGCTCGCCGTTGTCGGTGTCGGCCACGATGAAGGCGTTGTGCGTGGTGACGAACTCGTCGTAGCGGCCGCTGCGCTTGAGTTCCAGGACGGCGGCGACGAAGCGGCGCTTCTCGTCGGCGGTCAGGGTCGCCTGGTTCTTGCGGACGGTCATGTGCGGATGCTCCCGAAAGTGCTGGAGGGGCTGGTCAGTTGGTGGGGAAGGGCAGGAGCGCGGCGCCCTGGAGTTCGTCGACCGCGGCCCGGGCCGCGGCGCGCGGCGTGGTCACCGGCTCGTAGTGGCTGACGACGCTGATCCAGCTGTCGTCGGCGTTGCGCATCACATGCAGCTCCACCCCGTCGACGAAGACCGCGTAGCCCGCGCCGTGGTCGTGGTGGCCGCCGCCGGACGAGGCCCTGCCCTGTATCCGGCGGCCCTGGTAGACCTCGTCGAAGGGCGCGGGCGTGGAGCCGCCGTGGTGACCGCCGCCGTCGGCGCGGGCGGCCTGGGCGGCGAGCGTGGCGGCGGTGGAGGCGGTGGCGAGGGCGGCCGCCGCGGTGAGCGCGCGGCGACGGCTGAGTTCCGGCATACGGGTCTCCCGGTTCGGAATCGGACGGTGTCCCGTATGCCTATCGGGAGCGGTGAGACCGGGAGAAATCACGGGGAAGCGGTTGGCCGTGATCAGGACAATTACCCACATGCCGTGCAGGATTGAACCAAGATGATCTTGGCTTGGCGGGCGGCGGGTGTCACCCGGAACGGGCAATTCCTGCCCCGGGAAGGTCTGGTTCGGGTGATCTTTGTCGGCGCCGCGCCCCCCTGGTGGCCCGGGTCACGCCCCGAAGGTGACGCGATCCGGCGTCCCCACCCTGTGTGACCACGCTGCTACCCTCCGTCTCGACATGAACGTTTCCGGTGACTCCAAGGGGTGCGCGTGAAGGTCGCCTGTGTCGGAGGCGGGCCCGCCGGCCTGTACCTCTCGATCCTGCTGAAGCTCCAGGACCCGTCCCACGACATCACGGTCCACGAACGCAACGCGGAGGGCTCGACCTACGGTTGGGGCGTCACCTACTGGCGGGGGCTGCGCGACAAGCTGCACACGCACGACCCCGACTCGGCCCGCGCCCTCGCCGAGCACTCGGTCAGCTGGACCGAGGGCGTCGCCCGGGTACGGGACCTGACCACCCGTCACCCCGGCGACGAGGGCTTCGGCATCGGCCGCCACCAGTTGCTCGACCTCCTCGCCACCCGCGCCCGCTCGCTCGGCGTCCGCGTGGAGTACGAGCGGGAGATCGACGCCGCGGCGACGCCCGAGGCCGACCTGGTGGTGGCGAGCGACGGCGTGCACAGCGCGCTGCGCACCGCCCGCGCCGCGCACTTCGGCACCGAGCTGAGGGAGGGCCGCAACCACTACATCTGGCTCGGCACCACCAAGGTCTTCGACGCCTTCACCTTCGCCTTCGTGGAGACCGGGCACGGCTGGATCTGGGCCTACGGCTACGGTTTCGGACCCGACCGCAGCACCTGTGTGATCGAGTGCGCCCCCGAGACCTTCACCGGCCTCGGCCTCGACCGGGCCGACGAGGCGGACGGCCTCGCCCTGCTGGAGAAACTGTTCGCCGACACCCTGGACGGCCACGCCCTGATCGGCCGGGCCCCCGCCGACGGCAGCTCGCCCTGGCTGAACTTCCGTACCCTGACCAACCGCACCTGGCACCAGGGGAACCTCGTCCTGCTCGGTGACGCCGCCCACACCACCCACTACTCCATCGGCGCGGGCACCACCCTCGCCCTGGAGGACGCCATCGAGCTGGCCGCCGCCCTGCGCGAGCACACCGCGCTGCCCGAGGCCCTCGACCGGTACGAGCGGGTCCGCAAGCAGGCCCTCCTGCCCCTCCAGAGCGCGGCCCGCCACAGCGCCCAGTGGTACGAGAACCTGCCCCGCTACATGCAGCTGCCCCCCGAGCACATGTTCGCGCTGCTCGGCCAGCGCCACTCGCCCGTGCTGCCCTACGTCCCACCCCAGCTCTACTACCGCCTCGACCGGGCCGCGGGTCGGCTGGAGACGCTGCGCCGGTTCAAGCGGTGGCTCGGCCCGAAGCTCGCGCGCACCGCCGAGGCCCGCTCGTCGGCCTCGGGCGGGTAACCCGTCCGGCCTCCGCCCCGCGCGGCCCGTACGCCCGGCGGATGCCAGACTGACGCCATGGACGAGCGCACATTCAGCAGGTCCCAGCAGCACGCGTCGGTGATCGGTCTCGGCACCTGGCAACTCGGCGCCGACTGGGGCGACGTGGACGACAAGGAAGCCCTCAAGGTACTGGAGGCGGCGGCCGAGAGCGGGGTGACCTTCTTCGACACCGCCGACGTGTACGGTGACGGCCGCAGCGAGCAGACCATCGCCTCCTTCATCAGCGGCCGGCCCGACCTGCACGTCCTCGTCGCGACCAAGATGGGCCGCCGGGTCGAGCAGATCCCGCAGAACTACGTCCTGGACAACTTCCGGGCCTGGAACGACCGTTCCCGCCGCAACCTCGGCGTCGACCGCGTCGACCTGGTCCAGCTGCACTGCCCGCCGACGCCGGTCTACTCCTCGGACGAGGTGTTCGACGCCCTCGACACCCTCGTCGCCGAGGAGCGGATCGCCGCCTACGGGGTGAGCGTGGAGACCTGCGCCGAGGCGCTCACCGCCATCGCCCGGCCGGGTGTGGCCAGCGTGCAGATCATCCTCAACCCGTTCCGCATGAAGCCGCTGTACGAGGTGCTCCCCGCGGCGAGGGAGGCGGGCGTCGGCATCATCGCCCGGGTCCCGCTCGCCTCCGGCCTGCTCACCGGGAAGTACACCAAGGACACCGTCTTCCCGGAGAACGACCACCGCACCTACAACCGGCACGGCGAGGCCTTCGACCAGGGCGAGACCTTCTCCGGAGTGGACTGGGCGACCGGCGTGGAGGCCGCCGCCGAGTTCGCCGCCCTCGCCCCCGAGGGGTACACCCCGGCCCAGCTCGCACTGCGCTGGATCGTCCAGCAGCCGGGCGTCACCTCCGTGATCCCCGGCGCCCGCTCGCCCGAACAGGCCCGCGCCAACACGGCCGCGGCCGCGCTCCCGGAGCTGTCGCGGGAGACGCTCGCCGCGATCCGCGACCTCTACGACCGCCGGATCAAGGACCAGGTGGAGAGCCGCTGGTAGCCGTTTGAACGCACCCGGCCGGGACACCCGGACCTCATGACCGAGCTTGCGGACAGACGCGACGGACGTGACGAGACCGAGGAGGAGAGTGCCGACCGCAAGTGGGTCGAACTCCTCCAGGAGGTCCGGGTCGCCCAGATGGGCGTGCAGATCCTCTTCGGATTCCTGCTGACGGTCGTGTTCACCCCGACCTACGACGGGCTCAGCGACACGGACAAGGCGATCTATCTCGTGACCGTCGTCGTGGGTGCCGCCGCGACCGGCGCGCTGATAGGCCCCGTCTCCCTGCACCGGCTGGTCTCCGGGCGGCGCATCAAGATGCGCGCCGTGCAGTGGGCGGCCCGGCTGACCATGGTCGGACTGGTCCTGCTGCTGGCCACCCTGACCTGCTCGCTGCTGCTGATCCTCCGGGTGGCCACCCACGACGACTACGTGCCCTGGCTCGTCGCGGGCGTGGTGGCGTGGTACCTGCTGTGCTGGTTCGTGCTGCCGTGGTGGGTCCGCCGCCGCTACACGTCGGAGGACTGAGCGCCGGTCGGACCGGTGCTCCGTGCACCGCGCAACTCGGCGATGCACGAGGCGATGGCCCGCTGGAGATCCTCCAACTGCTGCACCATGTCGTCCTCGACGAACTCCTGCACATCGTCGAAGGTCAGCTCCTCGAACACCTTCGTCGCCTTCTGCAGGCTGCTGTAGAACTTCGTCCGCCGTTCCTGGACCCGGAGTTCGGGGTCGGCCTCCACGGTCTCGGCGACCAGGCCGCGCAGCGTGTCGTAGGCCTCCCCGGCCCACACGCCGGTGTCCTCGTCCTCGTCCAGTTCGTCGATCAGCGACAGGTGGCGCTCGGCCTCCTGGCGCAGGTCGGCGGGAGCGTCGATGGTCTGCCCGGCGGGCGTCTTGACCTGGCCGGACTCGGCGATCTGGCGGACGTAGCCGATCCGGTCGGCGGCCCGGCTCTCGCTGGCGACGGCCTTCTTCAGATCGTCCGTGCGCACCACGTCACGGGCCAGCTCCGCCTGGAGTTCGGGGTCCTCCTTGATGCGGTCCAGCAGCGCGCCGCGGGCCGCCCGCGCGGTGGAGGGGTCGGCGAGGATGGCGGCGCGCAGCGCGGTGGGGTTCTCGGCGACCTCCAGCGCCTTCGTCGGCCGGATGCCCTCGGCCTCGGCGGCCTCCGCGATGGCGGTGCCGCGCTCGGAGGTGGCGCTGTTGCGGGAGACGTAGTAGCTTAACCACACGTCGGCGTCCGGGAGTTCGACCTCGGCGCCCGGCTGGAGCGTCTCGAAGTGGGGCACGATGCCGTCGTCGGCGGCCCGGTCCCACGCCTTGTAGTAGCGCATCACCCGGTCCGGGGAGCAGCCGGCCAGCTCGGCGAACTCCTTCGCCGACACCTTCGGCGTCTCCTCCGCGCTCTGGCCGCCGGGCCGCACACTGCGCGCGACCATCAGGCCGAAGGCCCAGCCGCCGGTACGGGCGTACACGCCGAACTCGCGCGCGTCACGGGCGACGAGGTCGGACAGCGGCGCGGGGGATGTCTCGGAGGGGGCGAACGCTAGGGTCACGGAGGACTCTCCTGGGGGCTGGGACGGGCCGGGCTGGACTGGGCCGGGCCGGACTGGGCTGGATCGGGCTGGGGGGACACGCGGGTGCAGACCGGAAGCCTATATGCGCCTGCATGCGACGCTTTGCCGGCCGCTCGGTGTGTCCGGCCCGCGGCAACCGGCCGCACACGGGTACGAGCCGTCGCCCCGATGGGTAGGGGAGCCCCATGACGACTCGCCCCCTGCCCTCGGCCACGCCCGCCTCCCAGGGCGTCGACGCATCCGGACTGCACGCCTTCCTCGACGCGCTGGAGGCCGATCCGGACATCGAGCCCCACAGCCTGATGATCATGCGGCACGGGAGGCTGGTCGCGTCCGGCTGGTGGGCGCCCTACACGGCCGAGCGGCCGCACCTGATGTACTCGCTCAGCAAGAGCTTCACCTCCACCGCGGCCGGGTTCGCCGTCGCGGAGGGGCTGCTCCGGCTCGACGACCCGGTCCTGTCGTACTTCCCCGAACTCGACTCCGAGATCACCGACCCGCGCTGCCGCGCGATGCTCGTACGGCACGTGGCGTCGATGGCCAGCGGGCACGAGGCGGACACCGTCGAACGGGCGCACGCCCTGGACCCCTCCGACCTCGTGCGCGGGTTCCTGCTGCTGCCGCCCGAGCGCGATCCGGGCACCGTGTTCGCCTACAACCAGCCCGCCACCTTCACGCTGGGGGCGATCGTGCAGCGGATCAGCGGGCAGACGCTCACCGACTACCTGCGGCCCCGCCTCTTCGACCCGATCGGCATCGGGGAGACCGCGTGGCTGCGGGACCGGTCGGGGCGGGAACTCGGCTTCAGCGGACTGCACGTCACCACCGACGCCGTGGCCCGGCTGGGACAGCTCTACCTGGACCGCGGGATGTGGGACGGGCGCCGGGTGCTGCCCGAGTCCTGGGTGGCGGAGGCGAGCCGCCCCTGGATCCCGACCCGCGACGCGCCGGTGAGCGGGGAGGACTGGCGCCAGGGCTACGGTCTCCAGTTCTGGGGCTCGCGCCACGGCTACCGCGGTGACGGCGCGTACGGCCAGTTCTGCGTGGTGCTGCCCGAGCACGACGCCGTGATCGCCACGACCGCGGCGACCGTGCAGATGCAGCGGATGCTGGAGCTGGCGTGGACGCACCTGCTGCCCGCGTTCGGCCCGGACCCGCTGCCCGGCCGTGAGGCGGCGGACGCGGCGCTGGCCGAGCGGCTGGCGGCGCTCGCCCTGCCCCCGGCCCCCGGCAAGGCCACCGCCGAGGACCGTCCCGCGGTGGTCCTCGGTTCCGGGGCGACCACCCTGGAGGTGGACGGGGAACGGCTGACCCTCGTGCAGAACGGCCACCGGCTCCAGCTGAGGCTGCGGCAGGGCGGCTGGAGCGTGGCCGAGGAGCCGGTGCCCACCGCGGTGAGCGGCGGCTGGACCGACGCCGACACCCTGGAGGCCGAGGTGATCTTCCTGGAGACGCCCCACCGCCTCGCCCTGACCGGCTCCCGCGCCGACCGCACCCTGGAGACACGCTGGCGCACCGAGCCCCTGCACCACCGGCCCCTGCACACGATGGGCGCGCCCCGCCGGTCAGTCTGAGGGTTCGTCGAAGGTGCGCAGCGCCGTGGCCAGGGCCGCGCTGTTGCCGGTGTCGTTCCAGTCGGCGGCGGGCGCCGTCCAGCGCAGGGAGTAGCCCCGACCGCCGCCGAGCAGGAACCCCCGGCCGAAGGTGCGGACCCGGGTGCCGTCGGCGTCGGCCAGCCACTCCATCTCGGCGGCGTCCCGCCCCCGGTACGTGGTCGCCGTGATCTCGCCGATCCTCCGGTAGCCGCCCGCCTCGCGCAGGCCGGGCTCCACGTCGCGCCACACCGCCACCGGATCGGGGCCCACCCGCTCGCTGTAGGTGACGGTGAGGGTCCGGGGGTCGCCCTTCGCCCCGAGGACCACCCGGTACGCCAGATCGGAGACCCGGTCGGTGCTCAGCGGCCGCCAGCCCGCCGGGACCGTGACGGCGAAGCCCTCGGGCGACTCGTAGCGGTCGAAGGGGGACGCGGTGGGGGTGGGGGCAGGGGTGGGCGCGGCGCCGGGTGCGGTCGTGGTGGAGGCGGACGGGGCGGGACGCGCGGCGGAGCCGTCGTCGGCGGCGTCGGAGTCGCCCGGCAGCCGGTCGGTCACCGCGAGGACGGCCACCGCGACCGTGGCGAAGGCCAGGGCGGTCCCGGCGAGCAGCGTGCGGCCGCGCCGGCCCTCACCGGGCAGGTACCGGCCGCGCAGCCGGGGCGACGGCATCGTCGCCGCGGTCTCCTCGTCGAGGACGCGGAGCAGGGCCTCCCGGGCGACGGTGCGCGGCAGCCGTTCCACCGAGTCCTTGCGGAGCAGGCCCTGCACGGCTCGGGTGAGCGGTCCGGCCCGGACGGGGGTGCGCAGCGGCAGCCGGTCCACCCCCTTCAGGGTGGCCTCCGGACGGCCCCGGTCCCGGAACGGGGGCCGGCCCTCCACCATCGTGTAGAGCAGGGCGCCGAGCGCCCACAGATCACCGGCGGGGCCGAGCCGCTCGTCGCGCGCCTGTTCGGGAGCGGCGTAGGCGGGCGCGGCCAGCCGGGGCGCGAGGGTGGCGCCGGCCAGCCCGAAACCGGTGATCACGACCGGCCCCCGGTCCCGTACGAAGACCTGGCCGGGGCTGAGTTCGCCGTGGGTGATGCCCTGTCCGTGCGCGGCGTCCAGGACGTCCAGCACTTCGAGGCCGATGCGCGCGGCCCGTACGAAGTTCAACGTGCTCTGCTGGTCGAGGAGTTCGCCCAGGGGGCGGCCGTCGATCCATTCGGTGACCACCCACAGGGTGCCCGACTCCGCCACGGCGTCGAGGACTTCGGCGATCCGGTCGGGCAGCATCAGCCCCAGCCGTTCCGAGGTGCGCACCACGCGCTCGGTGACGCGGCGCGCCTCCTCGCCGCTGGTTCCCTCCGGCAGCCCGATCTGCGTGATCAGACAGGGCCGTTGCGCCCCGATGTCCTCGCCGTACCAGCAGACGCGGTTGGTCTCCCGGTGGACGGCCTGGACCAGCCGGTACCGCCCGGCGACCAACACGGGTGTGGAGACGTGCGCCTTGACCATGGTCATCCCTCGCTGAACCCCTGGCTCTCACCTTTCCCACAGGTACGGCGGATGTGACGGGGTGTGTTCAAGCGTCAGCCCTGGGAGATGTGTGGATCTCCGTTTGTTCATCCGGGGGGCCGAACGCGGTTCACAGATCGCGCCGGACCAGGAAGTCCAGCAGGGCCCGCAACTCCCGGGCGGGTCCCGCCCGCAGGGGCACGGCGTCCAGCGCCGCCTCCGCGCGGGCGACGCTCCGCCGGGCCTCGTCGAGCGCCTCCGCGCGGGCGCCCGCCGCCTCGATCCACGCGGCCGCGGCCTCGGGCCGTTCGCCCGACGCGAGCAGCGCCGCGAGCTGCCGACCGCCGGGGGCTCCGAGGGCGACCAGGACCGGGAGGGTCCTCCTGCCCTCGCGCAGGTCCCCGTGGACGGGCTTGCCGGTGACCGCGGGGTCGCCCCAGATGCCGAGCACGTCGTCGACGATCTGGAAGGCCACCCCCAGCTCCCGCCCGGCCCGGTCCAGCCCGGCGACCGTCGCGGGCGGCGCCCCGCCGAGCCGGGCGCCGAGCGCCGCCGCGCCGCCGAGCAGCGCGCCCGTCTTGCGCTCGGCCATCAGCCGGTACTCCGCCGGCCGCACCCGCTCGGGCCCCGTCCAGGGGCGCCCCGCGAACAGCAGGTCGTCCGCCTGGCCCCGCACCAGGTCGCCGAGTGCCGTGGACAGCAGACGTACGGCGCCGCCGCCGTCCGGGGCGGCGGCGAGGGTCTCGACGGCCAGCGCGAACAGGGCGTCGCCCGCGAGGACCGCAGGGCCGGTGCCGTACGCGGCCCAGAGGGTGGGGCGGCCCCGCCGGGAGGCGTCCCCGTCCATGATGTCGTCGTGCAGCAGGGAGAAGACGTGCACCAGTTCCACCGCGACGGCGGCCGTGCTCCCGGCGCGGGCGGACCCGCCCACCGCTTCGGCGCCGAGGACGGCCAGCGCCTGCCGTACCCCCTTGCCGGACGACCCGCGGGCCGGACCGCCGCCCACCTCGCACCAGCCGAAGGCGTACCCGGCCATCTCGCCCAGCCACGGATGCAGCCGCCCCACCGCCTCGGTCAGGGCGGGCCGTACCAGCGCGCGGCAGCGGTCGAGTACGTCCACGCCGGTCCGGGGCGCCGTCGCGTGCGGGGCCGTCACGCGGTCACCTCCACGGCCAGCTCCTCCTGAGCCCGGGACACCATCTCCCGGGCGTGCCGCAGACCGATCCGCTCCAGCGTCCGCCCCAGCTCGGCCAGTTCGGCGGCGGTCTCGGCGCGGTCCCGCCCCAGCCGGGCCCTCGACTTGGCCAGGCCCAGCCGGGAGAGTGCCTCCCCGCGCGGTTCGCCCATCGCCCGGAACTCGCCGAGGGCCTGCCGGTACAGCTCCTCGGCCTCGGGGTAACGGCCCGCGCGGTACAGGACGTTGCCGCGCATCTTGTGGTTGTAGGCGAGCGCGCCGGACAGCCTCATCGCCCGGCAGGACGACTCCGCCTCGGAGAGCAGGGCCAGCGCCCGCTCGGTGTCGCCGTCGCGGACCGAGACGATGTCGGCCAGCCCGCGCAGCGCCCAGGCGTGCCCGCGCCGGTCCTCGGCGCCCGCGGCGATCTCGGCCGCCTCCTCGAACAGGGCGAACGCCGTGTCGTAGGAGCCGGTGTTGCGGTGGATCTGCGCGATGCCCTCCAGCGCCCACACCGTGTGCCGGGCCTCGCCGCGCCGCCTGGCCTCGGCGAGGAGTTGCTCGTGCAGCCGGGCGACCGCCTCGTAGTCGCCCTGGATCCGGCCGGTCTCGGCCAGTCCGGCGAGCGAGTAGCCGCGTACGACGACGTCGCCGCCGTGCTCGCCGAGGTCGGCGGCGAGCCGGAGCAGCCTTCTGGCCAGCGGGAACTCGCCGCGCTGGCGGGCCAGGGTGCCGCCGCTCCACAGGGCCCAGGCCATCGCCCCGGGGTCCTCGGCGGCGCGGGCCGCGCGATAGCTGGCCTTCCAGGCCCGGTCCGCCTCACCGATCTGCCCGAGCCTGCGGTGCGCCTCGGCGACCGCGAGCCCGGAGCGCGCCGCCTCGCCGTGCCGCCCGCTCCGCTCGGCGGCCCGCAACTCCTCGGTGCCCGCGGCCAGTACGTCCGTCAGGGACGAGTTCACGGAGAGGGCGGTCAGGGAGCCCTGGTACTCCGGGGCGAATGCCTTGCCGTACATGGATGCCTCTCGATCCGTATGCACGCCGTCTATACATTGAGCGTATACATGGCGTGTATAGAGCGTCGGAAACCGGCCCCGGCCCCCCAGGGGCCGAGGTGGTGTCAGCTGTTGCCGATCAAGACGTCTCCTGATCCGGCCGGGTTGCCCGTGAGGCGCAGATCACGCCGCCCGCGCCCGGAACCACCGCGCGCCGAGCCGCCGCGCAAGCGGCCTCAGCCGCCGAAGAGCTGGGTCCAGTACGTGCCCGCCGGGCCGCCGCCCGCGAAGCCGACACCGAGGTGCGTGAAGTCGCGCTTGAGGATGTTGGCGCGGTGGCCGGGGCTGTCCATCCAGCCCCGCACCACCTCGGCCGGGGAGCGCTGGCCGCAGGCGATGTTCTCGCCGGTCGAGCGGTGCCGGGAGCCCGCGGCGGCCGCCCGGTCCCAGGGCTGTCCGCCCTCGGGCGAGGTGTGGGAGTAGAAGGCGCGGGCGACCATGTCGGCGCTGTGCGCCTGCGCCGCGGCGGTGAGCGAGGGGTCGGGGGAGAGCGGGCGCAGACCGGCGGCGGCGCGTTCGCGGTTGGTGAGCTCCAGCACCTCGCCGGTGGTCCGGGCCAGCTCCGCCGGGGTGAACGGGCGTGCCCACAGCGCCGTCCAGTAGAAGTCGCCGGAGCGGGCGTCCCGGACGTGCGCCACTCCGGCATGGGTGAAGGCCGGGTCGCGCAGGGTGCGCCCGGAGCGGTCGCCGCGCAGACAGTAGTCGACGAACTCGGCCGTGGAGCGCGGGCCGGACACCAGGTGCTCCCCGACGGTCAGATAGGCGTACCCGGTGGCGGTGAGGCGCTGGTGGAGCGAGACGCCGTCCCCGCCCGTCACGTCGAGCCGGCCCGCCGCCGCCATCGCGGCGGCGTGCTCGCGGGCGGCCGAGCAGAGCCGGGAGTCCAGCACGACCGGAGGTGAACCGGCCGCCGTGCGGGCCGAGTTGACGAGAGCGGCGAATCCGTCGGGGTCGGCCGGACGCGAGGCCGCCGCGACGGCCGTCCCGGCGGCCCCGGTCGTGCCGCGGCTGTCCGGCTCCTCGGCGACGTCCACCCCGAAGTCCCGGGCGAGGCCCGCCAGTCCGTCGGCGTACCCCTGGCCCAGAGCACGCAGCTTCCAGCCGCCGCCCCGCCGGTACAGCTCCACGAGCAGCAGCACCGTCTCCTGGCGGGGGCGCTGCGGGACGAAACGGGCCACCGGGCGGCCGCCCGGACCGGTGACCTGGAGGGCGGGAGCGGGCAGGGCGCCCAGGGCGGTCCCTGGGTCGGCGGGGCTGACGACCACCGTCACCCGGGTGGCGCCCGCGCGCAGCCGCGCCGGATCGACGGTCAGCGTGTCGCCGTTCAGCCGCGCGCCCGGAACGGAGGCCTGGTTGTAGAAGACGAAGTCCGCGTCGCCGCGGACCTTCCCGCCGTCGTCCGTGATCAGCGCGGACACGTCGAAGGGGCCGGGCACCCGGACGGAAACCGCGCCGTCCGGCAGGGGCACATTGCCCCCGGGGACCAACTCGCTCATCGGGCCGTCCTGGTGTCGTCGTGCGCGGTGCGCCGTGCGTGCCGGTACAACGCGCGGCGCACCCCGGGGGTTCCCCCGGACCCCGGCTCAGCGCAGGGCCTCGGCCTCGGGCTGCTCGCCCACGGCGAAACCGCGGCGCGCCTTGGCGCTCTTGCCGCAGAACGCCGACTTCAGCGTCCCCAGCATGGTGGTGTGCACCTTGCCGTTGTTGGAGGTGTTGACGAAGGCCGCCAGGCTGCGCCCGCCGTCCGTGGAGGTGAACGCGTAGGTGTAGAAGCCCTGGACGGCGCCCGTGTGCCCGTACACCGACACCCCGCACGACAGGTCCCGGCGCCGCAGCCCGAGCCCGTACGCCTGCCCGGAACCCGCGGGCACCCACGTGCGCATCTGCTTCAGCTGGGCGGCCGAGGTCAGCTCACCGCGCAGGAGTGCCGAGAGGAAGACGTTCAGATCCCGCGCGCCGGAGATCACCGCGCCCGCGCTCTGCGCCCAGGACGCCGTCTGCTCGGTGGCGTCGACCAGCGCCGACCCGGCGGTGTCCGGCGTGAGATAGCCGCGGGCGTGCCGGCCCGGGATCCTCGTGCCCGGGTGGACGTAGAAGGTGTCGGTGAGCTTCAGCGGCGCGATGATCCGGTTCTGGTACTCGACGCCCACCGGGTTCCCGGTCAGCTTCTCGATGAGCAGGCCGGCGATCACGAAGTTGGTGTTGGAGTAGGCGTACGGGCCGCCCGGGGCCGTGGTGCGCGGCTTGCGCAGCGAACGGTCGACCAGTTGGCGGTAGGTGAACACCTTGGAGCGGACGGCCTCGAAGCCGGGGACGGTCCTGGCGAACATGTCGTTCGTGTAGTCGTGGAGCCCGCTGCGGTGGCTGAGCACATGGCGCACCGTGATCCGGTCGTCCGGCAGCAGCCCGGGGAGGTGGCGGTTGACCGAGGTGTCGAGCTTGAGCTTCTTCTCGTCGGCCAGCTGGAGCAGGACGACGGCGGAGAAGATCTTGGTGACGCTGCCGATGCGGAACCGGTCGGTGGTCGCCAGTGTCCGCCGGGTGGACCGGTCGGCGAGGCCGGTGACCGCCTTGGAGACGGTGCCGTGGTCGTCGATCCGGGCCGCGGCGCCCGGGGCGCCCTGCTGGGTGGCCGTGCGCAGCACCCCGCGCAGGCCCGTCAGATCGGGCGCCGGGTCCTGGGGAGCCGCGTGGGCCGGGGCCGCGAGGAGCGCGAGGAGGACCGCCGTCCCCCACGCCGTCGCCCTGCCCACCGTTGCCGAGTCCATGGGAGCCCTCTCTGCTCGCTGACACACCGTCACGGCGACGCACAGTAGTGCCAGGAGCAGAGGGAAAGCGGATCATTCGGGGTGTATGCGGGCAGGCGTCGCCCGCACGAGGGACCCGGCCGGGACGGGGCCGGTCCCCGTCCGGTCCCGGGCCGTCAGGCGCGGCGGGTCAGCCGGAGGCGGTCGGCTCCGCGCTGATCAGCCCCTCGCGGTAGGCGACGGCCACGGCCTCGCCCCGGCTCGCGGCCCCCAGCTTGGCGAGGATGTTGGAGACGTGGACGCTCGCCGTCTTGCCGCTGATGAAGAGTTCCTCGCCGATCTGCCGGTTGCTGCGGCCCCGGGCGAGCAGCCGCAGCACGTCCTGCTCGCGCGCGGTGAGCGGCGAGGGTCGGTCCGCCGTTGCCGCCGCCGACGGCCGGTCGGCGAGGCGGCCCCGGCGGATCAGCGCGTCGACGCGCTCCAGCAGCGGCGGCGCGCCGAGCCGCACGGCCGTCTCCCGGACCGCCGCGGCCTCCACGGCGGCCTCCGCCCGCCGATCGGCCGTCAGCAGGGCCTCCGCTAGCCGGAACCGGCAGCGCGCCAGTTCGTAGGGGTCGCCGTAGTCGAACGCGGCGACCGCCCTCGCCCAGGCCTCCGGGTCCGGCCCCGACGTGGCGCGCAGCGCCTCGGCCTCGGCCCGCGCCAGCCACGCCATGCCCTCCGGGCCCTGCGGCTCCCGGTCCTTGCCCCGCTCCGCCGACTCCCTCGCCGTACCGAGCAGTTCGGACGCGATCCCCGCCCAGTGCGCGGCCCCGGCCTCGTCACCGGCCGTCCGCAGCTCCGCGGCCCGGTCCGCGACGGCGGACAGGGCGAGCGCGGTCAGCCGCACCGTCACGTCCGGCCGTACCCCCGTGTCGTCGGTGAGCGCCTCCACGGTGGTCCGCATCCGCTCGACCGCCGTCTCCGCGTCGCCCGCCAGGGCGGCCGCGTCGGTCCGCACGATGCCCGCGACCAGCGTGCCCATCCAGTCGAAGGGCCCCTCCAGCAGCGCCCGCGGCCCGTCGTCCTCGACGAGTCCGCCGCGCGCCAGCGACACGTACCAGGCCGGCCCCGAGGTGTAGACGCCGGCCGCCGGAAGGGCGTCACCGTCCGCCTTCGAGGTGCTCAGGCACTCGTCCCAGCGTCCCAGCGTGTACAGCACCAGCAGCCGCAGGTAGCGCATCTCCAGCGGATACACCGAGGACAGCAGCCCCGCGCGCCCGGCCCGGTCCAGGCCCTCGGTCAGCAGCGGAAGGCACTCGTCCAGCTCACCCGCCTCGTACGCGCCGATCGCGAGGCTGTACAGGGCGCGCAGTTCCACCGGGGCGTTGCCCGAACTGCGGGCCAGGTCCCGGGCCTGCCGCAGCCGCTCCCGGCCCTCGGGGCTGCTTCGGCCGCCGCCCTCCAGGATCGCCAGGGAGATCAGCAGATCGGCCCGCGCGTCGGTGACCTCCAGTCGTTCGGCCACCACGAGCGCCTGTCGGGCCACCCGCAACGCCGTGTCCCGCTCACCGACCTGACGGGCCGCCAGGACATGGGTGGCCGCCGCCCACACCCAGGTCGGCGTCGCGGGCTCGGCGGGGATCAGGGCGAGCGCCTCGCTGCTGTGGGCGTAGGCCGCGCTCAGGTTGTCGACGGTGATCAGGTTGCCGGCGAGGGTGTAGCGGACCCGCGCGGCCAGTTCCGAGTCCGCCTCCTGGTCGACCCCGGCGAGAGCGGCCCTGGTCAGCGCGACCGCGCGGTGCGCGGCACCGGCGTGCGCCGCCGCCGAGGAGGCGCGCAGGGTGAGGGACACCCGGTCGCCGCCCTCGTGCGAGGGGCGCGCCGACGGGTCGACGGACGGCCACAGGTCCAGGACGGCCTCCAGGTGCCGCAGTTCCTCGGCGGGCGCGCCCACCCGGCGGGCGTGGTCGGCCGCCTCCAGGGAGGCGGTGAGGGCCATGGGCAGGTCGTGGCTCTCGCGGTAGTGGTGGGCCCGCTCGGCGGCCGTGTCGGCGCGGTGGGGTCCCTCGGCGAGCAGCCGGGCGAACGCGCCGTGCAGCCTGGCCCGTTCGCCGGGCAGCAGATCGGCGTAGACCGCCTCGCGGGCGAGGGCGTGCCGGAAGGAGTAGGTGTCGTCCCGCCCGGGAACGAGCAACTGCCGTCCCAGGGACTCGCGCAGCGCCGCCTCCAGGTCACCCTCGGGCAGATCCACGGCCTCCCGCAGCAGGTCGTGCTCGACGCGCCGCCCGGCCACCGCCGCCGTGCGCAGCACCTGCTGGGCGGTGTCGGAGAGCTGCTCGAAACGGATCAGCAGGACGTCCGCGAGCCCGCTCGGCACCCCGCCGGCCTCGGTGTCCGTGGCCGCGAGGAGCTCCTCGGCGTAGAAGGCGTTGCCCTCGGCCCGCTCCACGATCCGGCGGACCGTGGTCTCCGGCAGCGGGCGCTCCTGGAGCGCCCGCACCAGCCGGGTCACCTCGGCGTCGGCGAGCGGCCGCAGTTCGAGGCGGTCGACCGCGGGGAGCCGCACCAGTTCCGCGAGCAGGGGGCGCAGCGGATGGCGGCGGTGCAGATCGTCCGCGCGGTAGGAGGCCAGGACCGCCACGCCGCCCGCGGGGCGGTGCAGCACACCCCGGCTGAGCAGGAAGCGCAGCAGGTCGCGGGAGGACTGGTCGGCCCAGTGCAGGTCCTCCAGGACCAGCAGCAGGGGGGCCGTCCGGGCCAGGTCGGCGAGCAGCCCGGCCACGCCCTCGAACAGCTGGAGCCGGGAGTCCCGGGCGGCCTCCGCGCCGCCGCCGAGCATCCGGTCGACCACGGGGTGCCGCTCCAGCAGCGGGGCGAACCGCGGATCCCCGGCGAGCACCCCGAGCACCTCGGTGAACGGCAGGTACGGCAGCCCGACGTCGCCGAGATCGACGCAGTGACCGGTCAGGACGGTCATCCCGTCCCGCGCGGCCCGCGCCGCCACCTCGTCCAGCACCCGTGTCTTGCCGACCCCGGCGTCCCCGGCGAGGAGCACGGACCGGGCCTCACCGGCGCGGGCCCGCTCCAGCACACCTAGGAGCCGGGCGAGTTCCTGGTCCCGGCCGACCAGGGGAGGGGATGACATGATCTCGGGCACCTCCCCATCCTGGCACGCGGCACCGACACCCGGAGCGGTGGTCCGGGGGCCGGGACACCGAGGTCAGGCGCCCCGCAGCACCTGCGCCCAGTCGTCCGGCACCCGGCCCGCGGGGCCCGGCGAGGGCTGGTCCGCCGGATGACTGGCCGGAGGCGCCAACTCCGGGCCGGACTCGTACAGTTCGGACGTCTCGTAGTCCCAGAACCACTCCTCGCCGGGTTCGTAGCTCTGCACCACGGCGTGCCCGGTCTCCTTGAAGTGGGCGGTGGCGTGCTTGGCGGGCGAGGAGTCGCAGCATCCGACGTGCCCGCAGCGGGCGCAGCGGCGCAGATGGAACCACCACCCCCCGGCCGCGTCGCAGTCGACGCACCCGGCGCCGCTCGGGGGGACGGCGGGGTCGATTCCCTCGTGGCCGGTCATACGGTCTCCTCGGTGGTGTCGTCCTCGGCGGCGGTGAGCGGAAGCAGCACCTGGAAACGGGTGTCGCCCGGTTCGGACTCGACCTGGAGCGTGCCGTGGTGCTTGTTGACCACGATCCGCCACGAGATGTCCAGACCGAGCCCGGTTCCCTCGCCGACGGGTTTGGTGGTGAAGAAGGGGTCGAAGATCCGCCCCCGGATCTCCGGCGGGACGCCCACGCCGGTGTCCCGGAACTCCACCAGCAGCCGGTCGTGGTCGCGTGCCGTCCGCACGGTCAGCGTGCCCTCGCCGCCGGCGGCGTTGACGGCGGCGACCGCGTTGTCGATGAGGTTCGTCCACACCTGGTTCAGCTCCGCCGGGTAGGCGGGGATCTCCGGCAGGGAGCGGTCGTACTCCTTGACCACCTTGATCCGCGGGCCGATCTTGCCGGCGAGCATCAGCAGGGTGCTGTCGAGGAGTTCGTGCACGTCGGCGTCGCGGAACGGGGCCCGGTCGAGCTGGGAGTACTGCTTGGCCGCGTCGACCAGATGGGAGATCCGTGTGGTGGAGTCCGCGATCTCGTCCATCAACAGCTCGGTCTCGACCGTGTAGTTGAGCCAGCCGATCGCGCCGGGCAGCACGTCCGGCTCCACGGTCGCCGCCACCTGGTCCAGCCAGTCGACGTCCAGCCCGGCCTGCACGAAGGTCGGGGCGAGCCGCCAGCCGTCCGGGATGTCGTGGTCGTCGAACCAGTCGCTGAGCGCGTCCTCCCGGTCGGCGGCCTCCAGCGGGCTGAGCGAGGGCGCCTTGCCGACGCGTTCGGCGGTCCGTTCCTGGATCTCGATGAGCCCGGCGAGGCTCTCCCGCGGATAGGGGCCGGCGGCGATCATCGCCAGCTTGTGCCGCATCTTCGCCACCCGCTCGCGCAGGGTGGCGGTGGCCCGCACGGCCGCCGCCGCCGGGTTGTTCAGCTCATGGGTCAGGCCGGCGGACAACGAGCCCAGCGCCAGCAGCCGTTCACGCTGGCCGATGACCTGCTGGGTAGCCTTCGAGCCGAAGAACAGCCCCTCCAGCAGATGCACCGCCATCGGGAACCACTCCTGCATGATGGCCGCGAAGGTGTCGGCGGGCAGCACGAAGAAGCGCGTCGGTTCCGTCACCCGCATGGAGTTGTTGTAGACCTGCCGCGCCCGGTCGCCGAGGTAGGCCTGCATGGACCCCGAGTAGACCCCGCGCTGCGAGGTGCGGGTCACCTCCACGTCGTCGCCGCCGACCCGGCGGGACAGCACCACGGTGCCCTCGACCATGACGTAGAAGCAGGTGGCCGGTTCGCCCTCGGCGTACACCGGTCCCGGCTCGAAGCGCTCGACCCGGCCCTCCGCGCACAGCCTGCCGAGCTGCTCGGGGGTGAGCTTCTCGAACAGGAACAGCGAGCCGATCTCGGCGGGGCTGCACGGCACCGGGCGGCCGCTCACGACTGCTCCAGGTAACGGTGGACGAGCATCACGGCCATGGCTCCCTCTCCGACGGCGGACGCGACCCGCTTGGCGGACTCCGAGCGCGCGTCGCCGGCCACGAACACGCCGGGCAGACTGGTCTCCAGGTGGTACGGCGGCCGGTCCAACTCCCAGTCCGCGGGCGGCCGTCCGTCGGGGGTGAGGTCGGGTCCGGCGAGGATGAACCCCCGGTCGTCGCGCAGCACCGTGTCGGACAGCCAGTCGGTCAGCGGGGCCGCGCCGATGAAGACGAACAGCCACTGGGCGTCGACGAGTTCGGTGTCGCCGGTCTCGGCGTCGCGCAGGGTGAGCTGTTCGAGGTGGCCGTCGCCGTGCGCGGACTCCACGACCGTGCGCGGGCGGACGGAGATGTTGGGCGCCTCGTTGATCTGCTGGATGAGGTAGTGCGACATCGACGCCGACAGATCCGGGCCGCGCACCAGCAGGGTCACCGACTTGGCGCCCCTGGACAGGTACATCGCGGCCTGCCCGGCGGAGTTGGCGCCGCCCACGATGTAGACGTCGTGGCCCTGGCAGGAGGGCGCCTCGGTCAGCGCGGAGCCGTAGAAGACGCCACAGCTGGTCAGTTCGGCGCAGCCGGGCGCCTGGAGCTGGCGGTAGGACACCCCGGTCGCCAGGATCACGCTGTGCGCGGCGATGGCGGAGCCGTCGGAGAAGCGGACGACGCGCGCGGCGCCGCTGACCTCCAGTCCGGTGACCTCGCGGGCGGTGAGGACCTCGGCGCCGAACTTGGCGGCCTGGCGGCGGGCCCGGTCGGTGAGCTGGGCGCCGGAGACGCCGTCGGGGAAGCCGAGGTAGTTCTCGATGCGTGAGCTCTGCCCGGCCTGTCCGCCGGTCGCCGACCGCTCGACCAGAACCGTCCGCAGCCCCTCGGAGGCGCCGTACACCGCGGCCCCGAGCCCGGCCGGGCCGCCGCCGATGACGACCAGGTCGTAGAAGTCGGCGGTCGGGGTGGTGGCGAGGCCGACGTGCGAGGCGAGTTCCGGCACGTCCGGCTCGACCAGCGCGGTGCCCTCGGAGGTGATGACCAGGGGCAGTCGTCGGCCGTCCTGTCCGGCCGCCGCCAGCAGTCGCCGGCCCTCGGGCTCTTCGGCGGAGTACCAGCGGTAGGGCACCTGGTTGCGGGCGAGGAACTCCCGTACGTCCGAGGAGCGGGCCGACCAGCGGTGGCCGACCACCTTGGTGGCGGGCACCGGCCGGTAGTCACTGCACCGCCACGCCTCCAGCAGGTCGTCCAGGACCGGGTAGAGCTTCTCCTCCGGCGGGTCCCAGGGCTTGAGGAGGTAGTGGTCGAGGTCGACGACGTTGATGGCGTCGATGGCCGCGCTGGTGTCGGCGTACGCGGTGAGCAGGATGCGCCGGGCGCCGGGATGGATGTCCATGGCGCGTTCGAGGAACTCGATGCCGTTCATCTGCGGCATCCGGTAGTCGGCGAGGATCACGGCCACCAGGTCGCCGCGGAGCTTCAGTTCGCGCAGCGCCTCCAGCGCCGACTCGCCGGACTCGGCGCGCACGACGCGGTACGACTCGCCGTAGCGCCGTCGCAGGTCCCGGGCCACGGCCCGGGAGACTCCCGGGTCGTCGTCCACGGTCAGGATGACGGTCCGCGCGGATTCGGCGGCCTGTGCCATACGTCTCCCACCCCGAGAGGTTCCGGTGTTCCGGCACGGGACGACCGCCGCCGTGCCGACTGTGGCCATCGTATGTTCGATCGTTCCGCCTCGCCCGGGTTCGGCCGTCGTCCGACCGGGACCCCGCCTCCCTGCCGAGTGCGTCCCCCCGCCTCAAGAGATACCCCCGGGGGTACTCGTGCTACGGTCGAAGACATACCCCCCGGGGTACTTCTCGGGCTGGCGACCGGAAGGGAGCGTGTCGTGTTCTTCGTCGACACGATCGAGGTGGCGGGGCTCGGCAACCGGAGCCATCTCGCGGGCGGCGGCCGCACGGCCGTCGTGGTGGATCCGCCCCGCGACGTCGACCGGGTGATCGAGGCGGCGGTACGCCGCGGGGTGCGGATAGCGCACGTGGTGGAGACCCACCTGCACAACGACTACGTGACCGGCGGGCCCGAGCTGGCCCGGGTCGTCGGCGCCGCCTACCTGGTGCCCGCCGCGGCCCGCGTCTCCTTCGCCCGAACGCCTGTGCGCGACGGCGACCGCACCCCGGTCGACGCCGACGCGGGACTGACCCTGCGCGCCCTGGCCACCCCCGGCCACACCCCGCACCACACCTCCTACGTCCTGGAGGAGCACGGCACCGCGGTCGCGGTCTTCACCGGCGGCTCGCTGCTCATCGGCACCGTCGGCCGCCCCGACCTGGTCGAGCCCCGGCTGACCGAGCGGCTCGCCCGCGCCCAGCACGCCTCCGCCCACCGGCTCGCCGCCGAGCTGCCCGACACGACGGCCGTGCTCCCCACCCACGGCTTCGGCAGCTTCTGCTCGGCCCGCCCCGCCGAAGGGAGCGACACCACCATCGGCGCCGAGAAGGTCTCCAACGAGGCCCTCACCCGGGACGTGGACACCTTCGTCGCCGACCTGCTGGCGGGACTGGACGACATCCCCGCCTACTACGCCCACATGGGCCCCGCCGGCACCGGCCAGGCCCGCGCCCGGCTCGACGACCTCGTCGTCATCGACGTGCGCACCCCCGGCGAGTTCCGCGCGGGCCACGTGCCCGGCGCCGTGAACATCCCGCTGGACCACATCGACCGCGCCCTGCCCGAGATCCGGCACGCCGCCGAGCGCGGGGACCTGCTCCTCGTGTGCGCCTCCGGCGCCCGCTCGGAGAACGCCTGCAAGCTGCTCGCCGGGCACGGGATCCCGACGGCCACGCTCGCGGGCGGCACCGGCGCCTGGGCGGCGTAGGGGCACGACCTGCACACGCCCGAGCCCGGCCAGGCCCGTGCCGGGTGGGGCAGGGAACGCCAGGTGCGGCTGACCGCCGGGACCCTCGTCCTCGTGGGCCTGCTGCTCGGCCTCCTGGTGCACCCGGCCTTCCAGCTGCTGTCGGCGGGCATCGCGGGCGGCCTGGTCTTCTCCGCCCTCACCAACACCTGCGGCATGGCGGCCGTACTCGCCCGGCTGCCGCACAACCGCCCCCGCCCGGCGGACCTCGCCACCGCGCTCGCGGCCCTGCGCGCCCGCTGACCGGTCCGTCAGGCCTCCGGCGCCGCACCCGGGGCCGGACGCCGGTGCCGGAAGCCGCGCCCGTACGCGCCGGCCTCGATGCCCCGTACGACGCGGTCCACCGCCGCGCGGCGGACGGCACCCTCGGGCAGGGCGAGGGCCCGGTCCAGGTCCGCGCGCAGCCGCCGCGGCATCACGCGCTCGTCGCCCTGAGGCGTACGGGTCGACGTGCCGCCGCGGAGCAGTGACCGCAGGACCGCGACCGGTCCGTCAAAGGTGGACATCGAGGCCCCGCCCTTCATCTCGCCGAGTGGTGGGGAGCAGCGTGACGGCCCCGGGCGACGACGGTGTCAGCCCTGTGTACGGGCCGTGTAAGGACCCGGGTGCCGAGGCAGGCGCACCGTGAAGCGGGCGCCGCCCTCCGGCGCGTCGCCCGCCGCCGTGACGGTGCCCCCGAGCCGGGTGGTCAGCCGGTGCGCGATGGCCAGGCCCAGACCGCTGCCCACGGCCCGCACCCCCCGGTAGCGGTCGGCCAGGACGCCGCGCTCGAAGGCGACCGCCACGTCCTGCTCGGACAGCCCGGGTCCGGAGTCGCGGATCTCGATCCGGGCGCCGGACCCGTCCGCGTACAGGGCGAGCACGAGGGGCTCGCCGGCCGGGGTGACCCGCAGGGCGTTCTCCGCGAGGCCGTCGACGAGCTGCCGTACCCGGAATCCGTCAGTCGTCACGGTCAGCGGACCGCCCGGACGCTCGACCCGGAACTCCACACCGTGCCCCGCGCACCGCGCCGACCAGGCCGTGGCCGCCTCCGCGACCAGCTCGTCCAGGTCGACCTCGGTGATGTCGAGGCGGAAGTCGTCGGCCTCCAGACGGGCCAGGGCGAGCAGATCCCCCACGAACCGTTCGAGCCGCTCGATCTCGGTCCGCAGGATGCGCCCGGCCTCCGGTACCTCCTCGCCCGCGACGACCTCGTCGGCGAGCGCCTCGGCGTAGCCGCGCACCGTCGTGAGAGGGGTGCGGATCTCGTGGGACACCGAGAGCAGGAACTCCCGCTGCCGGTTCTCGCTGCGGGCCAGCGCCGCGTCCAGGCTGTTCAGCGCCCCGGCCAGCTCCACCAGTTCGGCGGGCCCCGCCGCGGGCACCGTCAGTCCGCGCTCGCCCTCCGACAGCCGGTGCGCGGTCCGCGCCGCCGAGACCAGCGGGCGGGCCAGCCGCCGGCCCAGCAGCGCCCCCGCCAGCGCCGCGCCCGCCAGGCCCAGGACCAGCGGAACGACCAGGGCCCCGCGGGTGCGGTCGCTGGCCTCGTCCACGGCGCTCATCGGCTGGGTCAGCACCAGACCGCCGCCCGTCGCCGTCGGAACCCCCTCCACCAGCACGGTCCCTCCGTCGAGCCGGGCGGTGGCCGAGACCGTGTCACCGGCCAGCAGTGCCGCACGCAGGGAGTCGTCGACGACCGCGGCGGCGGGCCCCTCCACGCGGCCGGAGGGGTCGACCAGGGCGAGCCGGAGGTGCTCGGGCCCGGCGATGCGTTCCTGCCGGCGCAGCATCCACCCGGCCAGCGGCGGGGTGCGGGCCATCACCTCCGCCTGCCGGGTCAGCTGGTCGCGCTCCTGGGCCTCCGCGCTGGTGCGGATCATCCGCCAGGAGAACAGGCCGGTCAGCAGCACGGCGACCAGCGCCACGGTGGTGGTGAGCAGCACGATGCCGCCCGCCAGGGACCCGCGACGGCGCCCCGCGCCGGTCATCGGCCGGGGTCGGTGACGCCGTAGCCGACCCCGCGCACCGTGCGCAGGGGGCTCGCGTCGCCGAGTTTCGCGCGCAACTGGGAGACGTAGACGTCCATCACCCGGGTGTCCCGGTACCCGGCGTACCCCCACACCTGCGCGAGCAGCTGCTCGCGGGCGAAGACCTGGCCGGGGTGGTGCATCAGGAAGGCGAGCAGGTTGAACTCGGTGGTCGTCAGCTCCACCGGCTCACCGTCGACGTGCAGGGTGCGCCGCCCGGTGTCCAGCGCGAGGCGTCCGACCCGGCGCACCGGGTCGGTCCCGGGCCCGGCGGCGCGCCGCAGCAGGCTCTTGACCCGCGCGACCAGTTCCTGCGGGGAGAAGGGCTTGGTCAGGTAGTCGTCGCCGCCGAGTTCCAGGCCGAGGACGCGGTCGGTGACCTCGTCGCGGGCCGTCACGAACAGCACGGGCGTCCAGTCGCCCTCCGCGCGCAGCCGTCGGCAGACCTCCATGCCGTCGGTGCCGGGCAGCGCGATGTCCAGCACGATCGCCGCGGGGCGCATCCTGCGGGCGGCGGCCAGGGCCGCGTCGCCGTCGGACTCGACGTGCACCCCGAAGCCCTCCCGGCTCAGGTAGCGGCGCTGGAGGTCGGCGATGTTGTGTTCGTCCTCGACGACCAGGACGAGCCCCTTGTTCTCCGCCATGCGCCTCTCTCTTCCCGGACCGGGCTGCCGATGCTAACCGCCGCGCGCCGCGCCCGGGGACCCCGGCCCCGAGCCCTTACACGCCCCGAACACGCGCCGAACCCCGTCCTCGCACGCCCCGGCCAGGCTGGCACCGCAACCGATCAAGGGGAGGACCCCATGCACCGCGACGGCACCACTCCGTCCCGCCGTACCCGCACCGCCACGGCGGCCGCCGTCACGGCCGCCGCCGTGACCGCGCTCGTGTGGTCGGCGCCCTGGGCGGACGGCACCGCCGTCGCCGGGGCCGCCGCCCCGGCGACCGCGGTGGCCGGCACACCGCTGTCGGCGGAGCCGCGCCTCGCGGAGCTTCGGCGCCGCTTCCAGGCCCTCCCGGAGGAACTCCGGGACGACCTGCGGGAGTTGCGCGGTCTCTCCGCCGCCGAGCGCCGCGAACGCGCCGGCGAGATCCGGGACAAGGCGCTCTCCGGCGCCTACGGCGAAGGCGTCCGGCGCTGGGCCGAGCGACGCGCCGACTTCTGGCACGCGGACTGACCAGGCCGCGCCGCCACCCTCACGACCCCGCCCAGCCGTGACTCGTGCGACCCGGCCGCGCAGCCACCCTTACGACCCGCCCGCGCCGTCACTCGTGGGACCGCCCGCTCCGTCACCCGTACGACCCGGCCGCGCAGCCACCCTTACGACCCGGCTCTACCGCACTCGTGCGACCCGGCCGCACAGCCACCCGTGCGACCCGCCCGCGCCGTCACCCGCCCGCACAGCCACCCTTACGACCCGCCCGCACAGCCACCCTTACGACCCGCCCGCACAGCCACCCTTACGACCCGGCCGCGCCGTCACCCTTACGACCCGGCCGCGCCGTCACCCTTACGACCCGCCCGCGCCGTCACCCGTACGACCCGGCCCGGACGGCGGCCGGGTGAGAACGTTTCCGCCCCTCGGGGCCCGACCGGAACAGACCCATGACCACAACCCCCGCACCACACCGGGCGCGCCCCGGACTTCTGCACCGGCTCGGCCGCGGGTGCGCACGACGCCCGTGGTGGGTCGTCGCCGCCTGGCTGCTCGTGCTGCTCACCGCCCTCGGCGCCGACCGCGCCCGGGGCGGCGGCTTCGACGACGACTTCGCGCTCCCCGGCACCTCCGCTCAGACCGGCGCCGACCTGCTGGAGGAGCACGGGTCCGACGCCGTCCGCGGCTCCGCCTCGACCGTCGTGCTGCACACCGGCGGTGAACCCCTCGACGGCCACGAGCGTGCCGTGGACACCGCAGTGGCCGCACTGGAGCGGCTGCCCGAGGTCATCTCGGTGAGCGATCCGCTCGGCACGCCCGGAGCGGTCTCCGCCGACGGCACCACCGGCATCGTCACCGTCCGCTTCACCGCGAGCCCGGTCCGCTTCGACGACGCGTACCTGGACGGTGTCGACGACGCCGTGCGCGGACTGCGCGCCGACGGCCTCCAGGTCGAGTACGGCGGCCCGCTGGGACAGGCGGCGCGCCCCGAGTCGGGGCACCTGCTGTCGGAGGGGATCGGACTCGTCACCGCCGTGGTCGTCCTGCTGGCCGGGTTCGGCAGCCTGGCCGCCGCCGGACTGCCCCTGCTGACCGCCGTCGTGGCACTGCTGACGGGCCTCTCCCTGCTCGGGCTGCTCGCCGCCGTGTTCACCTTCGGCAACGCGGCGCCCACCCTGGCCACGATGATGGGCCTGGGCGTCGGCATCGACTACACCCTCTTCCTGATCACCCGTCACCGGCGGCTCCTGGACGACCTCGACGACCCCGCCGAGGCGGCCGGCCGGGCCGTGGCCACCAGTGGCCGCGCGGTCGTCGTGGCCGCGGCGACCGTCGCCCTCGCCCTGGGCGGGCTGTACGCGTCCGGGGTCACGTTCATCGGCACGCTCGGCGCCGCCGCCGCGCTGACCGTCCTGGTCGCCGCCGTCGCCGCGCTCACCCTGGGCCCCGCGCTCCTCGGCCTCCTGGGCCGGCGGATCGACCGCCTCCGGGTGCGCACCCCGGTCCACGAGCCGAGCGGCACCGCAGACACCTGGCACCGCTGGGCGGCCACCGTGGGGCGCCGCCCCTGGCTCTTCCTCGCCGTGGGCACGCTGGTCCTGGGCGTCCTCGCGATCCCCGCCGCCTCCCTGCGCCTCGGTCACGTGGACCACGGTTCCGACCCGACGAGCTACACCGACCGGCGCGCCCACGACCTGATCGCCGACGGCTTCGGGCCGGGCCGGAACGGCCAGTTCACCGTGGTCGTCGACCTGGAAGGGACCCGGGCCGACCCGGCCGCGCTCTCCGCCTCCCTGCACCGGGCACTGGCCGCGACCCCGGGCGTCGACCGGGTCGGCACCCCCGCCGCCACCGACGACGGCGCCCTGCTGATCGCCACCGTCACCCCGGACACCGGCCCCCAGGAGGAGGCCACCTCGGACCTGATGCACCGCCTCACCGAGGACACCCTGCCCGAGACCCTCGCCGGCTCGGGCGCCGAGGGGCACGTCACCGGCGTGACCGCGGCCCAGCTGACCTTCCGGGACGTGATGGCCGACCGGCTGCCGGTGATCGTCGCGGTCGTGGTCGCGGCGGCCTTCCTGCTCCTGCTGACCGTCTTCCGCAGCCCCGTCGTCGCGCTCAAGGCCGCCGTGCTCAACCTGCTCTCCATCGCGGCGTCCTACGGCGTCGTCGTCGCCGTCTTCCAATGGGGCTGGGGCGGCTCCCTGCTCGGCGTGGACGAGCCCGTCCCCGTCGAGTCGTACGTCCCGATGATGATGTTCGCGATCGTCTTCGGCCTCTCCATGGACTACGAGGTCTTCCTGCTGTCCCGGGTCCGCGAGTCCTGGCTGCGCACCCGCGACAACCACACCAGCGTCGCCGCCGGGCTGGCCGGGACCGCTCGCGTCATCACCTGCGCCGCGCTCATCATGACCAGCGTCTTCCTGGCCTTCCTGCTCTCCACCGACGTCGTGATCAAGATGCTGGCCCTGGGCCTGGGCGTCAGCGTGGTCCTCGACGCCACCGTCGTACGGCTCGTCCTGGTGCCCGCCACCATGTACCTGCTGGGCCGCGCCAACTGGTGGCTGCCCGCCCGGCTGGACCGGCTCCTGCCGCATCTCGACCCCGAGGGCCCGGCCGAGGGCCCCGCCACCGCGCCCGCACCGGCCCCGGTCCCCGCGGAGCGGCGATGAACCTCGCCCGCGTCCGGCGGCACCGCACCGCCACGGTCGCCGCGGTGACGCTCGCCCTCGTCCTGTCGGCCCTCGCCGCCGCCGAGTTCACCGCCCGCGCGCTGCTGCACGACCGGCTCTCCGCCGCGGCCGAACGGATGCTCGGCGAGGGCGGCGAGATCGAGGTGGAAGGCGGACCGGCGCTGCTCGACCTGTTCGACCGGCGCCTGGACGCGGTGACCGTCACCGGCGAACACGCCACGCTGGGCCGCCTCCCGGACGTCGCGGTACGGGCCCGTGTCACCGGCCTGCGGCTGACCGGCGGGCGTTCCGGCACGGTCGACCGCACCCACGCCGAGGTGGAGATCCCCGCCGCCTCACTGCGGGCGGCCGCGCCCGAGGGGCTGCCGGTGACCGAGGTGCGCCTCGACGAACCGGCGGGGACCGTCACCCTCGGTCTCCAGGGCGGGCTCGGCCGGGCCGTGCTGCGCCCCGCGCTCCAGGACGGCAGGCTGGCCCTGGAGTTGGAGAGCGTCAGCGTCCTGGGCCGTCCCGCACCCGAGGCGCTCACCGGGCGGATCGAACGGGCGCTCGCCGAACGCGCCCCGCGGGACTACCCGTTGGGGCTGACCGCGACCACCGTGGAGGTCACCGAGGCGGGCCTGGCCCTCACCCTGGACGGCGGCCGGGCCCGCCTGGGACCGGCGCACGGGCGGACGTAGTGAAGACTGGGTGCGACGGACAGGACCGCCAAGCAGGGAGGCACCCGCAATGACGCGCCCGATCACGGCAGGATTCGACGGTACCGAGGAGAGCGCGGCCGCCCTCGGGTGGGCGGCCCGCGAGGCGGTCCGGCGCGGACTGGCGCTGCGCGTGGTGCACGCCTGGCGGTTCCAGTCCATCGAGACGCTGGCCGAGGCCGGTCCGGACCAGCAGGCCGAGTGGGCCCGGGAGGCGGTGGAGCAGGCCGCCCGGGAGGTCCGCGAGCGCCACTCCGGTCTGGAGGTGTCCGTCGACGCCGCCGAGGGCGGTGCCGTCGACACGCTGGTCGCCGCCGCGGTGGACGCCGAGACGCTGGTCCTCGGGTCGCGCGGGCACGGAGCCGTGGTCGGCTTCCTGCTCGGTTCCGTGGGACAGCAGGTGATCGTGGAGGCCGAACGCCCGGTCGTCCTGGTGCGCGCCGGGGACCAGCCGTCCGCCGAGGTCGCCGGGCACGAGATCGTCGTCGGCCAGCAGGGCGAGCCGGAGGACAGCGAGGCCGTCCTGCGGTTCGCCTTCGAGACGGCCGCCGCGCGCGGGGCCGCCGTCCGGGCCGTCCGCGCCTGGACGCTGCCCCCGCTGTTCGCCTACAGCCCCTCCTCCCTGAAGCTGCTGGACGACGCGGGCGGTCTCGAACCGTACGAGCGGAAGGCGCTGGCCTCCGCGGTGCAGCCGTGGCGCGAGCGGTTCCCCGAGGTGCCGGTCGTGGAGCACGTCGAGATGGGCAGCGCCGGACAGGTGCTGCTCTCGGTCGCCCGGCGCGCGCAGCTGATGGTCGTCGGCCGCCGCGCCCGCCGTACGGCCGTGGGCGCCCGCATCGGCTCGGTCGCGCACGGGGTGCTGCACCACTCCGAGTGCCCGGTGGCCGTGGTGCCGCCCGCGTCCTGACTCAGCCCGCCTCCTCCGACACGGGCTGGAGCGTCTCGCGGGCCTTGGGGAGGATGTTGCTGACGTAGTCCGCCACGGCCGTGTCCAGCCCGATGTCGTGCTGCGCGCGCTCGGACAGGTACCAGCGGTGCTCCAGCAGCTCGTGGTAGATCTCCGCCGGGTCCATCGAGCCGCGCACGTCGAGCGGGACCTCGCGCACGGTGGGGCGGAAGACGTCCCGGACCCACCGGTGCGCGAGCACCTCGGGGCGGGCCGCCAGGGGGTCGCCCGGGGCGTAGTCGTCCTGGGTGGCCATCCAGCTCTCCAGGTCGTTCAGCAGCCGCCGGGCCTGGTTCTCCTCGGTGTCCAGGCCGGTCAGCCGCAGCAGCTGCCGCTGGTGGTGGCCGGCGTCGACGACCTTGGGCACGAAGGTGACGGTGTGACCGTTCGACGAGTGCTCGATCTGCATCTCGGCGACGTCGAAGCCGAGGTCGTTGAGGCGGCGGATGCGCCGCTCGATGTAGTGGTACTTGCCGGCCGGGTAGACCGAGGTGCGGGTCAGCTCCTGCCACAGGCCGTGGTAGCGGGCGCAGATCTCGGTGCCGAACTCGATCGGGTCCACCGAGGGGTGCAGCGCCCCGGACGCCTCCAGATCCAGCAGCTCACCGCTGATGTTGACCCGGGCCAGGTCCAGGTCGTAGTCGCGCTGACCGTCGCTCAGCCGCGGGTGCAGGTCGCCGGTCTCGGCGTCGACCAGGTAGGCGGCGTAGGCGCCGGCGTCGCGCCGGAAGAGCGTGTTGGACAGCGAGCAGTCGCCCCAGGCGAACCCGGCCAGGTGCAGCCGCACCAGCAGCACGGCCAGGGCGTCCATCAGCCGGTGCATGGTCGCCGGACGCATCGTCGTCTCGAACATCGACCGGTACGGCAGTGAACCGCCGAGGTGCCGGGTGACCAGCACCGACTCCAGGGGTGCCCCGTCGGCGTCGAGGCGTCCGGTGACCACGGCGAGCGGGTCCACCGCCGGGATGCCCAGCCGGTCCAGGTCGCGCAGGAGTTCGTACTCGCGCAGCGCCGGGCGCTCGGCCAGCTCCTTCACCGCGATGACCTCGGCGCCGGCTCGCGCGTAGCGGACGACGTGCCGGGAGATGCCGCGCGGCAGCGGTACGAGGTGGTGCTCCGGCCACTCCTCCAGCGGCAGGTGCCAGGGCAGCTCCAGCAGGAGCGCGGGGTGCTCCGGGTTGGTCGCGCTGATCTGCAGGGCCATGGGCGGGTGTCCTCGTCTCGCCGGTGATCGTCAGCTCACCCTAGACGGCCCGTTCGCGTGCCTGAAGAGCCGATTCACCCAGTGGACCGCGGTGGGCGGGGCCGTGGCCGGGCAGCAGCAGGTCGCCGTCGAGTGCGGCGAGCACGTCGAGGGAGGCGAGGGCTTCGGCCCGCCGGTGGTGGAACATGTCCGGCAGCAGCTGCGGCCCCTCGACCCGGGACGTCGGATGGCCGCTGACCAGCGCGTCCCCCGAGATCAGCGCGCCGACGTCCGGGAGGTGGAAGGCGCAGTGGCCGCCGGTGTGCCCGGGGGTGTGCACGGGGACCGGCCGCCCCGGCAGGTCCAGCGGGGCCCCCGTCGGGAACGCCCGCGGTGCGGTGACCGGGAGGTGCGCGGTGCCGCCGGAGCGGACCGCCCGCAGCGCCCACGGCAGGACCCCCGGACGCCGGGCGTTGCGCAGGACCCGGGCGGCCGTCACCTGGTGCAGGAACTCGCGCCGCGCGTGCGGCACCTCCGCCTCGTGCAGCAGCACCGGCGTGCCGTGCGCCGCCCGAAGGAACTCGGCCGAGCCCACATGGTCGTTGTGCGCGTGGGTGACGAGCACGGCCACCACCGACTCCGGCCCGCCGCCCACCTCGGCGAGGGAGGCGAGCAGGTGCTGCCGGTCGCCCCGGTACCCGGTGTCGACCAGGGTCAGCGCGTCCCCCTCGGCGAGCACGACCCAGTTGGTGTCGGAACCGTGCACCAGAAAGGTGCCGTCGGCGACCTGCCGTACCCGTACCCGTACCCGTGCCCGTGCCCGTGCCCGCATGATGGTCCCGCCGTCCGCTGGGGGATGCCCGTCGCGGACAGCCAACCAGAGCCGTGGGCCCCGGGGGTCCGGCGCCGGGCTCACTGCACGCCGTGCGGCCGGAACTGGACGCTGATGCGCGGCCCCGCCGCACGCGTCGACTTGGGGATCGCGTGCTCCCACGTCCGCTGGCAGGAGCCGCCCATCACGATCAGGTCGCCGTGGCCGAGCGGGCGGCGCACGGTGTCCCCGCCGCCCACCGGCCGCAGCAGCAGGTCCCGGGGCGCGCCCACCGAGAGGATCGCGACCATGGTGTCCTCGCGGGCGCCCCGTCCGATCCGGTCGCCGTGCCAGGCGACGCTGTCGCGTCCGTCGCGGTAGTGGCACAGCCCGGCCGTGGTGAAGGGCTCGCCCAGTTCCCCCGCGTAGTGCGCCGAGAGCGCGGCCCGCGCCTCGTCCAGCACGGGATGCGGCAGCGGGTCGTCCGCGCCGTAGAAGGCGAGCAGCCGCGGTACGTCGACCACCTGGTCGTACATCGTCCGGCGCTCGGCGCGCCAGGGGACCTCGGCGGCCAGCTGTTCGAACAGGAGGTCGGAGCCGCTCAGCCAGCCGGGCAGCACGTCGATCCAGGCGCCGCGGCCCAGTTCGGTCCGGCGGATCCCGTGGAGGTCGCCGAGTCCCAGGTGGTCCGTCTGGTCGAAGAGGGAGCCCTGGAGGTGCGTGGTCATGGGACCAGCGTACTCCTGAATCGAAAATCTGTTCCCATCCTCTCCGGTGGCCGGAAAGTGTGCGTCGTGGCCCTTTCGATGCACTGGTGTATCGGATACATTCCCGTATCGAACGAGGGGCGATCGAGGGGCGGTCAGGATGGCGGAGCGAACGACGGGCCGGGTGACCAGGCGTCGCGTGCGGACGCGCGCCAATCTGCTCGACGCCGCGTTCGAGGTCTTCGCCGCCAAGGGCTTCGGCCGGGTCTCCATCGAGGAGGTCTGCGAGGCGGCCGGATACAGCCGGGGCGCCTTCTACTCCAACTTCGACAGCCTGGACGAGCTGTTCTTCGCCCTCTACCGGCAGCGCGCCGACCTGATCGCCGAACAGGTCGCGGGGGCGCTGGCGTCGGACGGCCCCGACCTGGACGTGCCGGCCTCCGTGGACCGGGTCACCGAGGTGCTGCTGCTCGACGTGGACTGGCTCCTGGTGAAGACCGACTTCCTGGTCCACGCCGCCCGGGACCCGGCCGTCGCGCGGAGCCTGCTGGAACACCGCGAGCGGCTGCGCGCCGCCATCGCCGACCGTCTCGCCCGCGCCACCGGGCACACCGCGCTGCCCGCCGTCCTCGGCGACGGTGACGGCGCGGCCCACGCGGTCGTCGCCGCGTACGACGGAGTCACCACCCAACTGCTGCTGGACAAGGACGTCGACGGCGCCCGCGCCTGGCTCAAGCAACTGCTCACCGCCCTGCTGACCGACGGCAGCGGCACCCCCCACTGAGGAACACCCCCACTGAGGAACACCCCCACCGAGGAAGGGAACGGTCGCATGGATGCCGACGTCATCGTCGTCGGAGCGGGCCTCGCGGGCCTGGTCGCCGCACACGAACTCACCAGCCGGGGGCGCCGGGTAGCCCTGCTGGACCAGGAGAACGCCAACAACCTCGGCGGACAGGCCTTCTGGTCCTTCGGCGGGCTGTTCCTCGTCGACTCCCCGGAACAGCGCCGCCTGAAGATCAAGGACTCCTTCGAACTGGCCTGGAACGACTGGCAGGGCAGCGCCGGCTTCGACCGCGAGGACGACGAGGACTCCTGGTCGGTGCGCTGGGCGCGCGCCTACGTCGAGTTCGCGGCCGGGGAGAAGCGGTCCTGGCTCCAGGGCCACGGCATCAGGTTCCTGCCCACCGTCGGCTGGGCCGAGCGCGGCGACCTCAGGGCGCACGGCCACGGCAACTCCGTGCCCCGCTTCCACATCGCCTGGGGCACCGGCACCGGCGTGGTCGAGCCCTTCGTCGAGTACGCCCGGCAGGCGGCGCGCGACGGGCTGCTGACCTTCCACCACCGCCACCGGGTCGACGAACTCGTCATCGAGGAGGGCCGGACCAAGGGCGTGCGCGGCACCCTCCTCGCCGACGACAACTCCGCCCGGGGTGTGAAGTCCAGCCGCGAGGCCGTGGGCGAGTTCGAACTCACCGCGCAGGCCGTCGTCGTCACCAGCGGCGGCATCGGCGCCGACCACGACATCGTCCGCCGCTACTGGCCCGAGCGCCTCGGCACCCCGCCCGCTCGCATGGTCACCGGCGTCCCCGCCTACGTCGACGGCCGCATGCTCGACATCAGCGCCGCGGCCGGCGTGCGCCTCGTCAACCGCGACCGCATGTGGCACTACACCGAGGGCATCCAGAACTGGGACCCGATCTGGCCCGGCCACGGCATCCGCATCCTGCCCGGCCCGTCCTCGATGTGGTTCGACGCGCTGGGCCGCCGCCTGCCCGACCCGTGCCTGCCCGGCTACGACACCCTCGGCACCCTCAAGCACCTGCGCACCACCGAGGACATCGCCGGACACGACCACTCCTGGTTCATCCTCACCCAGAAGATCATCGAGAAGGAGTTCGCGCTCTCCGGCTCCGAGCAGAACCCCGACATCACCGCCAAGGACCGGGCGGCGTTCCTGAAGGAGCGGGTGCTCGGCAAGGGCGCGCCCGGCCCGGTCGACGCCTTCCTGCGCCAGGGGGCCGACTTCGTCACCGCCCCCAACCTGGAGCAGCTCGTGGAGAAGATGAACGGGCTGACCGACAAGCCGCTGCTCGACGCCGCCGAGGTGCGCCGCCAGATCGAGGCCCGCGACCTCCAACTCGCCAACACCTACAGCAAGGACGCCCAGATCCAGGGCATCCGCAACGCCCGCCGCTACATCGGCGATCGCCTCGGCCGGGTCGCCACCCCGCACCGCGTCCTCGACCCCGCCGCGGGCCCGCTGATCGGCGTCAAGCTGCACATCCTCACCCGCAAGACCCTCGGCGGCATCCAGACCGACCTCGACTCCCGCGCGCTGGGCGCCGACGGCTCTCCCGTCGAGGGCCTGTACGCGGCCGGTGAGGTGGCCGGCTTCGGCGGCGGCGGTGTCCACGGCTACAACGCCCTGGAGGGCACCTTCCTCGGCGGCTGCCTCTTCTCCGGCCGCGCGGCGGGCCGGGCGGCCGCCCAGCAGACGGCCTGAGCCCCCGGTACGACGGAAGGGCCCGGCCGCCGACGGCCGGGCCCTTCCTCCTCAGCCGCCCAGCAGCCGGGCGAGGACACTCGCGTGACTCCGCTCGGGCGTCTTCACGGCCGTCACCAGGGTCAGTGGGCCCTCGCTCGCCAACTCCCGCACATGAGCGAGAAGTTCGACGGCCTCCGGGGCGGACAGCTCCGCCTCGTACCGGCGGGCGAACTCCTCGTACGTGCCCTCGCCCGCGTGGTACCAGCGGCGCAGCTCGGTCGAGGGCGTGATCGCCTTGGGCCACTCGTCCAGAGCGGCCGCCGCCTTCGACACCCCGCGCGGCCACAGCCGGTCGATCAACACACGCGTGCCGTCCGCCGGTTCGGGCGGTTCCTGCACGCGGCGGATACGGATGCTCATGGTCGGGCCCCTCCGGTTCCTCCGGCGGCCTCAGCCGGCACTGCGGCGTGCGGACGCCCGCCGGAGCAGGGCGAGTCGTTCGCCCTCGCTGGTGCCGCCCCACACGCCGACCGTCTGACGGGTCTCCAACGCCCAGTCCAGACAGTGTTCCCGCACCGGACAGCGCCCGCAGACGGCCTTCGCCTGCACGGTCTGCAACAGGGCCGGCCCGGAGGTCCCGATCGGGAAGAAGAGGTCGGGATCCTCGTCACGGCATACGGCGGAGTCACGCCAGTCGTCCATCGAAGTCACCTGCACTCCCAGTAGTTCGTGCCCTTTCGGATGCTTTACTCCCCTTCGGGTGACCTGTCGATACGGGAGTGAAACCGGCGAGTTCCGAGTCGGGAGGGATCACTGCTCGCGCATGCCCCAGGGGGAGCCGTACGCGGTCAGCAGATCCAGGAACGGGCGGGCCGGGAACGCCTCCGGACCGAGTACCCCGGATCCCGACCAGGCATCCGTGGCGAGGAGTTCGAGCGCGACGACCGGGTTGACCGCCGTCTGCCAGACCACGGCCTGGCTGCCGTACTCCGCCATCGACCACTCGTTGTCGACCACGTGATAGAGGTACACCTCCCTCGGTGCGCCGTCCTTCACGCCGCGCACCCAGGTGCCCGCGCAGGTCTTGCCGCGCATCCGGTCGCCCAGCGTGGCCGGGTCGGGCAGACAGGCGGCGACCACGTCGCGGGGGGAGACCCGCACCGGCCCGTCCGGGCCCGGCACGGTCACCGGCTCCGTGCGGTCCAGGCCCAGCAGGTTCAGGGTCTTCAGCGTGCTGATGAACTCCTCGCCCAGGCCGTACTTGAAGGTGACGCGGCGCGCCTCGACCCAGCGCGGCACGAGCAGCACCTCCTCGTGCTCCACGTTCACGCACTCCACCGGGCCGATGCCCTCGGGGAAGTCGAACACCTCGGGTTCGCTGAAGGGTTCGGTGGTGAACCAGCCCCGCCCGGCCTCGTACACGACGGGCGGGTTCAGGCACTCCTCGATCGTCGTCCAGATGCTGAACGAGGGCGCGAAGTCGTAGCCCTCGACGCTGAGATTGGCGCCGTCGCGGACTCCGATCTCCTCGATCTCGTCGAAGAGTTCGTCGGCGGCGTGCCGGGCGAAGACGTCCGACAGGCCGGGCTCCACGCCCATGCCGACCAGGGCCAGACGGCCCTCCTTCGCCCACTCCTCGGCCTCGGCGAACTGCTCGTCGCCGAGCTTGACCCCGCACTCGGCGTACGGGCGCTCCGCGTGCGGGCGGGAAAGGGACATCGCCATGTCGACATAGGTGGCGCCGGCCGACCGCGCGGCCCGGAACAGGGGCATCACGAAGCGCGGGTCGGTGGCGTTGAGCAGCACGTCGCAGGAGTGCCGGCGCAGCAGCGCGGTCACCGCCGCCTCGTCGCCGGCGTCGACGCGCTCGGCCAGGAACCGCGGGTCGTCGACGAAGGCGGCGGCCGCCTCGGCCCGGGCGGGGTCGTAGTCGGCGACCACCATCGCCTCGAAGAACGGGCGGCGGGCGGCGATCCGGGTCACGGCGGTACCGACACCGCCGGCGCCCACGAGCAGAACACGCATGACGAGAACTCCCTGTCGGAGGTGGAGGAACGAGGGGCCCTGGTGGAGATACAACGCCCGCGCGGGGAGTAAGGTCAATGGCGTTGGCATAAGACGGGAGTGCGTGTGCCGAAGCCGGTGGTTCCCGAGGAGAAGCGGCGCCGACGGCGTCCGACGAAGAGCGGCACGGTGCTGTCCGAGGCGCTGATCGTGGACACCGCGCTGCGGTTGCTGCGCGAACACGGCAGTACCGGTCTGACCGCACGCCGGCTGGGACTGGCCCTGGATGCCGACCCGAGCACCCTCTACCGCTATTTCCGCAGCATGGACGACCTTACCCTCGCCATCGGCGACGCGCTCATCGGCCAGGCCCTGCACGGCTGGCGGCCCACGGGCCGGTGGCGGGCGGACCTCACCGCGGTCGGGCTGCGGATCCACGCCGCCTACCTCGCCCATCCGCAGGCGGCCCTGCTCACCACCAGCCGGGTCACCGGCCGGGCCAACGAACTCGCCGTCGACGAGGCCGTGCTCGACGTGTTGCGCTCGGCCGGGTTCCCGCTGGCCGAGACCGTGCGCGTCTACCACGCCTTCATCGACCAGACGCTCGCCTTCGCCGCCCTGGACGCGGCCTCGCTGGCGCTGCCCTCCGCCGCGCTCCACGCCGACGAGGAGATGTGGCGCTCCACGTACGCGCGGCTGCCCCGCACCACCCACCCCCGCATCGCGGAAGCGGCCCCCCTGCTCGCCACCCGCATGGTCACCAGCGCCTACCCCACGGCCCTGGAGATGCTGCTGGACAGCGCCCAGACCCGCCTGGACGCGGCCGGCCGGCCCGCGCGCCGAGCCGACTAGCCCGCGCGTCGAGCCGACCAGCCCGCGTCGCGGGGGGGGGGCCCCCCGACCCCGGAACAACCGGCGGGAGACCGGGCGCGCGCCGCGGGGGGGCGGGGGCGTGGCGGGGGGGGTGGGC